>WFVA01000166.1 GCA_015491895.1 Albidovulum sp. | reverse complement strand
GCGCGAGGGGGGTGCCGTCTATGGTGATTTCGTCGGTTTCGCTCACGTTGAGGGCGGGGCGCGAGATCACGCGCCCGTTCACCGCCACGCGGCCGGCCTCGATCATGCGCTCGGCCTCGCGCCGGCTTGCGGCGCCGGCGCGCGCGATCACCTTGGCGATGCGCTCGCCGGGGTGGCTGGATCCATCGCCGGATCCCCGCCCGGATTTGCTGCCGGTTTTACTGCCGGATTTTCTGCTGGGTGTGCCGCCGGGTGTGCTCATGCCCCGGCTCTATCCGCTGCACGGCGGTTTGAAAAGGCCCTCGGGTGCCCTGAAGGGGCTTGGCAGCGCCGGCGCGGCGGGGCATGAGGGGGCATGGATGGTTTCAACAGCCATATGCGGGCGGCGCTCGAGGAGGCGCGCGCGGCCGCTGCGCGCGGCGAGGTGCCGGTGGGGGCGGTGATCGTCTCGCCCTCGGGCGCGGTGGTGGCGCGCGCCGGCAACCGCACGCGCGAGTTCGCCGATCCAACCGCCCATGCGGAGATGCTGGCGATCCGCGCCGCCTGCGCCGCAACGGGCAGCGAGCGCCTCGCGGGTCATGATCTCTACGTGACCCTCGAGCCCTGCGCGATGTGCGCCATGGCGATCTCGGCGGCGCGCATCCGCCGCCTCTATTTCGCCGCGCCCGATCCCAAATCGGGCGGCATCCTGCAGGGCCCGCGCATCTTCACTCACCCCCAGGCGCATCATGTGCCCGAGATCTATGACGGCATCGGCGAGGCGGAGGCGGCGGTGCTCCTGAAGGATTTCTTCGCCGCCCGGCGGGGCTGACCGCATCCCCACCGCATCCCCATCGCGCATCCCCACCGCATCCGCCATGCCATGCCCGCGCGGATGGCCGTTCACGCCCCATCACCTTTCACGCAGCCGGAGAAAGTTGCGCAAACATGGCTTGCACAGCGGCCCGGGAATTGGCACCATCCGCACGGGCTGGCAGAATTGGCCGGCAACAAGCAGGAGATTTCATTGGCCACGAACAGCGCCGGCGACAGCCTCGCAAGGGAAAGCATCCATACCACCGAAGAGCAGGATTCGCTGTCTCTCGAATTTTCCGACAATCGCCTCCTCATCGATCTGTGCGGCGAGCACGATCGCAACATGGTGCATATCGAGGAAGGCCTCGGCGTGCAGATCCTGCGCCGGGGCAATCGCCTTGTGATCCACGGCGATCCCGAGGCGCGCGGGCGAGCCTCGCAGGTGCTGCGCGCGCTTTACGAGCGCCTCGAGGGCGGCCACGGGCTGGAGCCGGGCGATGTGGAAGGCGCGATCCGCACCGGCGGGGCGGGGGCGGGCCTTGCCGCCGGCGCTCCCGGCATCATCGGCAGCGGCGTGCAGATGGAGATGTTCCGGGGCGGTCAGGTGCTGATCAAGACCCGCAGGAAGCATGTCTCGCCGCGCACGCCGGCCCAGAAGGATTACGTGGAGGCGCTTTTCGCCAATGATCTCTGCTTCGGCATCGGCCCCGCCGGCACGGGCAAGACATATCTCGCCGTTGCCGTGGGGGTGAACCTGTTTCTGAACGGCCTCGTTGATCGCATCATCCTCTCGCGCCCCGCCGTGGAGGCCGGCGAGCGGCTTGGCTTCCTGCCGGGCGACATGAAGGAGAAGGTCGATCCCTACATGCAGCCGCTTTATGACGCGTTGAATGATTTCCTGCCGGGCAGGCAGCTCGGCCGGCTGATGGAGGAGAAGAAGATCGAGATCGCGCCGCTCGCCTTCATGCGCGGGCGCACGCTTTCGGATGCCTTCGTGCTGCTTGATGAGGCGCAGAACGCCACCACCATGCAGATGAAGATGTTTCTCACCCGCCTCGGCGAGGGCTCGCGCATGGTGGTGACGGGCGATCGCAGCCAGGTGGATCTGCCGCGCGGCACGGCTTCGGGGCTTCAGGATGCCGAACGCCTGCTCAGGGGGATCGAGAAGATCTCCTTCAGCTATTTCACCGCGAAGGACGTGGTGCGCCATCCGCTGGTGGCGCGGATCATCGAAGCCTATGAGAAGGCCGGCGAAGAGAAGGCCCGGCGGGCGGCACGGGCCGGGGAGGGGCAGGGCGATGGCTGAGGCGCAGGCTTCCGGCCCGTCCGGGCGCGGAGATGGCAGCGGGCAGGCGCAGGCGCCGGAAGCCGCGGGCCTGCCGGAAACCGATATCCTGATCGAGGATCCGCGCTGGGCGGCGATGGGGCTCGGGGATCTCGCCCCGCGCGCCTTCGCCGAGGCGCTTGCCGGGCTCGGGGCCGATCCCGCCCGCTTCGCCGTCAGCCTGCTGGCCTGCGACGATGCCCGCATCCGCGCGCTCAATGCCGATTTCCGCGGCAGGGACGCCCCCACCAACGTGCTTTCCTGGCCCTCCGAGGAGCGCGCCAGTGCCGAGCCTGGCAAGCCGCCCGCTCTTCCCGAGCCCGCGCAGGATGGCGCGGCGCTCGAGCTTGGCGATATCGCCATCGCCTTTGATACCTGCGCGCGCGAGGCGGCGGCGGCGGGGATTACCATGCAGGATCATGCGGCGCATCTCCTGATCCACGCACTGCTGCATCTTCTGGGCTACGATCACGAGTGCGACGCCGATGCCACATTGATGGAAGGCATCGAGGCGAACACCCTTGCGCGCATGGGCATATCCGATCCATATGAGCGCTTCGGCAGGCCTGAGCGGGCCGATCGGGGCAGCGATCAAGGCGGGCGCGGGCAGCGATGAGTGGCGGCGCGGCAAGGCATGAAACAGGGGCCGCAATGGCCCGTAACGCGGAAAAGGAATGATGGGCGAAACATCGGGAGACTCTACCGGCGGACCTTCTGGCGCGGCGCGGCGCGCGCATGAGGATCAGGAGCCTCCGCCGCGGGCGGCAGAGGCGGCAGAGACGGCGGATGAGGGGGGCGGCGCTGGTGAGGGCCGGCGCGGCGGGCTGATGAAACGCCTGCTTTCCCTGTTCTCCAGGGAATCGGCGCCAACGCGGCCGGAAGGCGCGCGGGGCGGAGCCGGCGGGGCTGCCGCCCCGGGTGCGCCGCGCCCCGGCATGGGCAATCTCCTGCGCCTTCGGGTCGAGGATGTGGCGGTGCCGCGCGCCGAGATCGCCGCCGTGCCGCTCGATATCCGCAAGGATGATCTGGTGCAGGTGTTCCGCGAAACCGGCTATTCGCGGCTGCCGGTCTATGAGGAAAACCTCGATAACCCGGTCGGCATGGTGCATCTGAAGGATCTGGCCCTCAACCACGGTTTCAACGGCGGGGGCGGGCGCTTTGCGCTGAAGAAGCTTTTGCGCCCGCTTCTCTTCGTGCCGCCCTCGATGCCGATCGGGGTGCTTTTGCAGAAGATGCAAGGGAGCCGCATCCACATGGCGCTGGTGGTGGACGAATACGGCGGCGTGGATGGCCTGGTGACGATCGAGGATCTGATCGAACAGGTGATCGGCGAGATCGAGGACGAACACGACGTGGAGGAAGACAGCCTCTTCGTGAAGGAAGGGCCCGGCTGCTACACCGCCCAGGCGCGCACGCCGCTCGATGAGTTCGAGGCCGAGATCGGCATGAAGCTCACCGATGCGGAGAGCGAGGAGGAGATCGATACGCTGGGCGGGCTCGTCTTCCTGCTGCTTGGCTATGTGCCGGCGCGCGGCGAGGTGGTGATGCATCCGAGCGGCGCCGAATTCGAGGTGCTCGAAGCCGATCCGCGCCGCATCAGGCGGCTGCGCGTGCGCCTGCCGGGCGCGGGGTGCAAGGGCGGGAAGGGCGGAAAGGGCGCGGCGGGGAAAAGCGATCCCGCGAAGGCGCGCCGGGCGGATGCGGGGGGCTGAGGCCTTGGCCACGCCCCGCGCCCTTCGCCGATGGCGCTCCGGCTGGCGCTTTCCCGCCGGGATCGGAGCGGGCGCGGCGCTGGCGCTCGGCCAGGCGCCCTTCGCCCTTCTTCCCGTGGCGCTGGCCGGCCTGATCGCCGCCTTTCTGCTGTGGCGCGATACGGCCGGGGCATGGGCGGCGGCGCGGCTTGGCTGGGGTGTCGGGCTCGGCTATTTCGGGCTGGCGCTGGTGTGGATCGTGGAGCCCTTCCTCGTGGATGCGGCGCGCCACGGCTGGATGGCGCCGATTGCGCTCACGGGCCTTGCCGGCGGGCTCGCCATGCTCTGGGCCGCTGCCTTCGCGCTCGCGCGCTGGCTCGCCCCCCCGCCCGCGCGCCGGCCCCTCGCGGGCGTGGCGCTGGCGCTCTGCTGGGC
>WFVA01000165.1 GCA_015491895.1 Albidovulum sp. | reverse complement strand
GGAGATGTGTATAAGAGACAGGGGGAAATTTTCCGCTTCCGGCCCGCTTACTTCCGTCCCGCTTACCGGCCCGCGTGCCGCCGCTTGGCCATCACATCGTGCGCAAGGGCGATGGTATAGGTTGCGAGCGCCGCCAGTTCGCGATCCGCCGCGGGGCCGTCGCGCGCCTCGATCGCATCGGCGATGCGGCGGTGCAGGTGCACGATGCGTTCGCGCGAGCGGGCGGTGAAGGTGATCATGTTCATCAGTGGCTCGATGGCCTCGATCGCACCGGCGAGCTGGTAGGAAAGCACCGGGTTTCGCGCGCCGTCCACAAGGGCGCGGTGGAAGGCCACGTCGGAGGCGCAGAAATCCTCGTCCGTGAGCCCGGGGCGGGCCTGGCGGGCGATCTCGGTGCGCATCCGCTCGAGATGCTCGCCCCCGCGCCTTTGGGCGGCGATCGGGGCGCAGGCGCGCTCCAGCACGAAGCGCGCCTCGCAGGCGGTTTCGAAATCCACCTCGTTCATCGACAAGAGCAGGGTGGAGGTGGTGATCATCTGGCCATAGGCATCCTCGAAGGAGAGCCGGTTCACGAAGGCCCCGCCGCTCGCGCCGCGCTGGGTGCGGATCAGATTCTGCGCCGCGAGCCGCTTCAGCGCCTCGCGCACCGTGGGCCGCGAAACCCCGAATTTCGCCGCCAGCTCCGCCTCGCTCGGCAGCCGCTCGTCAACGATCAGCGTGCCGGCAACGATCGCATCGCGGATCGACTCGGCGATCTGCACCGAAAGGGCGCGGCTGGTTTCGAGATCGGTTTTCATCACTTTTCATTTGTCAGACAATTGGCGCTGTGGCAACACTGCAGCAAATGTAAGACATTTGCCGATTCCATCAGACAGGGGGGAGCCATGGCCGATATCGAGGAAATCCTGAAGCGCGCGCGCCAGCACACCGACGAGGTGATCAGGCCGAATGTGGACGCCTGGAACGAAGCCGGCGAATGGCCGCGCGCGGCCTCCGATCAGGCCGGCGCTCTCGGCCTCACCGGGCTTTACGCGCCCGAGGAATGGGGCGGGCAGGGGCTGCCGCTGGCCGAGGGCATCCGGGTCTATGAAGAGCTTGGCAAGGGCGATGGCGCCTATGCCTTTGCGCTTTCGATGCACAATATCTGCACCTATGCCGTCTGCGGGTTTGGCACCGAGGGCTTCAGGGAGAAATGGGCGCGTGATCTCACGGCCGGGCGCAGGCTCGCCAATTTCTCGCTCACGGAGCCGCAATCGGGCTCGGACGCCGCCAACATGCTGACGCGCGCGCGCATCAACGGCGACGGTACCTGGACGATCAGCGGCAAGAAGGCCTGGGTGAGCCTCGCGGGCGAGGCGGATGTGTATCTGACGGTGGTGAAAACGTCCGACCAGCCCGGCCACAGGGACATGGCGATGATCGCCATCCCCAAGGATGCGCCGGGGCTCTCCTTCGGCCCGCGCTATGAAACCCCGAGCTACAATTTCCTGCCGCTGGCGGAGATGTTCCTCGATAAGGTCACCGTGCCGGAGGAAAACATCATCCTGCCGCCGGGCCAGGGGCTTCAGGGCGCGCTGATGGCGATCGATATCGCCCGGGTTTCCATCGCTTCGGGCTGCTGCGGGCTGATGGAAACGGCGCTCGATACGGCGCTGGCCTATGCCTCGCGGCGCAGGATGTTCGGCGGCGTCAATCTCGATCTCGAGGGCATCCAGTGGATGCTCGGGGACGTGGCCACCAATCTCGAGGCCTCGCGCCTCCTTTACCGCGCCGCCGCCGATGCGCTCGGCGGTGAAAACGGCCCGCTGATGGCGGCGCATGCCAAGCGCTTCGTGCCCGATGCGGCGCTCTCTGCGGTGGAAACCTGCACCCAGGTGCTGGGCGGCTCGGGGCTTTTGAAGCAATACGGCATGGACCGCCTTTCGCGGCTCGCCCAGATGCTCAGGATCGTGGACGGCACAACCGAGATCAGCCGCGTAGTGATCGGCCGCGCATTGCAAAAACGCGCCCGCGCGCTGCCCGATATCGCGGTGCCCAGGGGATATGGAGAGGAGTGAGAAGGATGGCTTTCAAGGCGTTGGTCGTTGAAAAGGAAGATGACGACAAGGTGAATATCGCGGTGCGGGAGCTTGAGGAAAGCGCCCTGCCCGAGGGCAATGTGACCGTGGCGGTGGAATATTCCACCCTCAATTACAAGGACGGCCTGTGCATGCGCCCCGATGGCGGGCGGCTGGTGAAGGAATGGCCGCATGTGCCGGGGGTGGATTTCGCCGGCACCGTCGAGGAGAGCTCCGATCCCCGCTACAAGCCGGGCGACAAGGTGCTCTTGGGCGGCTGGCGCGTGGGCGAGATCCACTGGGGCGGCTTCGCCCAGAAGGCGCGGGTCAATGCCGATTGGCTGGTGCCGATCCCCGAGGGGATGGACGCGCGCCAGGTGATGGCGGTGGGCACGGCGGGCTTCTCGGCGATGCTGGCGATCATGGCACTCGAGGATCACGGGCTCACGCCCGAGAAGGGCGAGGTGCTTGTTACCGGGGCCGCGGGCGGTGTGGGTTCTGTTGCCGTGGCGGTGCTTTCCAATCTCGGCTACGAGGTGGCTGCCGTCACGGGGCGGCCGGAAGCTGCCGATTACCTGAAGGGCCTCGGGGCAAGCCGGATCGTGCCCCGCGAAGAACTCAACGAGCCGAGCAACCGCCCGCTCGAGCGCGAGACATGGGCCGGCTGCGTCGATGCGGTGGGCGGCACCATGCTGGCGCGCGTGCTGGCGCAGCTGAAATACGGCTGCTCGGCGGCCGCCGTTGGGCTTGCCGGCGGGGCGGAGCTGCACACCACGGTGATCCCCTTCCTCCTGCGCGGGGTCAATCTTCTCGGGATCGACAGCGTGCACGCGCCTTATGAAACCCGCGTGCGGGGCTGGGAGCGCATCGCCCGCGATCTGCCGATCGACAAGATCGAGGCCATGATCCAGCCGGCAACGCTTGCCGATCTCCCCGCCCTTGGTCGCGATATCCTGAAGGGCAGGGTAAAGGGCCGCGTGGTGGTGGATGTGAACGCCTGATCCATTGCGTTGCGGGCCATCGCATGCGCATGGCGGCGGGGCGCCGGTGCCGTTCCCGCCGATGGCGATGCGCCTTGCGCCCTGATGCCCCGCGCCAGTTTCTGATGTGGAAAGATCCTTGCCGGATGCCTCCGGCGGGGATATTTCCGGGCCAGTGACAAGGGGCGCAAGCATGGCCGAGCAACTGCCGCTTGATATTCCCGAAGACGGGAAGCTGGTGGAGAACATCACCCATTTCGCCCGCGCCCTGCGCGCGGCGGGGCTGCCGGCGGGGCCGGGGGCGGTGCTGCGCGCGGTGCGGGCG
>WFVA01000164.1 GCA_015491895.1 Albidovulum sp. | reverse complement strand
CCGCTTCCTTGAGCCGGGCCGCGGTGATGCCCACCACGCCCGGATGCCAGCCATCCCCCGCCGCCCAGACAAGCGGCGCCTCCATCCCCCGCGCCTCGGCCTGCGCGAGCGCCGCGGCGCGCACTGCCTCTTCGATCTCCCGGCGCTCCGTATTGAGCGCCTCGAGCCGCTCGGCGAGCGCCTCGGCCTCGGCGCCGTCGCGCGTGGCCAGGAGGCGCGCGCCGAGATCGGCCTTGCCGATGCGCCCGCCGGCATTGATGCGGGGGCCGAGCACATAGCCGAGGTGATGGGCGGTGGGCGCGGTGTCGAGGCGGGCCACGTCGCAAAGCGCGCGCAGGCCGGGGCGCTCGCGCGCCGCCATCACCTTCAGCCCCTGGCGCACGAAGGCGCGGTTGATGCCCTGGAGCGGGGCCACATCGGCCACGGTGGCGAGCGCCACGAGATCGAGGAGCGCCATCAGATCGGGCCCGGGGCGCCCCTTTTCGCGCAGCTGCCGGTTCGCCTCCACCAGCATCAGGAACACGACCCCGGCCGCGCAGAGATGGCCGAGATCGCCTTCCTCGTCCTGCCGGTTGGGATTGACGGTGGCCAGCGCGGGGGGGAGGGTTTCGCCGCCGATGTGGTGATCGAGCACCAGCACATCCGCGCCTTCTGCCGCCGCGATCGCCTCATGGGAAAGCGTGCCGCAATCGACGCAGACGATCAGATCGTGCTCACGCGCCAGTGCCTGCATGGCGGGCGGATTGGGGCCGTAGCCCTCATCGATGCGATCGGGAATGTAGAGCGTGGGGGCGGGGCGGCCGGATTCGCGCAGCCAGTCGATCAGGAGCGCGGCGGAGGCAGCGCCGTCCACGTCGTAATCGGCGAAGATGGCGATCCGCTCGCCGGCATCGGCGGCGGCGAGGAAGCGGGCGGCGGCGGTTTCCATGTCTTTCAGGCGGCGGGGATCGGGCAGATCGCGCTTCAGCGTGGGGGCGAGGAAGGCCTCCGCCGCTTCCGGCGCAATGCCGCGGCGCGCCAGCACACGCGCCAGCGCCAGAGGGTGGCCCGTGTGCTGGGCGATCGCCTCGGCAAGGCGCTCCACCTCGAGGCCGGGGCCGATCCAGCGCCGCCCGGTCAGCGAAGAGGAGACGCCGAGGAAATCGCTCATGGCTCGGCCTCGCAGCCGGCTTTGCGGGGTGCGGGCCTCATTCCCGCCCGACGGGATGGCGATAGGTCATGCGCCGGCGCGATCCGGTGCGCGAGCGCATCAGCAGCGTTTCGCTGGTGAGGAAGCCCGGCTCGCGGCGGATGCCGGCGAGAAGCGAGCCATCTGTAACGCCGGTGGCGGCGAAGATCACGTCCTGCGTCACCATGTCGTCGCGGCTGTAGATGCGGTTGAAATCGGTGATGCCGGCCTTGCGGGCGCGCGCCTTTTCATCCTCGTTCCTGAAAAGCAGGCGGCCGAAGATCTGCCCGCCCATGCATTTGAGCGCCGCGGCGGCAAGCACCCCTTCGGGTGCGCCGCCCGAGCCCATGTAGATATCGATGCCGGTGATCTCGGGCTCGGCGCAATGCATCACGCCGGCCACGTCGCCATCGGTGATGAGGCGGATGGCGGCGCCGGTTTCGCGCACCTCGGCGATCATCTCCTCATGGCGCGGGCGCTCGAGGATGCAGGCCTTGATATCCTCGGGTGCACAGCCCTTGGCGCGTGCCAGTGCGTGGATGCGCTCGCCCGGGCTCATCTCGAGGCTCACGGTATCGGGGGCAAAGCCGGGGCCGATCGCCAGCTTGTCCATATAGACATCGGGGGCATGCAGCATCGAGCCGCGCGGGCCCATGGCGATCACGGTGAGCGCATTGGGCATGTCTTTGGCGGTGAGGGTGGTGCCCTCGAGGGGATCGAGCGCGATATCCACCGCCGGGCCCTCGCCGGTGCCCACCTCTTCGCCGATGAAAAGCATCGGCGCTTCGTCGCGCTCGCCCTCGCCGATCACCACCACGCCGGCGATATCGAGCATGTTGAGCTGCTCGCGCATGGCATTGACGGCCGCCTGATCGGCGGCCTTTTCATCGCCCCGCCCGATCAGGCGGGCCGAGGCGATGGCCGCGGCCTCGGAAACGCGCGCAAGGCCGAGCGAGAGCATCCGATCCTGGAAATCGGCGGCGCTGGTCTGAGGGGTGGGGCTCATTATCCTGTCCTTCTGTTTTCAATCAATTCTGTCAGACGTCTTCGATGCGGATCGCCACCGGCTCGCCGGCCAGCACGCCGGTATCGCCAAGCCGGGGCAGGGCGTGATCGAGGGCTTCACGGGTTGTCTTGTGGGTCACGATCAGCACCGGGGCGGTGGGCTCCTCATGGCCATACTGGCGCATGCGGTTGATCGAGATGCCGCTTTCGCCGAGCACGGCGGCGATGCGCGCCAGCGCGCCCGGCTTGTCCTCGAGCTGCATGCGCAGATACCAGGGCGCGGGGGTGGCGGCGCGGGCCGGTTTCGCCGTGGCGAGGCTTCTGGCCGGCTGGCCGAAGGTGGGGATGCGGGTGTGGCGCGCGATGTCGATCACATCGCTCATCACCGCGCTGGCGGTGGGGCCTTCGCCCGCGCCCGCGCCGCGCAGCACGATCTGGCCCGCGCTGTCGCCCTCGAGCACCACCATGTTGGTGCCGCCCTCGAGCTGGCCGAGCGGGCTGTCGGCGGGCACGAGGCAAGGCGACATGCGCTGCTCGAGCCCGCGCGCCGTCATCTGCGCGACGCCGAGAAGCTTGATCCTGAAGCCCATGTCGGCGGCCTGGTGGATATCCTCGATGGTGATACGCTCGATTCCCTCGATCTCCACCGCATCGAAGGCCACTCGCGTGCCGAAGGCCACGGAAGCCAGAAGCGCCAGCTTGTGCGCGGCATCGATCCCGCCCACATCGAGCGTTGGATCGGCCTCGAGATAGCCGAGCCTGCGCGCCTCCTCGAATACTTCGTCATATGAGAGCCCGGCGCCCTGCATGCGGGTGAGGATGTAGTTGCAGGTGCCGTTCATCACCCCCATCACGCGGGTGATCTCGTTGCCCGCGAGGCCCTCGGTGAGCGCCTTCATCACCGGAATGCCGCCCGCCACGGCCGCTTCGAAGCGGATCACATGGCCCTTCGCCTCGGCCGCCTCGGCCAGTGCCTGGCCATGGATGGCGAGCATGGCCTTGTTGGCCGTCACCACATCCTTGCCCGCCGCGATCGCGGCCTCGGTAGCGGCCTTGGCCGGACCGTCGCTGCCGCCCATCAGCTCCACGAACACATCCACGTCCTCGCGCCGCGCCAGCGCCACGGGATCGTCCTCCCAGGCGTAGGCGGAAAGGCTGATGCCGCGATCCTTGTCGCGCGAGCGCGCGCTGACGGCGCTGATCTCGATCGCCCGCCCGGCGCGCGCGGCCAGCATCTCGCCGTGGCGGCGGATGATCTTCAACACCCCCATGCCCACGGTTCCGAGGCCGGCGATTCCTAGGCGCAGGGGGGTGCTCATGCGTGGGCTCCAATGGTTCGTGATCGGCAGGTTTTCCTGAATGGCTCTCTAAAGGCTAATCCCGCCCGTTGCAACGCAAAGCCGGCCCCGCCCCGGCCTGCCTTTCAGCCGCGCAGGGCGCGCAGGGCGGAAAGCAGGCGGGCGCGTTCGGCGGGGCTGAGCACCGGGCGCGCGGCAAGGGCGCGGGCGCGGGCGCGCAGGCGGGCGACGCGGGCCTGCATCTCATCCGCCGCCTCGGGGGCGAGGCGCTCCGTGCCGCGCCTGGCGAGAAGCGCGTCCATCGGCAGCAGCGCGGGGTAGGGCGCGCGCCGGGCCTCGGGGCCGATCCGGGCCTCAAGCGCGGGAAACGGCGTGCAGCCGGCGATCAGCAGGCACAGCAGAAGGCCGGCGGCGCGAGATAATCCGCAGGGGGATCCGGGAATGGATGATTTCAGCGCCACGAGGCCTCCGCAAATGAACCACTGTCTGAGCCATTGCATGAACCGGTCTTCGGTCCGCGATCCGCTCCATCCCTCCATACAGGGGCGGGGCGGCGCTCCACAAGCCGCTTTGAAATGAACGCCCGTTCATATAGAACCCTCGCCATGGCGAGGAAAACCGGATCACATGCCGAGATCACAGGCCCCAAGGTGCGCGCGGCGGCGCAGAAGCTGTTTGCACGCATGGGCTATGCCGCCGTTTCCATGCGCCGGATCGCCGAAGAGGTGGGGGTGCAGGCCGGCGCGCTCTATCTCTACACGCCCGACAAGCAGACCCTGCTTTACGATCTGATGAAGTCCCATATGGAAGAGCTGCTCGCGGCCTGGGCGGCGGCGGAGAAGGGGGGCGATCCGCTGGCCCGGCTCGAGGCCTTCGTGCGCTTCCACATCCGCTTTCATCTCGAGCGGCCCGATGCCGTTTTCATCGCCTATATGGAGCTGCGCAATCTGGAGGCGGAGAATTTCGCCCGCATAGAAGCCCTGCGCAAGGCCTATGAGGATGAGCTTGAGGCCATCCTCGCCGATGGCCGCGCCGCCGGGCTTTTCGACGTGCCAGATACCAAGCTCGCCACCCTCGCGCTGATCGCGATGCTGACGGGCGTCAATACCTGGTATCGCGAAGGCGGGCGGCTTTCGCGCGAGCGAATCGAGAGCATCTATCTCGACATGGCGCTCGGCGCGGTGGGCGCAGAGGCCGGGCGCGCGCGCGCGATGGCCGCGCCTTGCCGCGAGGCGGAATGATCCGCGTTCAACGCGCCCGCCACCCCTGGCCGGGCAATTGCGGATGGGGCGGGGCAATCGAGCTTCGTTCCCGCGGCCTTGCGGGGCGCCTTCCCGTCAGCCTTTTCGCATGCCGCTCAGCGCTCCCGCGATCCATTCGCCAATGAGGCCGAGCGCATTCCCGATGACCAGCGAGAGCAGAACGAGCGCTGCCGCATTCGCGATGGCAAGGATGTCATCGAGGATAACGCCGCGCATCAGCAGGAAGGCCGCCATGGCGCCAAAGCCGGCGAGGCTTGCGGCAAGGGCGCCGGGCGCGAGGAGAGGCGCGCCCAGAACCATGGCAAACACCGCCATTCCGATGATGACCGAAGCCTCCGCCGCCGCGCCGGCAAGGGCGCCGATCAGGAAGAGGGCAACAGCGGCCAGGCCCACCCCCCAGAGGCTGGCCAGGGCCGATCTCGTGAAGCCGCCGAGCCCGCCGCCGCCTTCATGGCGGCAATGAAAGTATCCGCCCCAGCCGATGAACAGCGCCCAGAGCTGCAGCCCGGATGAGGCGGCAAGGCAGAGGTAGCTTGCCGCCATGGCGAGAATGCCGCTGGTGAGTGCCTGTGCGGTTACGGATTTCATCTTCGCTTCCCGATGGCCCCTGATGCTGATCCGCTTATAGGGGCAATTCCCGCGCCTGTCGCCTTTCTCATGGCGCAACGCTGGGCGTCAGGATTTCGCTCCGCCAAGAGGGCGGGCAAGGCTCCGGGCGCGCGCCCCCTACCCGCCGGCGCCTTCAGACACCTTCAGAGCCGGGCGAGGCGTTCTGTCAGGATGGAGAAGAAGCGCTCCGCATCGAGATCGCCGATGAACATGGCATTGGGCGCTCGGTCCGTGACCCGCCACCAGTCCGCCACCGTCATCCCCAGCGTGAGCTTGGATTGCGTTTCCACTTCCACATTGATGAACCGCCCGGTGAAGAGGCGCGGCGCCAGCAGCCAGGCGATCACCGTGGGATCATGGAGCGGCGCGCCGTCGGAACCGTATTTCTCGCGGTCGAATCGCTCGAAGAAATCCGTCATCTCCGCCACCGCCTTGCCGACGGGCGTGCCAAGGGCGCGGAAGGCCTCGTTGCGCGCGCGCGTCACCAGCGCCTTGTGCGTCACGTCAAGCGGCATCATGGTGATCTTCGCGCCGGATTTCAGCACGATTTCAGCCGCTTCCGGATCGACATAGATGTTGAATTCGGCGGTGGGCGTGATGTTGCCCACCTCGAAATAGGCGCCCCCCATGAGCACGATCTCCTGCACCCGCTCGAGGATGTCGGGCGCGCGATCGAAGGCGGTGGCGATATTGGTCAGCGGGCCGAGCGGGCAGAGGGTGACGGTGCCGGCAGGTTCGCGGCGCAGGGTCTCGATGATGAAATCCACCCCGTGCTGATCCTGAAGCGGCATCTCGGGGTCGGGCAGATCCGGGCCGTCGAGCCCGCTCTTGCCATGCACATGCTCGGCTGTCACCAGCCGGCGCACCAGCGGCGCGTCGCAGCCCGCGAACACCGGCACATCCGGCCGCCCGGCCAGTTCGCACACGATACGGGCGTTTTTCGAGGTGAGATCGAGCGGCACGTTGCCGGCCACGGTGGTGATCCCGAGCACCTCGATATCCTCGGGGCTGGCGAGCGCGAGCAGGATGGCGATGGCGTCATCCTGGCCGGGGTCCGTATCGATGATGATCTTGCGGGGGTCCTTGGGCATGGGAGATCTCTGATCCTGGGCGTTGCATTTCACGGCCGAGCATTGCCGCAGCGGGCCGGCTTGTCCAGTGCTATGGGCGCAAGGTTAAGGAGTGGCAAACGGCGGCGTTGTTTTCAGCCGGAAAACGCGAGGAGGAAGCCGGCCTGGGCGGCGATGTAGGTGATCCACACGGCGCGGGAAAGCCAGGCCCTCAGGCGATCCGCGCGTGCCCCCTTCCCGCTGCCGATCACGAAGGTTTCAAGCGCGAGCAGCGCATCCGAAAGCATGAAGAGGAGCGCCGCCGCGCGCGCGGGGCCGTATCCCCCGGGCAGGCCGAGCGCCATGAGCCCCATGGCGGCGATCACCGCCACATAGGCGCGCACCGGCCATCTGAGCGCGCCGGTGCGGGGCGCGAGCCAGATTTCGGTGGAGAGCGCGGCCAGGATCAGCGCGAGCGCCGGCAGGGGCGGGGGCAGGGCGGCGCCGGCTTTGATCATCAGCGCGATATAGGCCAGATGGGCGAGTGCGAAGGCGATCATGCCGGCGAGAAAGGCGCGCCGGCCGGGGCGCGAGAGGGCGAGATCGCCAAGCGCGGAGAGGGCGAGCGCGGCGGCGAGCATCACCGGCGCGCCGTCGGCAACTGCGGCAAGTGCAAAGAGCGCCACGGGAAGCGTCTTGCGCAAGCTGCGCCGCCAGGCTGGCGGGCGCGGCACCCAGGGCAGGTAAAGGACGGCGATGAACACGCCAAGGCCAGACAGCAGCCCGCCCAAGGCTCAGATTTCCTCCGGGAAGTGCTTCATCGTCAAGAGGATCGGATTGGGCGCCGCCTGCCCGAGCCCGCAGATCGAGGCATCGGCCATCGCCTGGCAGAGCTCTTCGAGGAGGGGCCTGTCCCACTTCTCGGCCTGCATCAGCTTCACCGCCTTCTCGCAGCCCGCCCGGCAGGGGGTGCACTGGCCGCAGCTTTCGGACTCGAAGAAGCGCAGCATGTTGAGCGCCGCGGCGCGGGCGCTGTCGGCCTGGGAAAGCACCACCACCGCGGCCGAGCCGATGAAGCTGCCGTGGGGCTGGAGGGTGTCGAAATCGAGCGGCACGTCGTCAAGGCTGGCGGGCAGCAGGCCCGAGGAAGGCCCGCCCGGCTGCCAGGCCTTGAATTCATGCCCCTCGGCCATGCCGCCGGCGGCCGCGATCACGTCGCGTATGGTGGAGCCCGCGGGCAGCAGATAAACGCCGGGCCTGGCCACCCGCCCCGAGACGGAATAGCTGCGCAGCCCCCTGCGGCCGTTCTTCTCGACGCCCGAGAGGATCTCGGGCCCCTCCCGGCACACCCGCGCCACCCAATGGAGCGTTTCCACATTGTGCACCAGCGTCGGACGGCCGAATATGCCCACCTCGGCCACATAGGGCGGGCGGTGGCGGGGCAGGCCGCGCTTGCCCTCGATCGATTCGATCATCGCGCTTTCTTCGCCGCAGATATATGCGCCCGCGCCGCGGCGCAGATCGATGCTGCCGGGGGCGACGATCCCCGCCTCCTCGAGCGCCGCGATCTCGCGGCGAAGGATCTCGCGCACGGCGGGATATTCATCGCGCATGTAGATGAAAGAGCGTTCCGCCTCGATGGCCCAGGCCGCGATCAGCATGCCCTCGAGCATCAGATGCGGCGTGCGCTCCAGATACCAGCGATCCTTGAAGGTGCCCGGCTCGCCCTCGTCGCCGTTGACGGCCAGGTAGCGCGGCCCCGGATGGGCGCGCACGAAGCCCCATTTCATGGCGGCGGGAAAGCCCGCGCCGCCGAGCCCGCGCAGGCCCGAGGCCTTGACCCTCGCCTGCACCTCTTCCCGATCGCCGCTTTCGCGCAAGGCGCGCAGCACCTCGTAGCCGCCCCCGGCGCGATATTGTTCGAACCTCTCGTAATCCGGGATCACGGGATGGGTATCGCCCGCTTCCACCGCCGCCAGCACCGCCTCGGGCGTGGCGTGATCGATATGGCGGTGCCCAAGCTCGACCGCCGGCGCACCATCGCACCGCCCCATGCAGGGCGCGCGCAGGATGCGCACGCGTGCGGGATCCGTGCCCGCCTCCAGCGCCGCCTTCAGCGCCTCGGCCCCCGCCAGTTCGCAGGAAAGCGAATCGCAGACCCGGATGGTGAGCGCCGGCGGCGGCGCCTCGCCCTCCTTCACCACGTCGAAATGGGCGTAGAACGTGGCCATTTCCCAGACTTCCGCCATGGAAAGGCGCATTTCCTCCGCGAGCGCGCGCAAATGGGCGGCGCTCAGATGGCCGTATTCATCCTGAATGAGGTGCAGATGCTCTATCAGAAGATCGCGCCGGCGGGGGCGATCGCCGAGAAGCGCGCGTATTTCCCCGAGCGCCCCCTCGTCCACCTGCCGGCCCTTCGGCCGGGCGGGATTGGGCTTCATCCGTTTTCCGTCAGCGCCCATGCGCATCACTCCCAGATATTTCCTCAAGGAAAATATACCCGCATCCGCTCCGCCACCAGCGCGAAAACCGACCATTCCCGCATCCATTACGCATCCGCGTTGGCATGAGTAACAGGCCGGTTCTTCCTCTGCCTTGGTGGGAAGGATCGCCAGGATGGCAGCGGCGCGCCGCGGTGCCTCTGGCCTGCGCGCGGGATCTGTGGCATGGTTCATCCATGAAATCCGCCCCCGCAAGAGCCCCCGCAAGAGCTTTCGCCCTTCTCCTCCTGGCGCTGACCACCCCGGTGCGCGCCGCCGATACGGGCGAGCCGATGAGCGCGGCAGAGTTCGAATCCTACACCACCGGCCACACCCTCTATTACGGATTCGCCGGGCAGGAGTATGGGGCCGAGCAATATCTCCCCGGGCGCAAGGTGCGCTGGAGCGTGCTTGATGGCAAATGCCGCGAAGGCTTCTGGTATGAGGCAGGGGCCATGATCTGCTTCAAATATCTCGATACGCCCACCCCCCAATGCTGGACCTTCTACAAGATCCCCGGCGGCATCCGCGCGCGTTACGAAAACGAACCGCGCGCCAACGATCTCTACGAAACCCGCAAGAGCGACGAACCGCTCCTCTGCCTCGGCCCCGAAGTGGGTGTCTGATCCTCATCACTGGCCCATGAATATCCCCGGGGGGTGCGGGGCGGGGGGCGGG
>WFVA01000163.1 GCA_015491895.1 Albidovulum sp. | reverse complement strand
CCCCATGGATAACGAAAGCAATAACCGCGCCATGCTCGCCGGCCGCCATGCGCTGGTGACAGGCGGCGGCGATTTCCTCCGGGGCGAGCAGGCGGTTGTGGCGGTTGCCGGCGGCCATGCGGGCGCGGATCGCGCCCTCGCTCTTTCCGGTGGCGGCGGCGAGGTGGGCGGCGTTATCGGCCACGATCGCCGTATCCACATAGCCGGGGCAGAGCGCATTGGCGGTGACAGGCGATCCGATCAGCTCTTCGGAAAGGGCGCGGACGAGGCCGGTCAGCCCGTGCTTGGAGGCGGTATAGGCCGGTGCGTTCCTGAGGCCCTTCAGCCCGGCGATGGAGGAAACGGCGATCACCCGCCCCCAGCCGGCTTCGCGCATCGGCTCGAGGCAGGCGCGGATGGTGAGGAAGGCGCCGTCGAGATTGGTTTCGAGGATGCGCCGCCATTCGGCAAGGGTGGTTTTTGCCAATGGCCGGCCCTCGGCGATGCCGGCATTGGCCACGCAGATATGGATCGCGCCGCGCGCAGCGATGGCTGCCGAAACGGCTGTTGTGACGCTCTCTTCATCGCGCACGTCCATCTCCAGCGGATGCAGCTCCAGGCCGGGGTGCGCCTCACTCAGGGCTTCGAGGGCCGCGCGCCGCCGCCCCGTGATGGTGACGCGCGCCCCTTCCCCGGCAAGCGCCAGAGCGATCGCGGCGCCGATCCCGCTGCCGCCGCCTGTCACCAGCGCATGGCGGCCGGCGAGCATGGCGCGGTTATTGCTTTCGTTATCCATGGGGCTGAGCCTACGGCCGCGCCGGGCTTGGGGCAAGGCATTGCCCCGGTTGCAGGGGGCGGCCCGCCCCCGGTTCACGGGAATTTGCGCCCGCTGCGCTATCCGCGCCATTGGAAGCGGGGCAAAGAGCGGCTAGAAGGGCATCCCGGGCAGCACCCGCAACAGCCCCGCATCAGGAAACAGGCACGGCGACCATGACGCAAAAGACGCAAAATCCGCTTCGGCTCATCGATATTCCGCCCACCTGGCTCGTGGCCTTTCTCGCCATCGCCTGGTGGCAGGCGCATTACCATTCCTATGGCCTCAGCTTCGGCGGCGAATGGGCCTCGTTTCTCGGCGGGCTGATGGTGGGGGGCGGCATACTGCTGATGCTGATGGCCGCGCTCGAGCTGCGCCGTCACCGCACCACGATCGTCCCCCGCCAGGAGCCCTCGAGCTTCGTGCAGAGCGGCATCTACCGCCGCTCGCGCAACCCGATCTATCTCGCCGACGTGCTGATCCTGACGGGCCTCATCCTCTACTGGGACGCGGTGCTCTCGCTGCCGCTCGTGCCGCTTTTCATCTGGATCATCGAAAAGCGCTTCATCGAGGGCGAGGAAAAGATGCTGCGCCGCAAGTTCCGCGCCCAGTACGCCGCCTACAGCCGCAAGGTGCGCCGCTGGCTCTGAAGGGGCGGCCGGCCGGCGCGATCAGCCCGCGCCGTGCGGAATGCGCGCAAACGGGCTTGTAACCGCCTCTCGAGGCATGAAATAATCGCCCGGTCAGGCCCGGACGCCGGGCGGGATGCAAGGTAAGGGTAGCAGCCATGTTGAAAGGTATCGATGCAAGGGTGACCCCGGATCTCCTCGATTGCCTCATGCGGATGGGGCATGGCGACGAGATCGCGGTGGTGGATGCCCATTTCCCGGCCCATTCCATCGCTCGCACCACCACGCGCGCCGCGCCGATTCCGCTGGCGGGGATCGACGCCCCGGGCGCGGTGGGGCTGATCTGCGGTCTCATGCCGCTTGACGACATGGCGCGCCACTGCGCCCTGCGCATGGAGGTGGACGGTGCCCCCCGCGAGCTTCACGACGTGCACCGCGAAGCGCTTTCGATCGTGATGCGCAGCAAGCCCCGGCTGGCGCGCGTGGGGCGGATCTCGCGCGAAGCCTATTACAAGCGCGCGGCCAGGGCCTTCGCGGTGGTGACGACAAGCGAATTGCGCCCCTGGGGCTGCTTCATCCTGCGCAAGGGGCTTGTGAACGAGGCGGGGCAGGGCGCGTCAGCCCCGGAAGCAGAGACGCGCAGGAACGGGGCCTGAGCCCGGCCCGCTCACCGAAAGCAGGCGGTGAGCGGGCGCTTCAACCCGCGCCGGGCCTCCCGACGGCCTGTCCGCACCCGGCTTGCGGCTTTTGCGTGGCGGGCTGGGGCGCATGCAATGAACGTCAGTGCAATGAACGTCAGTGCAATGAACGTCAGTGCGATGAACGTCAGCTTTCGCGGGCGCTCCTGCGCCGCCGCCGCCGGCCGCTGCCTGCGCCGCCCTCGCCGCCGCCCCCGGTGTTGAAGCTCACATCCGGCAGGGGCTGGATCGCGCGCAGGATCGGGAAGGGGTCCACTGCATTGGGCATCGCGGACGCATTGACGAAATGCTCCTGAAAGCGCGGCTCGATGGCGGTTTCCACCTTTTCGATGCGCTTCACGGTTTCCTGTATCTCGGCGCGCGCCTTGCGATCGAGGAGCGCGATGCGCGCGCCGGTGCCGGCTGCGTTGCCCGCGGAGGTGACCTTCTCGAGCGGGCAATCGGGGATCATGCCGATCACCATCGCATGGAGCGGCGAGATATGCGCGCCAAACGCGCCGGCGAGCACGATGCGCTCCACGTGATCCACGCCGAGCTTGTCCATCAACAGCCGCGCGCCGGAATAGAGCGCCGCCTTGGCCATCTGGATCTCGCGGATGTCGCGGTTGGTCACCGTGATGCGGCTCTCGCCATCCTCCCAGACGAGATAGCTCTGGGTGCGCCCGTCGGAAAAGCAGCGCGGCGAGCCCGTCTGCCCGGCGGTGCCGATCAGCCCCGAGGCATCCACCAGCCCGGCCATGCGCATCTCGGCCACCAGTTCGATGATGCCCGAGCCGCAGATGCCGGTCACCCCGGTGGCGGCGGTGGCCCCGGCAAAGCCCGGATCGTCGGACCACAGATCACAGCCGATCACCTTGAAGCGGGGCTCCTTGGTGGCGGGATCGATGCGCACCCGCTCGATCGCGCCGGGGGCGGCGCGCTGGCCCGAGCTGATCTGCGCGCCCTCGAACGCCGGGCCGGTGGGCGAAGAGCAGGCCAGCACCCCGTGCCGGCGGCTGCCGAGCTGGATCTCGGCATTTGTGCCCACATCCACCACCAGCACCAGATCCTCGCTTTTCTCCGGCGCTTCGGAGAGGGTGACGGCGGCCGCATCCGCCCCCACATGGCCGGCGATGCACGGCAGCATGTGGATGCGCGCGGGCGCGGGCAGGGCGGGGGCGAGGGCGAGATCGGCGGCGGAGAGATCGATCGCGTCCGATGTGGCGAGCGCGAAAGGCGCCTGGCCAAGCTCGTAAGGATCGATGCCAAGGAAAAGGTGGTGCATCACCGGATTGCAGACGATCACCGCCTCGAGGATCCGCTCGCTGCCGATGCCGGCCGCGCGCGCCACATCGCCGATCAGGCCAGAGAGGCCCTCGCGCACCGCGGCCGTCATCTCCGCCGCGCCGCCCTCGTTCATCATCGCGTAGGAAACCCGGCTCATCAGATCCTCGCCGAAGCGGATCTGCGGATTCATCACGCCCGCGCTCGCCACCACCTCGCCCGAGGCGAGATCGCACAGATGCGCGGCGATGGTGGTGGAGCCGAGATCGATCGCGAGCCCGTAGAGCCCTTCGGCATGGATGCCGGGCCAGAGCGCGACGATGCGCGGGCGGGTGGCTTCATCGGGCTGCCAGAGGGCGGCCGTCACCTTCCATTCCCCCTTGCGCAGGATCTTCTGCAGATCGGGCAGCAGGGCGAAATCGAGCGCCGCGCCCTCGATCCCCCATTGCTCCGCAAGCGCGGCGGTGAGGCGCTGGAGATCGCCCGAGGGCTCGTGCATGTCGGGCTCGGCCACTTCCACGTAAAGGAGCCGCAGGGCGGGATCGAGGGTGATTTCGCGCGCCTCGGCCCGCTTGCGCACCACCTGCCGGTGCACCTGGCTCTCGGGCGGCACGTCGATCACCACATCGCCCTCGATCAGCGCCTGACAGCCCAGCCGCCGCCCCGGCGCAAGGCCGCGGATGCGGTCATAGCGCGCCTCGACATCATTCACGGGCGAAAGCGCATCTTCCGCCACCGTCACCCCGAATTTCGGAAATTCCCCCTTGCCCGGCTGCACCTGACAGCGCGAACAGATGCCGCGCCCGCCGCAGACGCTGTCGAGATCCACGCCCAGCCGGCGCGCGGCGGTGAGCACGGGCGTGCCCTTCGGGAAGCGCCCGCGCCGCCCCGAGGGGGTGAAGATCACCAGGGGATCCTTCTCGCCCGCCCCTTTGCCGGCCTGTGTGCCCGCCTGTTCGTCTGCCCGTTTGCCCATCCGCGCCACCGCCTGTTGCCCACCCCCTTTTAGCGTCAGATCCGCGGCGCGCAATGGTCAGGGGTGGCGCATGGCGCGCGGGCGGCGGCGTCAGGGCTTGCGGCTTTCCCACAGGCAGCTGTCGAAATCGTTGTATTCCAGCAGGATTTCCGGCTGATCCTTCCGCGCCGGACGTTCGCAGCCTTCGCGCGCGTCCTCGCTCGGAAATGCGCCCACCGTGCCGTCGCCTTCGCTGCTGATGCAGAACCATTCGCCCGGCTTCAGGGGCGAAGTCATGTGCGAGCCGTCGGAGCTTTCCGCGGCGAAGACTAGCGTTTCCTGCGTGCCGTTCATGGCGCAGATGCCGCGCGCATCGGCCAGCGTCCTTCCGCCGGGCGTATCGCCGGAGAAGAGGCCGGACAGCCATGAGATCACGTCGCGCAGGGTATGGGCGGGGTTCGCAAGCCGGGCGATTGCCCCGGCCCGCCTCCAGATGTGAGCCTCAGCGGCAGGCGCCCGCGCGCGCGCTGAAAGCCCGTGGCCGGGCCCGGCGCCGCCGACGCGCCGGTTGTTCTCCGCGAGCAGGGGGCCGGTGCGGTCTTGCGCGCCTTCGCCGGTCTGCTGGCAGGCGGCGCATTTGCGGAAGATCATCCTGCCCGCCTCGCCATCCCGGGCATGTGCACCGGAAGCCAGCGTCGCGCCGGCAGCGATTGCGGCAAGCATTGCCGTGGAGTGGATTGCAGCGGGCCGGAAAAGAAATGTGTTTTGCATCAATCTGCCTCCCTTGAGGGACCGGGTATGCCCCATGACGGGTATGCCCCATGAAATGAATCCGAAGAAAAGGCGCGGGATTGCGTTTGTCAACAATTCCTCTCAGGTCGGGGCGGCGCGCGCCATGGTGAGGCGGGGTCTTGCCCATCTGCGGGCGATTTCCCCCGGGCGCCGCTTCATTGGCGATCGTCCGGGGCAACGGCGCGGATCAGGCAGAACCCGGCACGCAGGGCCTGTGCGGCCGGCCGGGCGCGCGGGGCAAGGGGCGCGGCAATCGGAATCATTGCCGATCCTTTCAGGGGGCTTGCGCCGCGGTGCAGCGAAATTGTAGCAATGGCGGCAGGAAGCCATGTCCTGGAGGAGCCGCCCGATGCCCGAATTCGAGAAGATCCTCGTTGCCAACCGGGGCGAGATCGCCATCCGCATCATGCGCGCCGCCAATGAGCTGGGCAAGAGGACGGTGGCGGTTTTCGCCGAGGAAGACAAGCTCGGCCTGCACCGTTTCAAGGCCGACGAGGCCTATCGCATCGGCGAGGGGCTGGGGCCGGTGGCGGCCTATCTCTCGATCGAGGAGATGATCCGGGTGGCGAAGATGTCGGGGGCGGATGCGATCCATCCGGGCTACGGGCTGCTTTCGGAAAGCCCCGAATTCGTCGATGCCTGCAACGCGGCGGGCATCGCCTTCATCGGCCCGCGCGCCGAAACCATGCGCGCGCTCGGCGACAAGGCCAGCGCCCGGCGCGTGGCGATCGAGGCGGGGGTGCCGGTGATCCCGGCCACCGACGTGCTGGGTGAGGACATGGAGGAGATCCGCCGCGCGGCGGAGGAGATCGGCTATCCGCTGATGCTGAAGGCAAGCTGGGGCGGGGGCGGGCGCGGGATGCGCGCCATCCGCACGCCCGAGGAACTCGAGGAAAAGGTGCTCGAGGGGCGGCGCGAGGCGGAAGCCGCCTTCGGCAAGGGCGAGGGCTATCTCGAGAAGATGATCGAGCGCGCCCGCCATGTGGAGGTGCAGATCCTGGGCGACAAGGCCGGCGAGATCTATCACCTCTATGAGCGCGATTGTTCGGTGCAGCGGCGCAATCAGAAGGTGGTGGAGCGCGCGCCTGCGCCCTATCTCACCGAGGAGCAGCGCGCCCGCCTTTGCGATCTCGGGGTCAGGATCTGCCGCCATGTGGGTTATGAAAACGCCGGCACGGTCGAATTCCTCATGGATATGGACACGGAGGAATTCCATTTCATCGAGGTCAATCCCCGCGTGCAGGTGGAGCATACCGTCACCGAGGAGGTGACGGGGATCGATATCGTCCAGGCGCAGATCAGGATCGCCGAAGGAAAAAGCCTCGCCGAGGCCACCGGCATGAAGAGCCAGGAGGAGATCCGGCTTCACGGCCACGCGCTCCAGTGCCGCATCACCACCGAGGATCCGCAAAACAATTTCATCCCCGATTACGGCCGCATCACCGCCTATCGCTCGGCCACCGGCATGGGCATCCGCCTCGATGGTGGCACGGCTTACGCCGGGGGCGTCATCACCCGCTATTATGACAGCCTGCTCGTCAAGATCACCGCCTGGGCGCCCACCCCCGAGGCGGCGATCGCGCGGATGGATCGGGCCCTGCGCGAATTTCGCGTGCGCGGGGTCTCGACGAACATCGCCTTCGTCGAGAATCTCCTGCGCCACCCCACCTTCCTGAACAACCAATACACCACCCGTTTCATCGACGAAACGCCCGAGCTCTTCCGCTTCCGCAAGCGGCGCGACCGGGCCACCAAGATCCTCACATATCTCGCCGACATCACCGTGAACGGTCACCCCGAAACCGCAGGCCGCCCGCGCCCGCCCGCCCAGGCGCGGGCGCCAAGGCCGCCGGCGCCGCGGGCGGATACGCCGCCGCCGGGCACGAAGAATCTCCTCGATCAGAAGGGCCCCGAGGCGGTGGCCGAGTGGATGGCGGGCGAAAAGCGCCTTCTGCTGACCGACACCACCATGCGCGACGGCCACCAGTCGCTCCTCGCCACCCGCATGCGCTCGCTCGACATGATAAAGGCTGCGCCCGCCTATGCGGCCAATCTTCCGGGGCTGTTCAGCGTGGAGTGCTGGGGCGGCGCCACTTTCGACGTGGCCTACCGCTTCCTGCAGGAATGCCCCTGGCAGCGCCTGCGCGACATCCGCGCGAGCCTCCCCAACATCATGACCCAGATGCTGCTGCGCGCCTCCAACGCCGTGGGCTACACCAATTACCCCGACAACGTCGTGCAGGCCTTCGTGAAACAGGCGGCCGAAACGGGGGTGGATGTCTTCCGGGTGTTCGACAGCCTCAATTGGGTCGAGAACATGCGGGTCGCGATGGATGCGGTGATCGAGGCGGGGAAGGTCTGCGAGGGCACGATCTGCTACACCGGCGATATCCTCGATCCCGATCGCGCGAAATATGATCTGAAATATTACGTGGAGATGGGCCGTGCGCTGAAGGATGCGGGTGCCCATGTGCTCGGGCTGAAGGACATGGCCGGCCTCCTGAAGCCCGATGCGGCGCGGGTGCTGATCCGGGCGCTGAAGGAGGAGGTGGGCCTGCCGATCCACTTCCACACCCATGATACCTCCGGCATCGCAGGCGCCACGGTGCTGGCCGCGGCCGAGGCCGGGGTTGATGCGGTGGACGCGGCGATGGACGCCTTTTCGGGCGGGACCAGCCAGCCCTGCATGGGCTCGATCATCGAGGCGCTGCGCCATTCCGAGCGCGATACCGGGCTCGATATCGGGGCGGTGCGCGAGATATCCGATTACTGGGAGCAGGTGCGCACCCAGTATGCGGCTTTCGAGAGCGGGCTGCGCGCGCCGGCGAGCGAGGTCTGGCTTCACGAGATGCCGGGCGGGCAGTTCACCAATCTGAAGGCCCAGGCGCGCTCGCTGGGCCTCGAGGAAAAGTGGCCCGAGATCGCGCGCACCTATGCCGATGTGAACCGGATGTTCGGCGATATCGTGAAGGTGACGCCAAGTTCCAAGGTGGTGGGAGACATGGCGCTGATGATGGTGGCGCAGGGCTTGAGCGTGGAGGATGTGCTCGATCCCGAAACGGAGGTCGCCTTCCCCGATTCGGTGGTGGACATGATGCGCGGGAATCTCGGCCAGCCCCCGGGCGGCTGGCCGGAGGCGCTTCAGAAGAAGGTTCTGAAGGGCGAGAAAGCGATCACCGATCGCCCCGGCGCCCATCTGGAACCGGTGGATCTGGAAGAGACACGGGCCGGGCTTTCGCGCGAGCTCGAGGGCTTCGAGGTGGATGACGAGGATCTGATGGGCTACCTGATGTATCCGAAGGTATTTCTCGATTACATGGGCCGCCATCGCCGCTACGGCCCGGTGCGCACCCTGCCCACGCCCAATTTCTTCTACGGCATGGAGCCGGGCGAGGAGATCTCGGCCGAGATCGATCCGGGCAAGATCCTCGAGATCCGCCTGCAGGCGGTGGGCGAAACCAATGAAGACGGCGACGTGAAGGTGTTCTTCGAGCTCAACGGCCAGCCCCGCACCATCCGCGTGCCCAACCGCCTGGTGAAATCCGAAGCCACGGAGCGCCCCAGGGCCGAGGAGGGCAACCCCGATCACATCGGCGCGCCGATGCCGGGGGTGGTGGCGAGCGTGAACGTGGCCGCCGGGCAGAAGGTGAAGGCCGGGGATCTGCTGCTGACCATCGAGGCGATGAAGATGGAAACCGGCATCCATGCCGAGCGTGACGCGGTGGTAAAGGCTGTGCATGTGCAGGCGGGCGGACAGGTGGAGGCCAAGGATCTGATGGTGGAGCTGGAGGCCGCCTGAGGGCGGGGGCTGCCCGACTTCCTTCCGGCCCCCGCCCCGCACCCCCGGAGATATCTGCGGACCAGTGACGGGGAGGAATATTTCCTCCGTGATGTGGGAGAATGGGGCTGCGCTCTCTTGAATGGAGAAAAAGCGCCATATTGTGCATTGAAACCGACATGAAGCCTCTGTATGCCCTGCCCATCTTATCATGCGGCAGGGAGAGAAGGCGCAGATGGCTCTCAAGATGTACGAGACGGTTCTGAAGCCGATGCACCCCGAGGGCATCCGCTTCGTGGCGGGATTCGCCGGCGCCACGTTGATCCTGTTCTGGCTCTGGGCGCCTCTGGGATGGATCGGGCTCGGGCTCACTTTCTGGTGCTATTATTTCTTCCGCGATCCCAGGCGCGCGGTGCCCGAGCGCGCGGGGCTGATCGTCTCGCCCGCCGATGGGGTGGTTTCCATGATCGAGCCGGCCGTGCCGCCCGCGGAGCTCGGCCTTGGCGAGGCGGCGCGCACGCGCGTCAGCGTGTTCATGTCGGTGTTCAACTGCCATGTGAACCGCGCGCCGATCGCCGGCCGGGTGGCGAAGATCGCCTATCGCCCCGGCAAGTTCCTCAATGCCTCGCTCGACAAGGCCAGCGAGGACAACGAGCGCAACAGCCTGTTGATCGAGATGGAGGGCGACGGCCGCCCGCTGGTGGTGGTGCAGATCGCGGGGCTGGTGGCGCGCCGGATCGTGCCTTTCGTGGAGGAGGGGGCCAGCCTGCGCACCGGCGAGCGCTTCGGGCTCATCCGCTTCGGCTCGCGGCTCGATGTCTATCTGCCCGAGGGGGTTTCGCCGCTGGTGGCGGTGGGGCAGACGATGATTGCGGGTGAAACCGTGCTTGCGGATCTGCAATCCGACGAGCCCCCGCGCGGGGCGAGGATGGAATGAGGATGGAGCGGCCGCCGGGGCGCGGCAAGGCACAGGCGGCGGCGCTCACCATGGTGCAGCTGTTGCCCAACCTGATCACGCTCGGCGCAGGCTGCGCGGGGCTGACGGCGATCCGTCTTGCCTTTGACGGGCATGTGGCGACATCCGTTTCGCTGATCATGCTGGCGGCGCTGCTCGATCTTCTGGACGGCTTCACCGCGCGTCTCTTGCAGAGCACCAGCGCCATCGGTGCCGAGCTCGACAGCCTGGTGGATATCGTCAATTTCGGAGTGGCGCCGGGGCTGGTGCTCTATATCTGGGCGCTGGACGGCTGGCGCAGCAGCGGCTGGATCGCGGTGCTGATCTTCGCCATCTGCGCGGCGCTGAGGCTGGCGCGCTACAATACCGAGGCGAAGGCGGGGAGGGCGCCGGGGGGCGGCCTTTTCAGGGGCGTTCCGGCGCCGGGCGCGGCGCTTCTGGTGCTGCTGCCCCTGGTGGTGGCGCAGAACTGGCCGGGGCTTCTCGGGCCAGCGCTGCAACCGCTGACAGCCATCTGGCTGGTGGCGGTGGGGCTGATGATGATCGCCCGGTTCAAGACGCCCTCCCTGCGCCGCCTGCGCATCGCGCGCGAAAATGCGCCTTTCATGATGGTAGGGCTGATCGCCGTCGTGGCGGCGGCGATCACCTGGCCCTGGCCGGTGCTGCTGGCGTTCCAGCTCGTCTATCTGGCGGTGCTGGCCCGCTATGCGCTGAAGCCTCCGCCCTCTGGCGGAGCCGAAGATCTTTCACGAGGGGTATGAGTGATGGAAGCTGAAGCCGTATCGAAATCCTACCGCCGCTGGGCGCATTTCTACGACAACACCTTCGGCGCCGTGACCCACGCCGGCCGCCGCCGGGCCGCGGCGCATATCAGCGCGCGGGGGGGATCGGTGCTGGAAGTGGGCGTCGGCACGGGGCTTTCGCTCCCCTATTACACCGGCGATGTGGCGGTGACGGGGATCGATTTCTCGCCCGAGATGCTGGAAAAGGCAAAGGCGCGGGTGGCGCGCGAGGGGCTCGCGCATGTGAAGGATCTGCGCCAGATGGATGCGCGGGAGCTTGATTTTCCAGACGACAGCTTCGATTTCGTCACCGCCATGCATGTGATCTCGGTGGTGCCCGAGCCCGAGCGGGTCATGGCCGAGATGGCGCGGGTGGTGAAGCCGGGGGGACAGGTGATCATCGTCAACCATTTCGCACGCGAAAAGGGGCTGATGGCGGCGCTCGAAAAGGCGACGGCGCCGCTGGAGAATCTGCTCGGCTGGCATTCGGATTTCCCGATCTCGACGGTGCTGGGTGAGCCCGCGCTCGAGGAGGTGGAGTGCGACAGCCTGCCGCCCCTTGGCATGATGACCTGGCTGGTTCTGGAGAAGAAGAAGGGCTGAGCCGCCCCTTCAGCGGCTCCCGGCCGCCGAAGCCCCGAAACGGCATGAAAAAACCCGCCGGCAAATGGCGCCGGCGGGTTTTCGTTGCCCGGCTTGTCGCGTGCGCCGGGCGCAGCCTCAGCCCCGGTTCATCCGGTTCTCGATCAGATCGTCCACCACCGAAGGATCGGCGAGGGTGGAGGTATCGCCGAGATTGCCGAAATCATCCTCGGCGATCTTGCGCAGGATGCGGCGCATGATCTTGCCCGAGCGGGTTTTCGGCAGGCCGGGGGCCCACTGGATGCAGTCGGGCTTGGCGATCGGGCCGATCTCCTTGCGCACCCATTGCTCGAGTTCATGGCGCAACGCATCCGTAGGCTCGACCCCGGCCATGAGCGTCACATAGGCATAGATGCCCTGGCCCTTGATCTCGTGCGGATAGCCCACCACCGCGGCCTCGGCCACGGCCTCATGGGCCACCAGCGCGCTTTCGATCTCGGCCGTGCCCATGCGGTGGCCGGAAACGTTCAGCACGTCATCCACACGGCCCGTGATCCAGTAATCGCCGTCCGCATCCCTGCGGCAGCCGTCGCCGGCGAAGTAATAGCCGGGGTAATCGGCGAAATAGGTCTTCTCGAAGCGCTCGTGATCGCCCCAGACGGTACGCATCTGGCCGGGCCAGCTGTCCTTTATGGCGAGCACGCCCTCGGCCTCGGTGGTGGTGATCTCCTCGCCTGACTGGGGATCGAGCACCGCCGGCTGCACGCCGAAGAAGGGTTTCATCGCCGCGCCGGGCTTCAGCGCATGGGCGCCGGGCAGGGGGGTTATCATGTGGCCGCCGGTTTCCGTCTGCCACCAGGTATCGACAACCGGGCAGCGCCCCTTGCCGACGACGTGGTAATACCACTCCCAGGCCTCCGGGTTGATCGGCTCGCCCACCGTGCCCAGAAGCTTCAGCGAGGAAAGATCGCAGCGCTCCACATATTCATTTCCAAGCCCCATCAGGGCGCGGATGGCGGTGGGGGCGGTGTAGAACTGATTGACCTTGTGCTTGTCGCAGACCTGCCAGAAGCGCGAGGCATCCGGGTAGGTGGGCACGCCTTCGAACATCAGCGTGGTGGCGCCGTTCGCCAGCGGGCCATAGACGATGTAGCTGTGGCCGGTGACCCAGCCCACATCGGCGGTGCACCAGTAGATATCGCCATCGTGGTAATCGAAGGTGATCTCGTGGGTGAAGGCGGCGTAGAGGAGATAGCCGCCGGTGCTGTGCTGCACGCCCTTGGGCTTGCCGGTGGAGCCGGAGGTGTAGAGGATGAAGAGGGGATCCTCGGCGTTCATCTCCTCGGGCGGGCAATCGGGGCTGGCCTCCTGCATCTCGTGCAGCAGATCCACATCGCGCCCCTCCTCCCAGTGCACGGTGGCGCCCATGTGCTTGACCACGAGGCATTTCACATCGCCATTGCATTGCGCCAGCGCCAGATCGGCATTGGCCTTCAGCGGCGTGACTCGCCCGCCGCGCGGGGCTTCATCGGCGGTGATCAGCGCCTTGGCACCGCAATCGTTGATGCGGCTTGCGAGCGCATCGGGGCTGAAGCCTGCGAACACCACCGAATGGATGGCGCCGATGCGCGCGCAGGCGAGCATCGCAAAGGCCGCTTCGGGGATCATCGGCATGTAGATCACCACCCGATCGCCCTTGCCCACCCCCTGGGCCTTCAGCACATTGGCCATGCGGCTCACCTGATCGTGGAGCTCGCGATAGGTGACGTTGCGCACCGGATCGCCGGGCTCGTCGGGCTCCCAGATGATCGCCACCTGATCGCCGCGTGTTCCGAGATGGCGGTCGATGCAGTTCTGCGCAACGTTGAGCGTGCCGTCCTCGAACCACCTGATCGAGATGTTGCCGGGTGCGAAGCTGGTGTTCTTCACTTTCGTGAAAGGCTTGATCCAGTCGAGCCGTTTGGCCTGCTCGCCCCAGAAACCATCGGGATCGCGCACAGAGCGGGCATACCATTCCTCGTATTTTTGCGCGTCCACATGGGCGTGTTTCACGAATTCGGGACTGGGGGGATGGATCTTGGCTTCCATGGTTCGTTCCTCCTCGAAGGCCCGGCGAAGGCCGACCGGGCTGTTCTCTCCTGCGGCGGTGCGCAATATCCTCGGTCAGCGCCGGTTCCGCCTAGATGGCGAGATATTCCGCCCGCAGCTCTTCGTTATCAAGCACTTCCTCGGCGAGGCCGTCAAACACCACCTGTCCGGTATCGAGGATCACCGCGCGATCGGCGATCTTCAGCGCGGCGATGGCGTTCTGTTCGACAATCACCGTGGTGATGCCCTGCTCGCGGATCAGCTGCAGGGTCTTTTCGATTTCCTGCACGATCACCGGCGCGAGGCCCTCGTAGGGCTCGTCCAGCAGCAGCACCTTGATGTCGCGCGCCAGCGCGCGGGCGATGGCGAGCATCTGCTGCTCGCCCCCCGAAAGGGTGGTGCCCTCCTGGCCGCGGCGCTCGCGCAGGCGCGGGAAGAGCGAATAGATCCGCTCGAGCGACCACCCCGTGGGCTCGGCGATGCGGGCCAGTTCGAGGTTTTCCTCCACCGTCAGGCCGGGGATGATTCGCCGGTCCTCGGGCACCAGCTGGCAGCCGGCGCGCGCCGCCTCGAAGGATTTCATCTCGTGCAGTTTCTGGTGATCGAGCCAGATCTCCCCATGCGTCACCATGGGATCATCAAGGCGGGCGATGGCGCGCAGGGTGCTTGTCTTGCCGGCGCCGTTCCGCCCGAGAAGCGCGAGGATCTCGCCTTCATGCACGTTGAAGCTCACCCCCTGCACGATGTAGCTCTCGCCGTAATAGGCGTGGATGTCCCAGACCGAGAAGAAGGCGGGTTCGGGGTGGGTCACCGTTTTCGTCATGACTGCCATGGCCTTTTCCCTATACTTCCGCCGTGCCGAGATAGGCCTCGCGCACCTTCGGATTGCCCTTGATGTTTTCCGGCGTGTCCTCGACAAGCGGCGTGCCGCGCGCCAGCACCGTGATCCGCTGGGCGAGCGAGAAGACCACATGCATGTCATGCTCGATGATCACCATGGTGATGGCGCGCTTCTCGTGGATTTCCTTGAGGAGATCGATCGTGCGGTTGGTGTTGGCGCGCGCCATGCCGGCGGTGGGTTCGTCGAGCAGCAGGAGCTTCGGCTCCTGCACGAGGCACATGGCCATCTCGAGGCGGCGCTTGTCGCCGCGCGAGAGCGCGGCGGCGTGGGCGTGGCGCCTGTCGGCCATGTTCACGTCCTCGAGGATGTGCTCGGCCATCTCGATCATCTCCGCCTCGCGCTCGACCGCCTCGAAGGCATGCATCCTGAACACGCCGTCGCGGTGGGCGAGGCAGGGGATCAGCACGTTTTCGAGCACCGTGAGATCGCCGAAGATCTCCGGCGTCTGAAACACCCGGCTGATGCCCATCTGATTGATCTCGAAGGGCTTGCGCCCGAGCACCGACTTGCCGTCGAACATCACGCTGCCGGTATCGGGGATGAGCTTGCCCACCAGCACGTTCAGCAGCGTGGACTTGCCCGCCCCGTTGGGCCCGATGATCGCATGCAGGCTGTTTTCCCGCACGCTGAGATTGACATCCTTCAGCGCCTGGAGGCCGCCGAAGCTCTTGTTGACGTTCCTGACTTCGAGAATACCCATTTCGCCCTCTCCTCACTCGGCCACATGCGGGGTGGAGGGGGGGCGATGGGCGGCTTCGTCGCCGCTTTCGCCGCCATCTCCGCCGTCCCCCCGGCGCCATCGCCGCCACAGTCCGGCAATGCGCCTGCCGCCCTCGACGAGCCCGCCGGGCAGGAAGGCGACGACCAGCATGAACACGAGCCCCAGCGCCAGCGCCCAGCCCTCGCCGGTGAAGCGCGATACGATCCACACGACCACATTCTCGAGCCCGTCCGGCAGGAAGGAGAACCACTGGTGCAGCACGTTCTCGTTGATCTTGGAGAAGATGTTTTCGAGATACTTGATGGTGCCCGCGCCGAGCACCGGGCCCATGAGCGTGCCCGCGCCGCCGAGGATGGTCATGATCACCACCTCGCCGCCGACCGTCCACTGCATGCGCTCGGCGCCGGCAAGCGGATCCATGGCCGCCATCAGCCCGCCGGCGAGCCCCGCATACATGCCCGAGATCACGAAGGCCGCGAGCGTGTAGGGCTTGGGGTTGAGGCCGGTGTAGTTCATCCGCTGCTGATTGGCCTTCACCGCGCGCAGCATCAGCCCGAAGGGCGAGCGGAAGATGCGCAGCGAGATGTAGAAGGCGAGAATCGCGAAGGCGGCGCAGAAGTAATAGCCGACGTTGAAGGTGAAGAGATGATCGCCGATCTCGAGCTTCCATGAGCGGCTGAGCTCGAGGCCGAAGAGATTGGGGTAGTCGGCCGCGCCGGGGCCGTCGAGGATGCGCGGATCGGTGGGGCGCACCTGCAGGCCGGTTTCGCCGTTGGTGATCGGGGTGAGCACCGAATAGGCGAGGCGGTAGGCCATCTCGGCCATGGCGAGGGTCAGGATCGAGAAGTAGATCCCCGAGCGGCGCAGCGAGATCCAGCCGATCACCAGCGCCAGCAGCCCCGACATGATGACCGCGAGGATCACCGCGGGAAAGACGTTGAGCGTGAGCAGCTTGAACATCCACACCGCCGCATAGGATCCCACCCCGAGGAAGGCCGCATGGCCGAAGGAGAGGTAGCCGGTGAGGCCGAAGAGGATGTTGAAGCCGATGGCGAAGATGCCGAAGATCGCCACCTTGGCCATCAGATCGGGATAGCCGCCGTTGAACTGCGCCAGCGGGCTCGATTCGCCGAAGGGCTGCATCAGGAAGGGGGTGAGGAGCGTCAGGGCGATGACGATCAGGAAGAAGATGGTGTCCTTGCGGTTAAGTCCGAGCATGGCTCAATCCTCCATCACGCCGCGCTTGCCCAGAAGCCCGCGCGGGCGCAGCAGCAGCACGACGATGGCCGTGAGATAGATGATGATCTGATCGATGCCGGGCAGGAGATCCTTGACCACGTTCATCGAGGCGAAGCTTTCGAGGATGCCGAGAAGGAAGCCCGCGAGCACGGCGCCGGCAAGGCTGCCCATGCCGCCCACCACCACCACGACGAAGGAGATCACCAGAAAATCCATGCCCATGTGATAGTTGGGCGAATTGATCGGCGCATACATCACCCCGGCCACCCCGGCCACGATGGCGGCGATGGCGAACATGATGGAGAAGCGCTTGTCGATGTTGATGCCGAGGATCCCGACGGTCTCGCGATCGGCCATGCCGGCGCGCACCACCATGCCGAAGGTGGTGTAGCGCAGGAAGGCGAAGACGGCCATGAGGATCACGCTCGAGAAGAGGAAATAGACGAACCGCCAGTAGGGATAGACGATCTCGTTGGGCGCAAAGCCGAGCAGCACGCCGAAATCGAGCGAGCCGGCGAAGGCCCTGGGCGCAGGCACCGGGATCGGATTGGCGCCGAAGATTTCCTTCATGATTTCCTGGATCACGATCGCGAGGCCGAAGGTGACGAGGATCTGATCGGCGTGCGGGCGCTTGTAGAAATGCTTGATGACGCCCCGCTCCATCACCCAGCCGACGAGCGCCATGAAGGGAATGGCAAGGAGGAGCGCGAGAGGCACGGACCATTCGATCAGCGTCTGGCCGATCTCGGGGCCGAACCACAGCTCCACATAGGGCGTTTTCACCTCGAGGGGGCGGCCGAGAAAATCCTTCTGCGTGGGATCGATGGTGATCGCCGAGAGCGAGAGGATGCGCTGCATCACCACCGCACAGAAGGCGCCCAGCATGAACAGCGTGCCATGGGCGAAATTCACCACCCCCAGCGTGCCGAAGATCAGCGTGAGGCCAAGGGCGATCAGCGCATAGGCGCTGCCCTTGTCCAGCCCGTTGATGAATTGGAGTATGATCTGGTCCATCGTCCCTGCCCGATGATGTTTTTCCGAGAGCCCGGCCGCGCCTGGGCGCGACCGGGAGCGTCGTTCAGTGCAGGCAGGGGCTCAGCCGCCCGCGTTGCATTCGCCCAGCGTGCCGCCGGCGAACATCGGGTGATCGTCAGGATATTCCACCTGCGCGCGCGGCGTCAGTTCGACGATTTCGAGGATATCGAACTGGTTGGTGGGGTTCTCTTTCCCCTTCATAACCAGCACATCCTTGAAGCACTGGTGATCGGCGCCGCGATAGAGGGTCGGGCCGTTGCCCATGCCGTCGAACTCGAAATCCTCGAGCGCTTCGATCACGGCGCAGGGGTTGAAGGAGCCCGCGCGCGCCACCGCATCGGCGTAGAGCAGCGTCTGCACGTAGCAGGTCTGGGCCGAGTTGGAGGGCGGGCGGCCGTATTTCTCGCCGAAGGACTTGACGAAGGCCTGGGTGCCGGCGTCGCCGAGCTGCCAGTTCCAGTTCATCGAGCCATAGACGCCCTTGATGTTCTCGCCGGCGCCGGCAGCCATCAGCTCGGAGTAGAGCGGCACGACGATCTCGAACTGCTTGCCGTTCACCACCTTGTCGCGCAGCCCGAACTGCACCGCCTGGGTCAGCGAGTTGACCATGTTGCCGCCGTAGTGGTTGAGCACCAGCACATCGGCACCCGACTGCAGCACCGGCGCGATGTAGGAGGAGAAGTCGGTCGACGCCAGCGGCGTCAGCACGTTGTTGACGGTTTCCCAGCCCATCGCCTCGGTGGCCGCGGCGATCGACTCCTGCTGCGTCCAGCCCCAGGTGTAGTCGGCTGTCAGGTGATAGGCGCGCCGGTCGGTGCCATATTCCTTGGCCAGCACCGGCGCCAGCGCCGCCCCCGACATGTAGGCGTTGAAGAAGTGGCGGAAGCCGTTCCTCTTGCGGTCCTTGCCGGTGGTGTCGTTGGAGTGGGTCAGGCCGGCCATGAAGATGATCCCCGCCTCCTGGCACAGCCCCTGCACGGCCACCGCGACGCCCGAGGAGGAGCCGCCGTTGATCATGATCACGCCGTCCTTCTCGATCATCGACTTGGCCGAGGCGCGCGCGGCGTCGGACTTGGTCTGGGTGTCGCCGGTGACGAACTCGACCTTCTTGCCGAGGATGCCGGTGCCGTCCAGCGCCTTCGAGGTGAAGGTGTTCAGGACGCCGCCGTCGCCCATGCCGTTGATATGCTCGACCGCCAGCTCCTGGGCGCGCAGCTCGTCAAGCCCCTCTTCGGCGTAGGGGCCGGTCTGGGGCACGTTGAAGCCCAGCGTCACGGTGGAGCCGGTGGGCGCGTTGGTGAACCCGCTGTCGGAGGCGGACCATACCTTGCTGGTGAAGATCGTCGGCAGGGCCAGTCCGGCGCCGGTCGCAGCCCCGGTGCGCAGCAGCCCGCGGCGGGTGTATTTGGTTTTCGACATTGGTATCCTCCCGTTTCGAAAAAGCGTGGCGTCAGCCTTCCTCCCGGCCCGCCACAAGCCTTTACAAGGCTGCAGCAATATTGGAAGCGGGGCGCAATGATCTCAATAACCGCATTG
>WFVA01000162.1 GCA_015491895.1 Albidovulum sp. | reverse complement strand
GGCGCGCGCGCCCTCGCACACAGCCTTCACATCCACCACCGTGCCGAGCACGTTTGACATATGCGTGAGCGCGACGAGCTTCGTGCGCGGCCCGATCGCCTCCAGCACCCGCGCCGGATCGAGCGCGCCATCGGCATCGATCTCGACCCATTTCAGCACCACGCCCTGGCGCTCGCGCAGGAAATGCCAGGGCACGATATTGGCGTGATGCTCCATGATCGTGAGCACGATCTCGTCGCCCGCCGCGAGCCGCGGCGCGGCCCAGGCGTAGGAGACGAGGTTGATCCCCTCGGTGGCGCCGGAGGTGAAGATGATCTCTTCCTCGCTCTGCGCGCCGAGGAAGCGGGCGATGGTGGCGCGGGTGGCCTCGTAGCGCTCCGTCAGCTGATTGGAGAGGTAATGCAGGCCCCGGTGCACATTGGCGTATTCATGCGAATAGATTTCGCTCATCGCATCGATCACCGCGCGCGGCTTCTGGGCCGAGGCGCCGTTGTCGAGATAGACGAGCGGGCGGCCGTGCACCTCGCGCGTGAGTATCGGAAAATCCGCGCGGATCCGTTCGATATCGTAGCTCATGCGCGCACGCCCTCCCCTTCGGCCACGATCAGGCCGTTGATCCAGATGAAGAAGAAGCCGGCGAGCAGGAGCGCGCCGGTGAGGTTCAGCCCCGGGCCGGGGCCGATCATGCCGGCCACCAGCCCGTGCAGCAGCCATAAGGGCACGCTCGCCAGCAGCGCCCAGAAAAGCGCCATGCGCGCGCCCCACATCTCGCCCCGCCCGCCAAGAAGGCGGGCGGCAAAATGGCTGAGCGCGGCCAGCGCGTAGAAGAAGAGCGGCGCGATCACCATCCAGCCCACCAGCGCCGCCCCCATGCGCGCATCGAGCGGGATTTCGGGCTGCAGATGCGCCTCGCGCGCCAGCCGCGGCAGCTGGGCGACGAAGATCAGGAAACAGGCCGCCATCAGGATCACCAGCGCGCGATCCTCCCGCCGCCCCTCGCCGATTCGCCGGCGCATCACCGCGCGCGGGTGGCGGTAGCTTCTGAAGATATCGAGCGTGACGGACACTACCCCCTCCGCTCGACCCAGCCCTGAAGGCGCAGGCGGATATCATCGGCGATCACCTCGTCGGCGATTTCCTCCACCGCGCCCTCGAGGAAGGCGAGCACCAGCAGATTCTCGGCATCCTTCCTCGGCACCCCGCGCGAACGCAGGTAGAAGAGCGCCTCCTCGTCGATCGCACCGGTGGTGGAGCCGTGGCTGCAGGCCACGTCATCGGCGTAGATCTCGAGTTCCGGCTTGGCGAGGAACTGGCTGTCGCCATCGAGCATCAGGGCCTGCGACATCTGGTAGCCGTCGGTCTTCTGGGCGCCCTGACGCACCAGGATCTTGCCCTGAAACACCCCGACAGCCCCGTTCATCAGCACCTTCTTGAACACCTGACGGCTCTCGCAGCGCTCAGCGCCATGGGTGATGAAGATGGTGTCGTCATGGTGAAAATCGCCGCTGTTGCCATCGCCCACGGCGGCGCCGGCGAGATGGGCGAGCGCATCATCGCCGGTGAAGGTCACCACCGCCTCGTTGCGCGTCAGGCGGCCGTTGGCGGTGAGGGTGAAGCTTCGAAGCGCGCTTTTCGCGCCGAGGCGGGCGAAGAGATGGGTCGCCGCCACGCGATCGTGATCCCGCCCCTGGGCGCGCACGTGGTCGAAGGCGGCGCCATCGGCCACGTCCACCTCGAGCACCGAATTGAACCGCGCGCCGCCGGGGCCGTTTTCGAGAAGCGTGAGCGAAGCGCCTTCCTCGAGGCGCACCACGTGATGGAGCATGGCATCGGAATGGGTGTGGTAATGGCGGTAGATCAGCGAAACGGGGCGCGCGACCTTGCCGGTCACGCGGATCAGCACGCCGTTGCGCGCACAGGCCGTGTTGAGCGCCGCGAGCGGGCGGGGCACCGGGCTCTGGCCCGCGGCCTCGAGCCGGCCAAAGATATCCTGCGCCCAGTGGAGATCGGCCTCGGCCGCCTCGAGAAGGGTGATGATCTCGATCCCCACGCCCGCCTTCGTCAGATCGTCCGAAGCGCGCGGATCGAAGCGGCCGTCGGTAAAGACGATCTTCAGGCGGTCGATCTCGTCAAACACGAGCGCCTCGTCGGTTTCGAAGGGCTCGGCCGCGGCGGGCTCGGGCGCGGCGAGGAGATCGGGGCGCGTGAATCGCCAGTATTCATCCCGCCGCCCCGGCAGGCCCATGGCCCTGAGCCGCGCCTCGGCCTCCTCGCGCGCCTTCCTGATCCAGGCCCCGGCCTTGTATTGCGCCAGATCCTCCCGGCAGCGCGCCAGGCGCGCTTCGAGCGCATCGCTCTCCTGCTGTTGCGCGCCCATCAGGCCACCTCCTCCAGAATGCCGGCATAGCCGTTTTCCTCGACCTCGCGGGCAAGCTCCGGCCCGCCCGTCCTGACGATGCGGCCATCGGCCATGATATGCACAACATCGGGCACGATGTGATCGAGCAGGCGCTGGTAATGGGTGATGACGAGGAAGGAGCGCCCGGGCGAGCGCAGGGCGTTCACGCCCCTGGCGACGAGCTTCATGGCGTCCACGTCGAGGCCGGAATCGGTTTCGTCCAGGATGCACATCTTCGGCTCGAGGATCGCCATCTGCAGGATCTCGTTGCGCTTCTTCTCTCCGCCCGAGAAGCCCATGTTGACCGGGCGCTTCAGCATCTCGGCATCGATATTGAGCTCCTTCGCCTTCTCGCGCACGAGCTTCAGGAATTCGGTGGCCGAAAGCTCGGGCTCGCCCCTGAGCTTCCTCTGCGCATTCACCGCGGTGCGCAGGAAATTCATGTTGCTGACGCCGGGGATCTCCACCGGATACTGAAAGGCGAGGAAAAGCCCCTCTGCGGCGCGCTCCTCGGGCTCGAGCTCGAGGAGATCGACGCCATCGAGCGTGGCGCTGCCTTCCGTCACCTCATAGCCCTCGCGCCCGGCGAGCACATAGGAGAGCGTGGATTTGCCCGAGCCGTTTGGCCCCATGATCGCATGCACCGCGCCGGTGGGCACGGTGAGATCCACGCCTTTCAGGATCTCCTTGTCCTCTTCCTCGAGTTTCACGTGCAGGTTCTTGATTTCCAGCATTTTCTTTCCTTTTCGGATTTGTCTCTGTCCGGGGTGTCTCTTTATGTCAGAAGGGCTGGGTGAACAGCCCGATGATCCTTGTCATGTGATCGCGGGGCAGCATCTTGGGCGTCACTTCGAATTTCGCCATCCGCCCGCGCATCTCGACGGGCCTGAAGAATTCCTCCACCACGTGATAGCGGCGGCGTTCGGCGTAATCGTCAAACAGCACGGTGAGCGGCTTTTTCGTGCGCAGCATGCAGGTGACGAAACAGGCCGGGCGGAAGCGGCCGTCGATCAGCACCAGATCGGGGGGCACGAAATCGGCGCGATCCCAGACGGAAAGCGGATAGCGGTGCCACCCCCGCCAGCCGCTTTCATCCACCGGGCGGCCCCATTTGCCGGTGGGGCCGATATCGGCGTGGTGCAGCACCACCTGCGAGCGGGTGCCGGCCTGATCGAGCCAGGCCTGAAGATCCTCCATCCAGGCGCGGTCGCTCTCGACGGAAAATACCTTCTTGCCCTCCATCTCGGCGGCAAGCGCGGTGGAGCCGCCGCTGCCGTATTCCAAGATCACCTCCGCCGCCTCGTAATGGGCGCGCACCCATTCGCCCACCTCCGCGGGGAAGGAGAGCACGGGGCGCGATATGGCCTGTGCATCGCTCATGCGCCCGCAGCCCTACCCGAGCTTCACGGCCGTGCCGGAGGCCGAAACCATCAGCATGTTGTTGATCACCTCGTAATCGAGATCCACGGCCACGATCGCATCGGCGCCGAGCGCCGCGGCACGCTCTTCCATTTCCTCGAGCGCGGTGCGGCGCGCCTTGCTCAGTTCCTCCTCATAGGCCGCCGAGCGCCCGCCGACGATATCGCGGATCCCGGCGAAGAGATCGCGGAAGATGTTGGCGCCCAGAATGGCCTCGCCGGTGACGATGCCGTGATAGGCGGTGATCTTCCTGCCCTCGATCGTGGGGGTGGTGGTGACGATCATCCTGCTCATGCGCTTTTCCTTTCCATCTGCACGCAGGCCTGCCGCGCCTGCTCCACTTCCGGCGCCCCAGGGGCCGCCAGCCTCATTTCCGCTCATCCGCGCCCCCGCCGCCAAGCAGCAGCCAGCCCGTCTGGATGGCGCCGAAGACGAGCATGAAGATCAGGGTGCTGGCAATGAGCCGGAACCAGACGATCCCCTGCCCGAGCGAAAACACCAGGCTGACCGCGAAGAAGCACAGCCCGGCGACAAGAACGCCGATGGCGATCGAGGCAGGCCGGCGCGCCATCAGCCCACGCTCCCCTCGAGCGAAATCGCCACCAGCTGCTGGGCCTCCATGGCGAATTCCATCGGCAGCGCCTGCAGCACCTCGCGGGCGAAGCCGTTGACGATCAGCGCCACGGCCTCCTCCTCGTCCATCCCCCGCGAGCGGCAGTAGAAGAGCTGATCCTCGTCCACCTTCGAGGTGGTCGCCTCGTGCTCGACCCGGCTCGAATTGTTCTTCACCTCGATATAGGGCACGGTGTGGGCGCCGCATCTGTCGCCGATCAGCAGGCTGTCGCACTGGGTGTAGTTGCGGCTGTTCTTCGCCTTCGGGTGCATGGAAACAAGCCCGCGATAGGTGTTCTGCGCCCGGCCCGCGCTGATCCCCTTGGAGACGATGCGCGAGCGCGTGCCCTCGCCGAGGTGGATCATCTTGGTGCCGGTATCGGCCTGCTGGCGGTTGTTGGTGATGGCGATGGAATAGAACTCGCCCTGGGATTCGCGCCCGCGCAGGATGCAGCTCGGGTATTTCCAGGTCACCGCCGAGCCGGTTTCCACCTGGGTCCACATCACCTTGGCGCGATCCTCGCGGCAATCGGCCCGCTTGGTGACGAAATTGTAGATCCCGCCCTTGCCTTCCTCGTCGCCGGGGAACCAGTTCTGGACGGTGGAATATTTCACCTCCGCATCCTCGAGCACCACGATCTCCACCACCGCCGCATGCAGCTGGGCGGTGTCGCGCTGGGGCGCGGTGCAGCCCTCGAGATAGCTCACGTAGGCGCCCTTGTCGGCGATGATCAGGGTGCGCTCGAACTGGCCGGTGTTCTCGGCATTGATGCGAAAGTAGGTGGAAAGCTCCATCGGGCAGCGCACGCCGGGGGGCACATAGACGAAGGAGCCATCGGAAAACACCGCGGAATTCAGCGCGGCGTAGAAATTGTCGCCCCGGGGCACGACGGAGCCGAGATATTTCTTCACAAGCTCCGGGTGCTCGCGGATCGCCTCGGAGATCGAGCAGAAGATCACCCCCGCCTTCTTCAGCTCCTCCTGGAAGGTGGTGCCGACGGAGACGCTGTCAAACACCGCGTCCACCGCCACCCTGCGCCCCTCGGCGGGTGCGTTCTCGGCCCCCTCCACGCCGGCCAGGATCATCTGCTCCTTCAGCGGAATGCCGAGCTTCTGATAGGTTTCCAGCAGCTTCGGATCCACCTCGTCGAGGCTTTTGGGTTTCTTTTCCATGCTTTTGGGGCGGGCATAGTAATACTGATCCTGGAAATCGATTTCCGGGTAGTTCACCATCGCCCATTTGGGCTCTTCCATCTTCTGCCAGCGGCGGAAGGCCTCCAGGCGCCATTCGAGCATCCACTCGGGCTCGCCGTTCTTCTCGCTGATCAGGCGCACGATATCCTCGTTCAGCCCCTTGGGGGCATATTCCGTCTCGATATCGGTTTCCCAGCCGTGCTTGTATTTGCCCGAGATCGATTTCACCGTTTCCACGGTTTCACGATCAACGCCTTCGCGAACTTCAAGATCTTCCATGTTCTCTCCCGTCTCAGGCCGCCCGGGCCCTGTGCTTCTCGCAAGCGGCCGCCCAGGCATCGGCAAACCGCTCGATTTCATCCATCGTGGTCTCCGGCCCGATCGAAACCCGGACCGCCCCACGCGCAACCTCTTCGCCATACCCCATCGCCAGCAGCACCGGGCTTCGGCGCGTCTTGCCAGATGAGCAGGCAGAACCCGCCGATATGGCGAACCCGGCCAGATCCATCTGCATCACCTGGGTTTCGTTCTTCCACCCAGGCTCGGCAAAACAGCTGGTGTTGGGGAGGCGTGCGCTCTCTTTCCCGACAAAAATAATCATATTTGCGCCGGATGCCAGCCTTTCCTCGAGAAAATCGCGCTTTTCGCGCACTTCGTCCCAGAGGCCCGCGTCGAGATCGCGCATCGCCGCCTCGGCGGCCGCGCCAAAGCCAGCGATCCCCACCAGATTTTCCGTGCCAGCACGCCGGCCCATCTCCTGCCCGCCGCCGCGGATCCGCGCCGCGATTTCCGTGCCGCGCTTCACCACCAGCGCACCCACCCCCTTCGGCCCGCCGATCTTGTGCGCCGAGATGATCGCCATCTCGGCCCCTGACCAGTTGAAGGCAAAGGGCACCTTTCCGAAGGCCTGGGTCGCATCCACCAGCGCCAGCCCCTCGGGCAGATCCTGGAGGATGCCGGTTTCGCTGTTGGCCGCCTGCAGCACCGAACGCGCCGGCGCCGCCACCGCCACCCGGCCATCGCGCCCCACCGCCAGGCTCTCCTCGATCCAGGCGCGCACCGCGTCATGCTCGACCGGGGCGCCATGATACCCCCGCCCCGCCAGCGCCAGCGCCGCCGCCTCGGTGGCCCCGGAGGTGAAGATCACATCCGCCCCCTCGGCCCCGAAAGCCGCCGCCACCTGCCCGCGCGCGCGCTCGAGAAGCGCCTTCGCCGCGCGCCCCTCGGCATGGATGCTCGATGGGTTGCCCACCAGATCCATCGCCGCGATCATCGCCGCGCGCGCCTCCGCGCGCAGCGGCGCCGAGGCGTTCCAATCGAGATATGCGCGCTCGGAGGCCATCACCGCGCACCCGCCTTTCTCTCATCGCTGGTCCGCAAATATCCCCGCCGGAGACATGAAATCTCTGCCCGATGCTCAGCCATCGTCCACCACCTCGAACAGATTGGGCACCGCCGGGCAGGGCGTCAGCTCGTTGGCGATCACATCCGAAAGCCGCGTCTGGTGCAGGAACACATAGACATGCGCGCTGAGGCTCTCCCAGAGCCGGTTGGCCAGCGATTGCGCCTGGGTGCCCGAAACCGCCCCCTTCGCCCCGCCGCCGGGCTGCAGCGCCGAAACCGTCTCGTCCACCGCCTCGAGAATCTCCGAAACCCGGATCTCGGAAGGGGCCCGCGCCAGCCGGTAGCCGCCGCCCGGGCCGCGCACGCTCTCCACGATCCCCGCCCGGCGCAGCTTCACGAACAGCTGCTCGAGATAGGTGAGCGAAATGTCCTGGCGCTCGGAAATCTCGGCGAGCGACATCAGCGCCCCCTTGCCCTCCTCGCCCGCCGGCAAGGCCAGATCCACAAGCGCCACCATCGCATAGCGGCCTTTCGTGCTGAGCTTCATCCCTGCCACTCCCCGCCCGAACGCCCCCGCGGGCGCCGCGTGGCGCAAAACCATTGACCAATGCCTTAAGGGTGCTTAATTCCGTTCTGGACCGTCCGCCACCCTGGCGATCTGGAATCTTTCTAAAGTGGCCGAGTAAATTCGTCAAGAATGGAAGGCCTGCAAGAGGACAAAAATGCCCGAGGTTTTCTTTCCCGGGCCGGAAGGCCGGCTCGAAGGACGTTATCACCCCCAGAAGCAGAAAGACGCCCCGATCGCGCTGATCCTGCACCCGCATCCGCAATTCGGCGGCACGATGAACAATCGCGTCGTCTACAATCTCCACTACGCCTTTCACGAGATCGGCTTCACGGTGCTCAGGTTCAATTTCCGCGGCGTGGGGCGCAGCCAGGGGGAATACGATCAGGGCGTGGGCGAGCTTTCCGACGCGGCGAGCGCGCTCGATTACCTGCAATCGCTGCACCCCAACGCCAAGCATTGCTGGGTCGCCGGCTTCAGCTTCGGCGCCTGGATCGGCATGCAGCTGCTGATGCGCCGCCCCGAGATCACCGGCTTCATCTCCGCCTCGCCCCCGGCCAACATGTATGATTTCTCCTTCCTCGCCCCCTGCCCCGCCTCGGGGCTGATCATCAACGGGCTCGCCGATCGCGTCGCCCCCCCGGCCGATACGCGCGCGCTGGTGGAAAAGCTGCACGAGCAGAAGGGCATCACCATCACCCACGAGGAAATCGAAGGCGCGGGGCATTTCTTCGAAAACGAGCACATGGACACGATGCTCGAGACGGTGAAGGCCTATGTCCTGCGCCGGCTGACGGAAAACACCCGCTGAGAAGCAGGGGGAGGAAGCCCCGGGGCCTGCAACGGAGGAACGAGCGCATGGGCATCATGGAAGAACTGGCCGACGAACTGGCGAAGGAAGTCGTCGAGGCGTCCGACAGGCTCGGCGATCCCGATCTCGCGAAGAAGGTCGGCCAGGTGATCGGATCGGGCTCGGCCACCACCGAGGAGGCTTTCCTCACCGCCGTGCGCTACCGCGCGGCGCTGAAGCGGGGGCGGGAATGGCTGCACGAGCGCCTCGCCGCCGCCGAGCGCGAGAAAGGCCGCGAAACCGGCGGCTGAGCGGCCGCCTGTCTGGCTGCGGGCATTCTGCCCCCCGCCTTGCCCTTGCGCCGCCCCGCCGCGCGCCTTACACCGAAAGAACCAGAGCGGAGAAATGCTGACATGGCCATGAGCGCCCAGGAAATCGAGGACCTGATCCGGGAGGCCTTCCCGAATGCGAAGATAACCATCACCGATCTCGCCGGCGACGGCAATCACTTCGCCGCCGAGGTGATCGACGAAAGCTTCCGTGGCATGAACCGGGTGCAGCAGCAGCGCGCCGTCTATGCGGCGCTGAAGGGCAAGATGGATGGCCCACAGGGCGAATTGCACGCCCTCGCCCTCACCACAAGGGCCCCGGACTGACCCCGCGCCCCCGGGCTTCATCCGCCCGGCAGCGGCGGAGCGGCAATGCGATTTCACGAAGGCAAGCCGCTGCAAGGGCCTTTCGGTGGCAGCCGAAAATGAGCAGGGGAAGCGAAAGAACAGGAGGTGCTTTTGAGAATGCGCGCAGACAGGGCCTTCAGCGGCGGGGATGGCTGACATGGCCACATGGAAGATCATCCTGATTGTGCTCGCTGGCGGGCTTGCCCTGGCCATTGCCGCCGAAGCCTGGCTGAAGCGCAACCGCCCCCGCCGGCCGTTGGCGGAGAAATTCCTCGGCGACCGGCGCGAGGCGGAAGAGGAGGAGGAAGAAGGCCTGCCTCTCGGCATGGAGGCGGTGGATCTCGAGGTGCTGCGCGAGGCCGAACGCAGCAATCGCCACGCCGCCCAGCTCGGCGCGCGCGACATCCCCTTCTGGAGCCGCCGGATGCGCCGCGCCCTCGCCCCCGGCCCGAAGAAGAACACGGCAAAAACCCCGAAACCATCCGCAGGACCCGGACAGGAGAAAGAAAGATGAGCGATAACACGGATACCAAGGCCCGCATTCAGGAGATGATCGACGCCAACGACGTCGTGCTGTTCATGAAGGGCACGAAGGACATGCCCCAATGCGGCTTTTCCCAGCGCGTGGCCGGGGTGCTGAATTACATTGGGGTCGATTTCAAGGACGTGAACGTGCTGGCGGACGAGGAAATCCGCCAGGGGATCAAGGATTTCTCCGACTGGCCCACCATCCCCCAGCTCTATGTGAAGGGCGAATTCATCGGCGGCTGCGATATCGTCACCGAGATGACGCTCTCGGGCGAGCTCGATCAGCTTCTGGAGCAGAAGGGCATCGCCTACAGCAAGGAAGCCGCCGACAAGATCCGCGAAGCCAACGCATGATCTGAGCCACCGCGGCGCAGAGCGGAGCAAGGAAAACCCGCCTCACCCGAGAGGCGGGTTTTTCTCAGAATCGGCACAGGGGGCACAAGGCCAGGAAGCCGCGCCCCCTCAGGCCGTTTCCAGAAGGCCCTTTTCCTTCGCCAGTTCCTTCATCCGCTTCTGCAGCTTCTCGAAGGCGCGCACCTCGATCTGGCGGATGCGCTCGCGGCTGACGCCATATTCGCCCGAAAGCTCCTCGAGCGTCACGGGATCCTCGGAAAGGCGGCGTTTGGTGAGGATGTCCTTCTCGCGCTCGTTGAGCACGTCCATCGCCTGCGCCAGCATCTCGCGGCGCACCTGAAGCTCGTCCTTCTCCTCGAGTTCGGCCGCCTGATCGGCGTTTTCGTCCGTCAGCCAGTCCTGCCACTGGGTCGCGCCCTCGCCGTCCGAACTCACGAGCGCATTCAGCGAGGCATCCCCCCCCGACATGCGCCGGTTCATCGAGATCACCTCGTCCTCGCTCACATTGAGATCATGGGCGATCTGCTTCACCTTCTCGGGGTGAAGATCGCCTTCCTCGAGCGCGCCGAGGCGGGCCTTGGCCTTGCGCAGGTTGAAGAAGAGCTTCTTCTGCGCGCTGGTGGTGCCCATCTTGACGAGCGACCAGGAGCGCAGGATGTATTCCTGGATGCTGGCGCGGATCCACCACATGGCATAGGTGGCGAGGCGAAAGCCCTTTTCGGGATCGAACCGCTTCACCGCCTGCATCAGCCCCACATTGGCCTCGGAGATCACCTCCGCCTGGGGCAGCCCGTAGCCGCGATAGCCCATGGCGATCTTGGCGGCGAGGCGCAGGTGGCTCGTCACCAGCTTGTGCGCGGCCTCGGTATCCTGATGCTCGGCCCAACGCTTGGCCAGCATGTATTCCTCTTCCGGTTCCAGCATCGGAAACTTGCGGATTTCCTGAAGATAGCGGTTCAGGCCCTGTTCCGGCGAGGGCACCGGAAGTTTGGTGTAATTGCTCATTCACTCTCCCTTTCGGCCCCGGATCGCTTGTGCGGATCGACTACGGATCAACGGGGCGCATTCATACATCACCTAGGTATCGCCGGCGTGTTTTTCAAGGCCTCCCAGGGCGTTGATGAGGCTTTTCATGTCGTCCGGGAGAGGGGAGCGAAAGCGCATTTCAGCGCCGCTCACCGGATGGATGAAGCCGAGGCTGGCCGCGTGCAGCGCCTGGCGGGGAAAGGCGCGCGCGGCCGCTGCCCCCGCCTCCCCCACCGCGCGGGGCGAAAGCCGCCGCCGCCCGCCATAGACGGGATCGCCGATGATGCCGTGGCCGGCATGGGCGAGATGAACGCGGATCTGATGGGTGCGCCCGGTTTCGAGCCAGCAATCGAGAAGCGCCGCGGCGGGGGGCGTGCCGAAGCGCTCGATGGTGCGCGCCCGCGTCACCGCGTGGCGTCCGCTGCCGAAATATACCGCCTGGCGCTGGCGGTCCGTCTTGTGGCGGGCGAGGCCGGAGGTGATCTTGAGGATGTCGCCCGGCTCGAAGCTCACCCCCCGCAGCCCCCTCAGGCGCGGATCGGAGGCCTCGGGCACGCCGTGCACGATCGCCTTGTAGTGGCGCTCCATGCTGTGCCTCTCGAACTGCGCGGCAAGCCCCTGATGCGCGGCATCGGATTTGGCCACCACGAGGAGGCCGGAGGTATCCTTGTCGATCCGGTGCACGATGCCGGGGCGATTCCTGCCGCCGACGCCGGACAGATGGCCGCCGAAATGGTGAAGAAGCGCATTGACGAGCGTGCCCGAGGGCGTGCCGGGCGCGGGGTGCACCACCATGCCGGCGGGCTTGTCGATGACGATGAGATCCTCGTCCTCAAAGAGAATGGCGAGCGGGATCGCCTCCGGCTCCATATGGGTTTCGGCCGCTTCGGGAATGGCGATCTCGTAGATCTCGCCGGGGGCCGCGCGCGCCTTCTGATCGGTAACCGGCGCGGCGCTGCCAAGCCGGCGCACCTGCCCCGCGCCGATCAGGCGGGCGATGCGCGAGCGGCTCAGCGCCGCTGCCTCTGGCACATCGCGCGAAAGCGCCTTATCAAGGCGTGAAGGCGGGTTCTCCCCGATTTCAACCCGCACCACGCGATCGGACGGCTCGGACATGAACGATGCTCCCCACACCGGCCCGGAGCCGGCGAATATCAGGTTTCTGCGCCGTCTGGTGACGGTGCTGACGGCGGTGATGATCCTCGGCATTGTGACCATCATCGCGCTATTTGTCATGCGCTACGGCGCCGATACAAGCCCGAATGCGGCACTCGCGCTCCCCGAAAGCATCGCCCTGCCCGCAGGCAGCGAGGCGCGCGCCTTCACCCGGGGGCAGGACTGGATCGCGGTGGTGGTGGAAAAGGCCGAAGGGGGAGAGGAAATCCTGATCTATGACGCAGACGGCAGGCGGCTGCGCCAGCGCATCGCCCTCATTGCCGGCGATCGCCCCTGATGGCAGCTGCCGGCAGGGGGCCGCCGGCCCCCTCTTGCCGCCGGGCGGCAATTCACCCCCGGGAGTATTTCCGCCAAGATGAAGGGATGAAAGGGGATGGTACCAGCGCCCCGGCTCGAACGGGGGACCTCCTGATCCACAATCAGGCGCTCTAACCAACTGAGCTACGCCGGCACATGGCGGGATTTAGCGCCGGGGGGCGGGCTTTGCAAGAGGCACGGGTTGAAAAATCCCGCTTTTGCGCCTATCGCGGCCCGGCACTGCCCGATCAGGCGCAAAACATGAGGTGGAAGGGATCATGGGGATCAACAGCGAGAGCGATATCACCGCCAATCTTCAGATCGGCCCGACGACGGAAGGGATGGTCCGCCTTTACATCACGGCGGAAGGGATTGAGATCCCGATGGATTTCGAGCCCGAGGAAGCGATGGAGATTGCCGAGGAGATCCGCGCCTCGGCCGAAGCGGCAAAGGCGCGCGGGGGCGCTCAGGGCTGAGGGAATCCGCGGGGGCGGGGATCGTGCAACGCCTGGAGGCGGCGCGCGGCCTGGCGGGCGAACCGCAGGGAAAGCGCCTTGCGCCGGGCGGGGGCGAGGCGGGATTCGGGGCCGGTGCGGATGATCTCGCCGCCGTGGGAATCGGCGAGGATCAGGCCGGTATCGGCGGGCAGGATTTCGGCCGGGAAATCAGGCGCCACCGCCCAGAAGAAGCGATCGCACCAGGCGAGATAGCCCTGCCACTTGCGATCGGCGGTGAAATCGGCGCGCGACGATTTGCATTCGACGATCCAGATCTCGCCTTTTGGCCCGAGCGCCATCACATCGGCCCTGAGCCCGCGGGCGGGCGCGCATTCCGTCAGGCAGGCGAAATCGAACGCCCCGAGCGCCCGGCACACCCCGCGCGCCAGCCGCTGGCCGGGCATGGCGCCCCATGCCCCCGCCTGCTGATTTTCGCTCATACGCCGGCCCATTCCTCGATCATCTTCACATAGCGGCGCGCCTGCGCCACCCGGCGCGCCGGATCGGGCTCTGCCAGCGCGCGCCGAAGACCGTCCACCAGCATCGGCCCCTTCTCCACCCGATCATGCACGTGGGCAAGCGCCTCGCCAAGGGCTTCGTCGCGCACATCGCGCATGCCGCATTCGCGCGCCGCGCGGCGCAGCACATCGAGCACGGCGAAAAGCTCGCCTGCCGCCACCAGATCCTCGGACCACCCGCCGCCGAAGGCGACATTCGCGAAATGTTTCTTGCGCTCCACCATGAGAACAAACTAAGAACATTTAATCCCTGACGCAAGATGAAATACGCCCCGATGCCCCGCTTTCGCACCCTTTACATCGACATGAACAGCTTCTTCGCCTCGGTCGAGCAGCAGGTGGATCCCGCCCTGCGCGGCCGGCCCGTGGCGATCACCGCGGTGGAGGCCGAAACGGGCTGTATCGTGGCCGCGAGCAAGGAGGCAAAGCGGTATGGAATCGGTGTCGGGACAAGGATTTACGAGGCAAAGCGCATGTGCCCCGGGATCGTCTTCCGCCCCAGCCGGCACCGGCTTTACGTGCGCATCAATCAGAAGATCGCCGCCGTGCTCGATCGCATGGCGGAGCTCGAGCGCATCCGCTCGGTGGATGAATTCCAGGTGGCGCTCGGCGGCTCCAGCGCCACCCTCGAAGGCGCGCTGGCGCTGGCGCGGCGGATGAAGGCGGCGATCCGCGAGGAGGTGGGCAGCGAACTCACCTGCTCGATCGGGCTCGGCCCCAATCCGCTGCTCGCCAAGATCGCCGGCAAGCTCGAAAAGCCCGACGGTCTGCAATGGCTGGCGCCCGAAAACATGCCCGAGCGCATCGCCCACCTGAAGCTCGAGGACCTGCCGGGCATCTCGCGCGGGATCGCGCGGCGGCTCCACCGGGCGATGGTGTGGGACGTGGCGGCGCTCCACGGGCTCGATCCGCGCCATGCGCGCCTCATCTGGCGCTCGGTGGAGGGGGAGCGATTCGTGCGCGCGCTGCAGGGCGAGGATATCCCGGTGCTGGAAACGCAGCGCGGCGGCTACGGCAATTCCAAGGTGCTGGCGCCCGAATTCCGCAGCCCCGGGCGCGCCTTTCTCGTGGGCCGCTGGCT
>WFVA01000161.1 GCA_015491895.1 Albidovulum sp. | reverse complement strand
TCATACCAAGGCGGCAGGGATCGCCTGGTGAGAGATGAATGCAAGCGAATGCAAGACCACTGAAAGGAAAGACAATGCTGAACCTCATCAAGAATTTCGCCCGTGACGAATCCGGCGCCGTGACCGTTGACTGGGTGGTTCTGACCGCCGCCATCGTGGGCATGGGCATCGCCGTCGTGGCGAGCGTGCGCAGCTCCACCGACGCGCTCGGCACCAAGATCTCGCAGGCCGTGGGCAGCGTTTCGGTGAACTGATCCGCACCGCGAGCCGAAAAGACAGGGGCCACACCCGCAGGGGCGCGGCCCTTTTTCATGTTCGAATCACCGGCTGTTACCAGTCGATGTAATCTTCGAAATTCTCAACCTGCTTGCGCCAGATCTCCACCATATCCTCGAAGTTCTTCTCGCCCACCCCGTCGGCGGCCATGTTTACATCCATTTCCAGAAAGGGATCGCTTTCATCGTCGATATAGGCCTTGGCGAAACGCTGATCGCGGTTCCATTCGTTGATCTTGAGGGCGGAGATGCCGTTCTCGAGGTCGTAGCCGGCACCGAACTGGATTGCCGTGCAGTTGGCGTGATTGTCATCACAGCCATAGAAATAGACATTGAACTTGGTATCCGAAACACGGGTTTCGATCTTCGGATCGCCCTGGTTGTCGGTTGTCATGGTGGCCGGATAGCCATAATTCTGGAGGCGCTTGAGTATGCCTGCGGGATCACTTGCAACTACCTGAGCGCTGGCAATACCCGCCCAGCCGGAAAGCAATGCCGCACAACAAATCAGCCCAAAGCTCTTCGAAACATTCATTTTTCTTTCCCTCGCTTGAATTGATTTACACGATGCAAGAGAGCACCCTTTTGCAGCCTGGTCAATTTCAAACGACACATGATCAGGCGACCAATCTTTCGGCCTGCTTGAGATCCACGCTTACAAGCTGGCTCACGCCCTGTTCGGCCATGGTGACGCCAAACAGGCGATCCATCCGTGCCATTGTTACCGCGTGGTGAGTGATGATCAGGAAGCGGGTATCGGTGCGCCGGGTCATTTCATCGAGCATGTCGCAGAAACGGGTGACATTGGCATCGTCAAGCGGCGCATCGACCTCGTCGAGCACGCAGATCGGCGCGGGATTGGCGAGAAACACGGCGAAGATGAGAGCAAGGGCGGTGAGGGTCTGCTCGCCGCCTGAAAGCAGGCTCAGGGTCGAGAGCTTCTTGCCCGGCGGCTGGCACATGATTTCAAGCCCCGCCTCCAGCGGATCATCGCTTTCCACCAGCACGAGCTTGGCTTCGCCGCCACCGAAGAGGTGCGTGAACAGCAGCGCGAAATTCGTGTTGACCTGCTCGAAGGCCGTGAGAAGCCGCTCGCGCCCTTCCTTGTTGAGCCCGGCAATACCGGCGCGCAGCTTCTTGATCGCCTCTTCGAGATCAAGTTTCTCGGCGCGCAGGTTGTCATGCTCTTCCTGCACCTCGCGGGCATCTTCCTCGGCGCGCAGGTTCACCGCACCGAGCGCATCGCGCTGACGCTTGAGGCGGTTCACATCCGATTCCAGAGCCTCTGCGTTCGGCATCCTTTCGGGATCGGTGCCGAGCGTTTCGAGGAGATCGGCCGGGCTTGTTTCCAGCTCCTCTTCGATACGCTCCGCGGCAAGAGCCACGGTTTCGCGGGCGGCTTCTGCACGGGCTTCGGCGCGGGCGCGAGCCTCGCGAGCCTCGCCGGCCTTGCGCTCGGCCTCGCGCTCGTGATCCACGGCGCTTCGGCGCGCCGTTTCGGCCGCCGAGAGCTTGTCCGAGGCCTCGGCAAGGCGCGCCTCGGCTTCTCGGATCGCAATTGCCAGTTCTTCGCGCTTCGCGGCGATCTCCTGTGGTGCGGCCTGGGCCTGCTTGAGCTCCTCTTCGGCTTCGGCCTTGCGCGCCTCGAGCTCGGCGATGCGCTTGCCGGCGTTTTCGAGCCGCAGGCGCCAGCCGCTGATTTCCTTCGTGATCTCCTGGCGCCGTTTCATCCGTGCATCGCCTTCACGGCGCAATTCATCATGGGCTGAGCGCTTTGCCATCATTGTCATGCGCGCGGCCTCGACCGTCATTTTCACATCCTCGACCTCGGCGCGCGCCGCCTCCACATCGCCCAGTTCCGCCAGCGCATCCTCGGCCTCCCTGAGGCGGGTGCGGGCAGCCATTGCCTCCTCCTCATGGCGGGCCACGGAAAGCTGGAGGCTTTCGAGCTTGCCGGCGAGAAGGCTTTTCTCCGATTCGGCGCGCGTGAGGGCGCGGCTTGCTTCCGTCAGTGCCTGATCGGCGAGGCGGCGGCGCTCGCGGGCTGCATGGTCCTCCTGCGTGCGCCGGGAAAGCTCCTCCTTCAGCAGCTCATGGGCCCGCGCAGCGCCTTCGGCCCGCGCCTCGGCCTCTTCGAGATCGCGCTTCAGCGCCACGAGCCGATTGAGCTGCTGCAGACGCAGCGCGGCGGCCGAAGGCGCATCCTCGGCCGCGGCGCGAAAGCCGTCCCACCGCCAGAGATCACCTTCGATGCTCACAAGACGCTGGCCGGGCAGCAGGCTCCTTTGCAGCCGCGCGCCTTCCTCGCGTGCCACAAGGCCCACCTGCGCCATGCGCCTCGCCAGAACATCGGGAACATTCACATGACTGTTGAGCGCCCGCACGCCCGCAGGGAGCGGCTGCGGCCTTTCATAGCCGCCAAGCCGGGCCCAGCCCGAAGGCGCATCGCCCTCGGCAACGGGTGCGCGCAGATCATCGGCCAGAGCCGCGCCGAGCGCCTTTTCATACCCCGGCTCCACCTCGACCATATCGAGCACCTGTCCGCCCTCGGCGGTATCGCGCTCAACGAGCTTCGCAAGCGCGGCCACCTCGGCGCGCAGAGCGCTGGCCTCGCCCTCGGCCTCGGAGCGCTCGGCCCGCGCCTCGGCCTCTTTTGCCTGCATCTCGCCACGCGCTTCATCGGCGGCCACGAGCGCCGCTTCGGCCGCCTCCGCTTCCGCCCGGGCGCGCTCAACAGCCTCCGCCGCTTGCGCCATCCCCCGCTCGGCGCCCTCGAGCGCCGCCCTCGCCTCCGACACCGCATTGCGCGCCGCCTCGGCCGCGGCTTCGCTCCTTTCGAGCGTCTTGCGGCTGTCTTCTGCCAGGCGAAGGGCCGATTGATGGCGCGCAGAAAGGCGGGCGACATCTTCCTGCATCTGGCTCAGCGCCGCTTCCCGCTCCTGCAGGATACGCGCCGCCTCCGCGGCTGCCTCGGCCGCTTCCGCAAGCCGCGTCTCATGGCCTTCGCTCGCCTTTTCGATCTGGGCCAGTTCCCACTCGAGCCGCTCGATCGTTTCGCCCGCATCCTTGTTGAGGCCCGTTTCGCGGGAAATATCGCGCCTGAGCTGCTCGATGCGGGCCTTCAGGGCCTCGATCCTCTCCTGTGCCCGGGTTTCCTGCTCGGCAAGCGCATCGCGCTGCACGGTGAGGCGCTGCACGATGGCCGCGGCGATCGCCTCTTCCTCGCGCAGCGGTGGCAGTTTCTCTTCCGCCTCCTCGCGGGCCCTTGAAGCCTCGCGTGCCGCCGCCTCGGCGCTTGCGGCTTCCCTGGTGCGCTCGACAAGCTCCGCTTCCGCCGCCATACGGGCCTCATCGGCCTCCTTCCAGCGGCGATAGAGAAGCATTCCTTCGGCCTTGCGCAGATCATCGCCGATCGCGCGGTAACGCGCCGCCTGACGCGCCTGGCGGGCAAGCTGGGAAAGCTGGCTGGCAAGCTGCTCGATCACGTCCTCGACGCGGGCCAGATTGGCCTCCGTTCCCTTCAGCTTCAGTTCGGCCTCGTGGCGGCGCTGATAGAGCCCCGAGATGCCGGCCGCTTCTTCGAGGATCCGACGGCGAGCCTTGGGCTTGGCGTTGATGAGCTCCGCGATCTGCCCCTGGCGCACCAGGGCGGGGGAATGGGCGCCGGTCGAGGCATCGGCAAACAGCATCTGCACGTCGCGTGCCCGCACATCCTTGCCGTTCACCTTGTAGGCCGAGCCTGCATCGCGGGTGATGCGGCGCACGATCTCGATGATGTCGCTGTCGTTGAAGCCCGCGGGCGCAAGGCGATCGCTGTTGTCGATCGTCAGGCTCACTTCGGCGAAGTTGCGCGCAGGCCGCGTGGCTGCACCGGCGAAGATCACATCCTCCATGCCGCCGCCGCGCATCGCCTTGGGGCGGTTTTCGCCCATCACCCAGCGTAGCGCCTCCAGGAGGTTCGATTTGCCGCAGCCATTGGGCCCCACCACGCCGGTCACCCCCGGCGCGATCACGAGGTCGGTCGGGTCAACGAAACTCTTGAAGCCGTTTAGGCGGAGCCTGGTGAACTGCACTGATTGCCTGCCTGTACTGATTCCCGTTTGCCCCAAGGATTCCCCTGCGGGAAGGCCCGAGTCAACGCCACGCCCCACAATCTGGGGAAAATAGCGCAGTTATCCACAAGATCTTGCGTGTTTCGCTGCGGTTCGGCGGGTTTTCTCTTCGCGAAAGGGGCCGGGTGCGTCGCAATTCGCCTTGACCCAGGCAATCGAAAGGCGGCAAAAGGGAAGGGCAAGGTTTCCCGCCACGGTGCAAAGCGCCATGGGATGAAACTGGGAATGCGGTGAGGGCGACCCAACCCGGGGCCCGATTCCGCAGCCGCCCCCGCGACTGTAAGCGGCTTGCGCCTGCCATTTGCCACTGGGAACACCCGGGAAGGCGGCAGCGCGCCACAGGCCGCAAGCCAGGAGACCGGCCTTGTATGAACCACAACCCCTGTCGGGTGTGACAGGAAAAGGAGTGAACACATGACTGCGATCACCAGGACCGGATCCCGCAGCGAGGCCGATTTCGGCCTTCTGCCGATCTTCGCCGCCGCCGTTGCCGGACTTATCCTGATTTACTTCAGCGGCTTTGCGCAGGCGTCGCAATATCACGACAGTGCGCACGATACCCGCCACACGCTCGCCTTCCCCTGCCACTGAGCCATGACCGCACGCATTTTTGCCAGCGCGTTGTTCGCTGGGCTGCTTGCAGGGCTGATTGCCGTCCTGCTGCAATGGGCGCTCATGGAAAAGCTCATCCTTGAGGGCGAAGAGTATGAAACCGGAGCGAAAAGCCATTTCGCCGGGGTGCTCGTGCTGAATGAGGATGGCGAAACCGCCGAGCAGGCGGCCGAAAGCGGCGTGGCTGCCGAGGAGGAAGAGGAGAGCCTCGCCACGCGCTATGCGCTTGCCTTCTTCGCCGCCTTCGTCACTTGGGTTGGCTGGGCGCTCCTGATGGTGGCGGGCTTTGCCCTGGCCGAGAAATACGGCCAGAGGATCACCATGAAGGATGCGATTCTGTGGGGCGTGGCGGGCTTTGGCGCGATCCATGTGATGACGGGGATCGGCCTTGCGCCCGAACTCCCCGGCACACCGGCGGCCGAACTGGAGCTGCGCCAGCTCTGGTGGATGACAACGGCCGCAACCGCGATCATCGCCTTCGCGCTCATGGCCTACGGCCGCAAGCTGCTCTACATCGTGATCGGCCTTGCGCTTCTGATCGCACCGCATCTGATCGGTGCGCCGCGTCTGGATGGCTATGCCGGCGTTGCCCCCCCGGAACTCTCGGGCGAGTACGTGGCCCGCTCCTACGCGGTGGCCTTTATCGCCTGGGTGTTGCTGGGGCTGTTCGCAGGATATTTCTGGACTCGCAAGAAAATCACCTGATCCGGCAACGGCCGGATTACCTTCTTCAGGAACAAAAGAAAGGAAACGAAAATGCATATCGAACCAGGTATCGTGACCGGTGCCAAGATGCTGCTTTCTTATGGAACAGGTGCGGCGGTGGCGGCATATGGCCTCAGACTGGCCTGGGAATCGGCACGCAAACGCGGCATTGTCTCCGTGGTAGCGCGCTCGATATTGGCCACGGTTGCGGCGTTCTCCTTTTTCGAGGTTCTGCCGCATCATCCGGTTGGGGTTTCGGAAGTGCACTTCATACTCGGTTCGTCGCTGTTTCTGATATTTGGGGCAGGGCCGGCGGCAATTGGCCTCGGGATGGGGCTTTTGCTGCAGGGGCTCTTCTTTGCTCCCCTTGATCTGCCCCAATACGGCATCAACCTGACAACGCTTCTGGTGCCTCTCTTCGGCCTTGGAGCGCTGGCAAGGCGCATCATAACGCGCGGCACGCCCTTTGTGGATCTCAAATACCGGCAGGCGCTGGCCCTCTCGGTGGCTTATCAGGGCGGGATCGTGTCGTGGGTGGCTTTCTGGGCGCTGTTCGGGCAGGGCTTTTCGGCCTGGCAGAGCATTCTCACATTCGGCGGGGCCTATATGCTGGTTGTGCTGATCGAGCCGCTTGTCGATCTTGCGCTTCTTGGCGCGGCAAAGGGGCTGCGCCAGCTTGAGGGTTCGCCCATCGTCACACGGCGGCTCTACGCCGGCGCCTGATAAAACCGAACGGGGTGCCGCCTGTGCGTCCGGCGGCACTTCCATGACAACAGGAGCATTCAGATGCCCGCAAAGATCCCCGCAACCGTCGTCACCGGCTTCCTCGGAGCCGGCAAGACGACCCTGATCCGCCACATGCTGGAAAACGCTGGAGGCAAGCGCATCGCGTTGATCGTCAACGAATTCGGCGATGTGGGGGTGGATGGCGAGATCCTGAAGGGGTGCGGTGATGCGGCCTGCTCGGATGACGACATAATGGAGCTTTCCAACGGCTGCATCTGCTGCACCGTGGCCGATGAATTCATCCCCACGATGGAAAAGCTGCTGGCGCGCCCCGAGCCCCCCGATCACATCGTGATCGAAACCTCCGGCCTCGCCCTGCCCCAGCCCCTGGTGCGTGCCTTCGGCTGGCCAGAGATCGCAACCCGCGTCACCGTTGATGGCGTCATCACCGTGCTTGATGGCAAGGCGGTGGAGGAGGGGCTTTTCGCCCATTCCCCCGAAGCGGTGAACGCTCAGCGTGCGGCAGATGAAAATCTCGATCACGAGACGCCGCTTTCGGAGTTGTTCGAGGATCAGATCGCCGCGGCCGACATGATCGTGGTCAACAAGGCCGATCTGATGGCCGATGCGGATGCGCTGGTGTCCGATCTGCGCATGAAGGCCCGGCCCGGTGTGCAGGTGGTGAAATCCACCATGGGCGCGCTGCCGCTCGATGTGCTGCTGGGCCAGGGCGCGGCGGCCGAGAGCGATCTTGAAAGTCGCCATGAACTGCATCACCATCACCACCATGATGACGACGACGATCACCACGATCACGAGCACGGCCATGACGAGTTTGAAACCTTCGTGCTCGCTCTTGGCGAAATCCCCGATCCGGCGGCCTATGCCGGCCGGCTTGCGCAGGTGATCCGCGATCATTCCATCCTGCGCCTCAAGGGCTTTGCCGCAGTTGCCGGAAAGCCGATGCGCCTGACCATTCAGGCCGTGGGGCCGCGCATCGATCACTATTTCGATCGCCCTTTCGCGCCCGAGGAGCCCCGCGAAACCCGCCTCGTGGTGATCGGCATGGCCGGGCTTGATCGAGCCACTATCAGCAAGGCACTGGAGCCGCGATGATCTTGGTTGCCGAAGAATCCCCCCTCACCGATGACGGGCGCGCCCTGATCGCCGCTTCCGACGCCGCCATGCGCGCTGCCTTCCCGCCCGAGGAATGCTTCACGCTTGACCCGGAAGAGCTGGTGGCCGAGGGCGCGCATTTCTTCGTGGCCCGGCGCGATGGCCGGCCGCTCGGCTGCGTCGCGCTTGTGGAAAAGCCCGGATATGGCGAAGTGAAGCGCCTTCTGGTGCTGCCAGAAGCGCGCGGGCTCGGCGTGGGGCGCATCCTCATGCAGCACCTCGAAGATGAGGCACGGCGCCTCGGGTTGCGCCGGATCAGGCTCGAAACCGGCCATGTGCTGAAGGCCGCCGTGGGGCTCTATACTTCCCTCGGCTATGTTCCCTGCCCGCCCTTTGGCGGCTATCCTGACATCCCGGGCAATCTTTTCCTGGAAAAAAGGCTCTAGCCAGATGCACCTTCTCGCGGCAACGCCCGGAACGGCCGATGACGGGCAGGAGCCTTTCGATCTGGGCCAGACCCCGGCGGATATCGTTTTTATCTCCGCCGCCGATACCGAGCTTGCCGCGCTCTCCGCCGCCCGGATGGAGATGGAAGCGCCCCCAAGCTTGCGCCTTGCCAATCTCGCCCATCTTCAGCACCCGATGTCTGTCGATCTGCATATCGATCAATGTGCATCGAAATCCCGCCTGGTCATCGCCCGGGTGCTTGGGGGGGCGGGCTACTGGAGCTACGGGCTCGAACAATACGCCGCCCGGCTGCACGAGGCCGGGGTGCCTTTCGCGGCCCTTCCCGGCGACGACAAGCCCGATGAGGAGCTGCGCGCCCTCTCCACCGTTGCGGGCGGGGATTACGATGCACTCTGGGCCTATATGGTGGAGGGCGGGCCTGAAAATGCCGTCCGCTTCCTCGAATATGCCCGCGCGATGCTCGATGGCGGTGAAAAGCCCGCCGCCGCCGCCCCCCTGCTGCGCGCCGGGCTTTACTGGCCGGGCGAAGGGGTGGTGGATCTCGAGGCCGTGCGCGCCATGTGGCGGGAGGGCGCGCCTGTGGTGCCGATCGTGTTCTATCGCGCTCTGGTGCAGGGTGCGGGGCTGCATCCGATCAACCGGCTCACCCGCGCGCTCCTGCGTCGCGGCCTCAATCCCCTGCCGGTATTCGTGGCATCGCTCAAGGATCCGGTATCCCAGGCAACGTTAGAGACGATCTTCACCGCCGCGCCACCCGCCGTCATCCTCAATGCCACGGCGTTTGCCACCGGGGCCGGGCAGGGTGAAACCGCCTTCAATCCGCTGGCCTCCCCCGCCGCCAATCAGGCGCCGGTTTTCCAGATCGTGCTCGCGGCCTCCAGCGAAGATGATTGGGAAAACGGCCAGCGCGGGCTGACGGGGCGCGACATCGCCATGAACGTTGCCCTGCCGGAGATCGACGGCCGCATCCTTTCCCGCGCCATCAGCTTCAAGGGTGAAGCCTATTTCGATGAGGCCACCGAATGCTCGATCGCCGCCTATCGTGCGCGGGGTGACAGGGTGGAATTCGTCTCTGACCTTGCCAAAAACTGGGCAACATTGCGCGCCACGCCGCCCGAAAAGCGCCGTGTGGCGCTGGTGCTCGCGAACTATCCCAACAAGGACGGGCGGCTCGCCAATGGCGTGGGGCTCGATACGCCCGCCGCCACCGTTCATGCGCTGCGGGAAATGGCGAAAGCGGGCTATTCAGTCTCTGATCCGCCTGAAAACAGCGATGATCTGATGCGAAAGATCCTTGTCGGCCCCACCAACTGGCTGACGGATCGCGCGGCCCGCGAAGGCGGTGTGCAGCTTTCTCTGGCCGATTATCTGCTGAGCTACAATACGCTTCCTTCGGCGTTACGCGAGGCAATGGAATCGCGCTGGGGCCCGCCCGAGGCGGACCCGTTCTTCACCGAAGGGCGCACCGATTGCGGGCATTTCTCGCTTTCGGTGCTGACGTTTGGCAATGTCACTGTCGGCATCCAGCCCGCGCGGGGCTACAATATCGATCCTACCGATACCTATCACTCCCCCGATCTGGTGCCGCCGCACAATTACCTCGCCTTCTATTTCTGGCTGCGCCATACGTTCCGCGCTCATGCGATCGTGCACATGGGCAAGCACGGCAATCTTGAATGGCTGCCGGGCAAGGCGCTGGCGCTTTCGGGTGAATGCTGGCCCGAGGCGGTGCTGGGGCCTGTGCCGCATGTCTATCCGTTCATCGTCAATGATCCCGGCGAGGGCACGCAGGCCAAGCGGCGCGCGCAGGCCGTGATCGTCGATCACCTGACCCCGCCGCTGACGCGGGCCGAAACCTACGGCCCCCTGCGCGATCTGGAGGCGCTGGTGGATGAATATTACGAGGCCGCTGGGGTGGATCCGCGCCGCATCGAGCACCTGAAGCGCGAGATCCTGACGCTCACCCAGGCGACCGGCCTCGATCAGGATGCGGGGCTGACGGGGGATGACGAGGAAGGTGATCTGGCGAAGCTCGATGCCTATCTCTGCGATCTGAAGGAAGCCCAGATCCGCGATGGCCTTCACATCTTCGGCCAATCGCCCGAAGGGCGCCTCGAGCGTGATCTTCTGGCCGCGCTGCTGCGCATCCCGCGCGGGCAGGGGAAGGGGCGGGATGCCTCTCTCATCCGCGCGCTGGCCGAGGATTTCGGCCTTGATTTCGATCCGCTCGATTGCGAAATGCCAGCCCCCTGGACAGGCTCTAAACCTGTGGAACTCGCACAAATTAGCACTGATCCCTGGCGCAGCCAGGGCGATACGGTGGAGCGGCTGGAGCTTCTGGCCTTGAAGCTGCTGAAAACGGGGGGCTGCGCTCCCGGGGAAAAAAGCGCGGCCGTTCTCGCCTTTGCCCGCGAACAGCTGCTGCCAACCCTGCGCAGCTGCGGCCCCGGCGAAATTTCCGGCCTCATGACGGCGCTCGATGGCCGCTTTCTCGCGCCCGGCCCCTCCGGCGCGCCCACACGCGGGCGGCTCGACGTGCTGCCCACCGGGCGCAATTTCTACAGCGTCGATTCCCGCGCCGTGCCCACGCCCACCGCCTGGGCGCTGGGCTGGAAATCGGCAAACCTGCTGATCGAAAGGCACCTGCAGACGGAAGGCGACTGGCCTCGCGCCATGCTGATCACCGCCTGGGGCACCGCCAACATGCGCACCGGGGGCGACGATATCGCTCAGGCGCTGGCGCTCATGGGCGTGCGCCCCACCTGGGACAGCGCCAATCGCCGCGTGACCGGCTTCGAGATCATGCCGCTTTCGGTGCTGGGCCGCCCGCGTGTGGATGTGACCCTGCGCATCTCGGGCTTCTTTCGTGATGCTTTCCCCCAGCTGATCGCGCTGGTGGACAGCGCCGCCCGCGCCGTGATGGCGCTCGATGAACCCGAGGATCAGAATCCGGCCGCCGCCCGTTTCCGCGCCACCGGCGAGGCGCACCGGGTGTTCGGCGCCAAGCCCGGAGCCTATGGCGCCGGCCTTCAGGCGATGATCGACGAGCGCCTCTGGGCTTCTAGGGCGGATCTGGCCGAGGCCTATCTTGAATGGGGCTCCTATGCCTATGGCAAGGGCAGCGATGGCGAAAAGGCCCGTGCGGCGTTTGAAACCCGTCTGCGCGAGGTGGAGGCCATCGTCCAGAATCAGGACAACCGCGAGCATGATCTTCTCGACAGCGACGATTACTACCAGTTCGAGGGCGGCGCGGCGGCGGCCGTGGCCACTCTTCAGGGCCGCGATCGCCCCGTCTATCACAACGATCATTCGCGCCCCGAACGCCCGGTGATCCGCACGCTGGACGAGGAAATCGGCCGGGTTCTGCGCGCGCGCGTCGTCAATCCGAAATGGATCGAAGGGGTGAAGCGCCACGGCTACAAGGGCGCCTTCGAGATTGCGGCGACGGTCGATTACCTCTTCGCCTTCGCCGCCACCACCAACGCGGTGAAGAACCATCACTTCGATCTGGTGCATGCCGCTTTTCTCGAGGATGAAGAGACGAGGCGCTTCATCGAGGAGCATAATGCGCCCGCCCTGAAGGAAATTGCGGAGCGGCTGAAGGAAGCGTTGGAGCGGGGCCTGTGGCGGCCGAAATCGAATTCTGCCGCCGCGCTGATCGAAAGCCTCGTTTGATAAGCCTTGCAGAGCCCCGGATTCGAGCCTGCGGTTGCGTTGGCATTGAAGAAAAAAATGGTGCCGCTGAAGGGACTCGAACCCCCGACCCACGCATTACGAATGCGTTGCTCTACCAGCTGAGCTACAGCGGCATCGCGGTGCTTTTATACGCCTTTTTTTCGAAACGGTAGCCCTATTTTTCCTTTTGTTGCGCCCCGCCGAGCGCCACGACCTCGCCTTCGAGAACAGGGGGCTCGCCCTTGTCGGCCCCTGCGCCCTGAGTTGCTCCGCCCTCATCCGGGTGGATCGTTTCTGCTTCGGTGCCATCGCTGCCGGCTTCTTCTGTTTCTGCCGTCGTCTCTTCGCTTTCCCCGGTGGTTTCCTCGGATCCGACAAGCAGAGGCAGCATCTCGGCTGCGCCCGGAAGCCCCTGCGCCGTTTCATCGGGCTGGCGCCAGCTCAGGGTATCGAAGCTGCCGCAATTGGCGCAGATGGGGGCCCATTCGGAATGCACCGTCTGGCACTTCTCGCACACCCATTGCGGCCCGCGCGGCGCAGCGAGGGCCTTCGCAAGCCAGGCACGGACAACGGCGTCATCGGATCCCTGGCCGCGTTCGATCGCGGCGAGCAGGGTGAGCACCCTCGCGTTTGGCTCCTTCTCGGGAAGATCGCCAAGCGCGGCCCGCGCTTCGGGGTATTTGCCGGCCGCGAGATTGAGCTCGGCGAGCAGCATTTTCGTTTCGGGATGATCGGGGTTGATCCTGGTGAGGGTGCGAAAGCGCTTCAGCCGCTCTTCGGGCGTCTCGTCCGGCCGGATCTCGGCGAAAGCCGCTGCCAGATCCGAGTGGGGATTGACGCTCCACGCCTTTTTCAGGATGCGGGTGGCGAGGCGGGGCTTGCCGGCCTCGATATAGCTTCTGGCCGCAAGAACGGCCGCGGGCACGAGATCGGGGGAAAGGCGGTTGGCCTCGATCGCCTCCTCGCGCGCTTCGATGCTCTTGCCCTCGGCCAGGATATCGCGCGCCTGCGAAAGCGCCAGCACCGCATCGCGCCGCTTGTAGACATCCCGTGGCAATGCGCCCGCCTTCAGCTTGGCGGCCAGGGTTTCGCGCGCGCCGGACCAATCGCCCTTCTCGGCCTGGAGCTTCAGCAAGGTATCGTGGATTTCTTGCTGGCGGGGCTTCAGGGCAAAGGCTTTCCGCGCAAGCAGGAGAGCGGTATCGGTATCGCCTTCGTCGAGCTTCTGCTTCAGGAGGCCGCGGATGCCCACGAAGCGGGTCTTCTCGTCCTTCAGCAGATCCTTGTAAACCTCGAGCGCCTTCTGACGATCGCCGGCCATCTCGGCGGCCTGGGCAAGGAGCAGATTTGTGATCTCCGGCTTTTGCAGCAGGCGGCGGGCCTTGTTGGCCTTGAGGAGGGCCGTGCGCCCTTCGCCCGAGGCGAGCGCGAGCATGCCATCGGCGAGCGCCTGATAGCCCTTGCGCTCGCGGTTGCGATCCAGGTAGCGCGAGATGGCCGTTTCATCGCCATTGAGGAATTTCAACACGGCAATCAGCAGCCCGGTGAGCTTTAGGACGATCCAGATCAGGAGCACGAGGAGAAGGGCGGCGATCACGGCCTGCAGGGGGCCGAGCGTGTATTCGGTGCTGCCGATGGTGAGGCGGATGCCGGTGCCGGCCTCCATCAGCCAGCCCGCCCCGAGGGCAAGCCCGGCGACGATGGCGATGAAGAGGAGGATCTTGATCAATGACCAGAGCATCATTCGCCCTCCCGTTTCGCGGCGACGGCCTTTTGCAATTCTTCCAGCGCCCCGATCGCCTCGAGGCGCTCGCGGGCTTTTGCGATCCAGCTTTCCATTGCCGCCTTGCCGGGCTCGGGCAGGGCATCGAGAATGGCGAGCGCCTTCTCCAGATCGCCGGCCCTGAGAGCCGCTTCGGCGCGTGAAAGCACGGCATCGGGATCATCCCCCTCGCGCGGCTCGAGCGAACGCGGCGCGACCTGTGATTTCAGGAAGGCGCCGAGGCGCTCCACCGGAGAATCGGCCGGGGCCGCGCGCAGGGAGGCGGCGAGTGCGGCGCGTGCCATTTCGGGAAACTCAGCCTGCAGTTCGGCAAGCGGGGTGACCCCTTTTTCCGCCGCTTCCGTGAGCGCGGGCGGGGGAGTGATTCCAAGCATACGCGAAATCGTGTCCAGCGCCTCGCGAAAGCCTCCGCCCGTCTCTATTGCACCGCGAATGCGTGCGAGTGCTGATTCGGCCTCCGCCAGAGCGCTGCTTCTGGCCGTGCGTTTGCTGATCTTCTCGGCCTGCGCCAGCGCCTCGGCGATCTTCTTCTCGATTTCGCGATTGAGCGCCTCGAATTTTCGGCTTTGCGCCTCGAGGCGCTGGCGCAGATCTTCAATCTCCTGCTCGTATGCCGCCACGGCTGCGGCTACGGCCCCTTCGGCATCGGCAATCGGGCGCTTTTCGATCTCGGAAACCCGCTTCTCAAGGCTTTCGATTCGCCCCGAGATTTCTTTCTGATGCGCGGCGATCGCCTTCATTTGCTCACGAAGATCCCCGGTTTCATTTCCGAGGCGTGAAAGATCTGCGCGGATCTGTGCAAGCGCCTTGTCGAGGGCGGCATATCTTTCCTCGGCTTTCGTGATCTTCTCGCCTGCTTCACGGCGCGTGCTTTCCAGCGCCTTGCGCAGCTTGCCGATTTCCTCATCCTGCGCGCTGACGGCCGCCCGGATCTCGCCGTCATCCGCCCCGCCGACAAGCCCGTACCATGCGGCACCATAGCCAAGCCCCGCCGCCAGAGCGCCGCCAAGCACAAGCCCGATCGCGCCACCGCGCCGAGGGTTTTTTTCCTCGCCGGCTGGTGAATTGGGGATCCCAAGCCCGCTTTCGTCCGGCTGAGGGGTGCGCGCCTGGGCTTCGGCCTTTTCCGTTGTTTCCGTTGCGGTATCCTCCGGGGAAGCTTCTGCGCTTTTCACTTCGGCCGGCGGCTCCGTCATTTCCTTCGGGCCGGTGGCGGAATCGGCTTCGGATCCGGCGCCCTTGGCCTTGCTTCCGCCCTTTCCTTTCGCCCGGGACGATTTTCCTGCTGCTGCCACTTTATCCTTCCCCCTCTTCAAACCTGCCAACCGCCCGCTTCCGGGCTCGCGCAAACATGATCGGTCGCCCGACAGTAGCTGTGCATCTTCCGCCCTACAAGCAAGGCCTCATGCGTCCAAAAGCCCCGCAATGGCGGCGATCATTGCTTCTGCATTCGGCTCGCGCACAACGGCGGCTACATCGAGCCCCGCACCCCGCGCCACCTCTGCCACGGCCTTGCTCATGGCAATCATGCACAGGGATGTCTGCTCCGCATCCCCGGCTTCCCCGACGAATAGCGCGGCGCTGCGCGGCGAGAAAAGGGGAACAAGCACCTGCCTTTCACCCTCGAGGCGGCGGCGGGCCTCCGGGGCAAGGGAGAGAGGCTTCTGGCGATATGCGATGCGCTCCTCTGCCTCGAGGCCTGCCGCACGCAGCCTTGCGGCAATATCGCCGCGCGCATGGCGGCCCCGGTAATGAATGAGCGGTCCGGCCGGCCCTGCGGCGATGATCGCTTCGGCCAGCCGCCCCGCATCGCCGCCGCCGATACGCACATCGAAACCAGCCGATTTCGCCACCTCTCCCGTGCGCGGCCCCACGCACCAGGCCACTCGCCCCTTTGCCTGCTTTTCCTGCGCAAAGGCCAGAACGCCGTTTTCGGAGGTGAAGATCAGGCCGGCGCCATCCGGTATCGGCGCCGGATCGGGGATGAACTCGATCTCGATCAGCGGCGAAATCAGGATTTCCGCACCATCGCCAAGGCGCTCGCGCAGGCTTTCGGCAAAGCGCTCCGCCTGCCGCCTGGGGCGGGTCAGCAATATGGCGGGGCGGGATGGGGGCATATCTTGCCTTCGCACTATTGTCGGGCTTTGCCAAAGGGTGTTACCCCTCGCCAAAGCGCAAGGCAACGGCGATGAACAGCGAAAAGACCCTCACCATCCTCGGCATCGAAAGCAGCTGCGATGACAGCGCGGCCGCGATCCTGCGCCACCGGCCAGGCACGGCGCCCGAGATTCTTGCTTCCATTGTGCGGGGGCAGGCGGAGCTTCACGCGGATTTCGGCGGGGTGGTGCCCGAGATCGCCGCGCGCGCCCATGCCGAGAAGCTCGATCATTGCGTGGAGGAGGCGCTTGCGGCTGCATCGCTCGGGTTTGGCGATCTCGATGCCATCGCCGTCACGGCCGGGCCGGGGCTGATCGGCGGGGTGCTTTCGGGCGTGATGCTGGCCAAGGGCATTGCGGCGGGGGCCGGTCTGCCGCTTATCGGCGTCAATCATCTGGCGGGCCACGCGCTTACGCCGCGGCTTACCGATCAGGTGCCGTTTCCCTATCTCATGCTGCTGGTCTCGGGGGGGCATTGCCAATTCCTGCTGGTGCGCGGCGCGGAGGATTTCACCCGCCTTGGCGGCACGATCGATGACGCGCCCGGCGAAGCGTTTGACAAGACGGCCCGCATCCTCGGCCTGCCCCAGCCGGGCGGGCCGGCAGTGGAGCGCGAAGCCGCGCGCGGGGATCCGCGCGCCTTCGATCTGCCGCGCCCCCTTCTCGATCGCCCTGGGTGCGATCTTTCCTTTTCCGGGCTCAAGACGGCGGTTTTGCGCGCGCGCGATCGGATTGTTGGGGAGCATGGCGGCCTGCCGAAAGGAGCACGCGCCGATATATGCGCATCCTTTCAGGCGGCTGTCGGGGATGTGCTGGCACAAAAGAGCCGGCGTGCGCTGGGCATATATCTTGAAGAGGC
>WFVA01000160.1 GCA_015491895.1 Albidovulum sp. | reverse complement strand
CGCCACTGCACCAGCGCGGCGGTGAATTTCAGCCCCATGGAAAGCGTGAGGCTCAGCACCACGAAGGCGGTCAGGAGCGCCATCAGCGCCAGCGGCGAGATCAAGAGGATCGCAGCTGCGATCAGCCCCCCGGCCAGGGCAGCGCGGCGCAGGCGCTGCCTGTTCCATGCGCGAGAGCTTTCGCCCGAAGGCACCCGCGTTTCGGCCATCTGCGCAAGCCGCCCCGCGCGCGCCTCCATCACCGCGTCCTGGATCGCGCGCAGAGGGGCCACCGCCATCAGCGCGGGGCCGTGAGCGGGCGGCAGGCTCTCGCGCAAGCGGGCGAATTCATCGGGCCGCGCCGTGGCATAGACGACCGCCCCGCCGACCCTTTTCCAGGGCACCAGCCCTTCGGCGATGCAGCGTTTCACCCCGATCTCATCGATCAGGCGCGGATCGGGCGGCTCGGCGGCGAGATCGGCAAGCCGCACCCCGTGAAGCCGCGCCATGGCGCCGTAAAGCGCCATTTCATCGACCATGAGGTCATGGAGCAGGATATCCTCGAAACGCGCCTCTTCGCGCAGCATCATGGCCTGCGCCCTGGCGAGATCGCCGGGCTGAAGCACCCCGCCTTCCACCAGCAGCCGGCCGAGCGCCTCGGCATTGCCATGCGAAGCCGCGCCCACGCGCATCCCCCTGCGGGCGCGCTTCGGGGCGCAATCCGTATTGGCAACCAGCTGCAAAGCGCTCTGGCGCATCAGTTTCCCTCGCTAAAATCCTGCATTCGCTAAGATTTTAACGATCCTGGTTAAGGCGAGGTTAAGATTGCTGAAGAAAATCCTGCGCGCGCGGCCTCAGCGCCGCTTCGCCATGGCCTCGGCGAAGCGTTCGAAGAGGTAGTAGCTGTCTTGCGGGCCGGGGCTGGCCTCGGGGTGGTATTGCACCGAAAACACAGGCGCATGGGCCGGACGATCGGTGAGGCGGATGCCGCAGTTGGAGCCGTCGAACAGCGAGACATGGGTTTCCACCACCCCCTCGGGCAGGCTCTGGGTATCCACCGCGAAGCCGTGATTCATGCTGGTGATCTCCACCCTGCCGGTTTCGAGATCCTTCACCGGGTGATTGGCGCCGTGATGGCCGTGGCTCATCTTCACCGTTTTCGCGCCGAGCGCCAGCGCCAGCATCTGATGGCCGAGGCAGATGCCGAACAGGGGGATATCGGCCTTCAGCACCTCGCGGATCATCGGCACCGCATATTCGCCCGTGGCCGCCGGATCGCCGGGGCCGTTGGAAAGGAAGACCCCTTCGGGATCATGGGCCAGCACCTCTTCGGCGCTGGCGGTGGCGGGCAGCACCGTCACGTCGCATCCCGCGCTTGCAAGGCAGCGCAGGATGTTGCGCTTGGCGCCGTAATCGAGCGCCACCACCCGATGCCCCGGCTCCTCGCGGCGTGCGAAGCCATCGGGCCAGGCCCAGCGGGTTTCGTTCCAGCGGTAGCTTTGCGCGCAGGTGACATCCCGCGCCAGATCGAGCCCCACGAGCCCCGGAAATTCCCGCGCCTTCGCGACCAGCGCGGCAATGTCGAATTCCCCCTGCGGATCGTGGGAAAGCGCCACATGCGGGGCGCCCTGCCGGCGGATGGCGCGGGTGAGGCGGCGGGTGTCGATGCCGCCGATGGCGATGCGCCCGGTGCGCGCGAGCCAGGCGCGCAGATCCTCGCTGGCGCGCCAGTTGGAGGGCTCGGTGGGATCCCATTTCACCACCATTCCGGCGGCGACGGGGCTTGCCGTTTCGTCATCTTCCGGGTTGATGCCCACATTGCCCACATGCGGGAAGGTGAAGGTGACGATCTGCCCGGCGTAGGAGGGGTCCGTCATGATCTCCTGATAGCCCGTCATGGCGGTGTTGAAGCAAAGCTCCGCGGTGGTGGTGCCGGCCGCGCCGAAGCCGCGGCCCAAAAACACCGTGCCGTCGGCCAGGGCGAGGCAGGCGGTGGGCTTTTCGCGCAGATGCAGGGCGGGCGTGGCGGCAGACGGGGCGGCAGGCATGGGGCTATCCGGGCTTGAGGCAGGTTCCGGGCGCAAACTATGGTTTGGGAGGGGGCGGGTCAAGGGCGAATGGTGTGATGTTGATATGCAGTGAAATCAATTGGTTAGATGATTTCCCCGCACTTGCAACCGCGTTTCTGAAAGGATAGGGTAAAGGCTTCGACAATATCTTTCCGTCTTGGGATGAGGACACCGAATGGATATGCGAAGCCGGCTCAATGCCGCCCTGAAGGAAGCGATGAAGAGCAAGGAGGCCACCCGGCTTTCCACCCTGCGCCTGATCAATGCGGCGATCAAGGATCGCGACATTGCGCTCAGAAGCGAGGGGCGGGAGGATGGTGTCAGCGATGAGGAAATCCTCGGCATCCTCGGGCGTATGGTCAAGCAGCGCCAGGAGAGCGCGCGCGCCTATGAAGAGGCGGGGCGGCTCGAACTGGCGGAAGGGGAGCGCGCCGAAATCGGGGTGATCGAGGAGTTCCTGCCCCGCCAGATGGACGAGGCCGAGATCGCCGAGGCGGTGGAAGCGGCGATCGCCGAGACAGGCGCGGGCAGCATCCGCGACATGGGCAAGGTCATGGGCGCGCTGAAGGCGAAATATGCGGGCCGGATGGATTTTGCTAAAGCCGGGAAGCTGGTGAAGGAAAAGCTCGGCTGAGGGCCGGGGCGCCCGCGCCCGTAGCAGGGCGGCGGCTCCTGTGAGCCACGGGGCGCATGTGGCCCGCACGCCGGCGGGGATCACTGATCCTGCAAATATCCCCGCCGGAGGCGCCCGCGCGCGGGCGGGGGCGGGTTACTCGGGC
>WFVA01000159.1 GCA_015491895.1 Albidovulum sp. | reverse complement strand
GGATGGCTGATGTCAGCCCCTCCGTGATCAAGGGGCTGACATCAGCCATCCGGGCAAGCTCGCCGAGGGTGAAGGAAAGCCCGCCGTATTCCTCGAGCACATCGAGAACGCGCCTTCGCGCCGGGGTCAGGCGCTCGGGGCGGGCCTTGCCGGGGCGGTAGATCCTGAGGGGTTTCGCGCCGTCAAGAAGCCCCGGCGCGCGGGTGGCAAGGCGCAGCATCGCCGGGAGGGGGGTCATGGTGTAATCGGCGGCGCGGATCAGGAATTCGCGCATTTCCGGGCGCATGGGCGCCACATCGAGCACCCGCGAGACCGCGCGCAGCTTCGCCGCCGGAAAATCGCCGCTCCCAGGCCCCCAGACCACTCCCATCACCCGGCGCGGCCCGAGCGGCACCTCGACGAAGGCCCCCTCGATCGCGCCGCCCTCCGGTGCCCGGTAATCGAGCAGGCGATCGAGCGGCTCTGCCGTCAGCACACCGAGCCGCTCGCCTTCGCGGAAGAAGCGCGGCCCGCTCACGGGCAGGCCCCGGCTTCATTTTCCGGTTCATCCCGGCGGGGGCTTGGGATATGGTTTCGGGAAGGGCTCATTATGCAAAGCAGGAAAAACAGAAATGAAATTCTTTGTCGATAGCGCAGATGTGGAAGCAATCGCCGAGCTCAACGATCTGGGCATGGTTGACGGGGTGACGACCAACCCCTCCCTCATCCTGAAATCGGGGCGCGAGATCATCGAGGTCACGAAGGAGATATGCTCGATCGTCAAGGGGCCGGTGAGCGCCGAGGTGGTGGCGCTCAAGGCGGAACAGATGATCGAGGAGGGGCGCAAGCTTGCCGAAATCGCCGACAACATCGCCATCAAGGTGCCGCTCACATGGGATGGGCTGAAGGCCTGCAAGGTGCTGACGGGCGAGGGGCGGATGGTGAATGTCACCCTGTGTTTTTCGGCCAATCAGGCGCTCCTGGCGGCCAAGGCCGGCGCCACCTTCATCTCGCCCTTCATCGGCCGGCTTGACGATATCAATCTCGATGGCCTCGATCTGATCGCCGATATCCGCACGATCTACGACAACTACGGCTTCGAGACTGAAATCCTCGCCGCATCGGTGCGCGCCGTAAATCACGTGAGCGAGGCGGCGCTGATCGGCGCGGATATCGTGACGGCGCCACCGGCGGTGATCCGCAAGATGGCCGAGCATCCCCTGACGGAGAAGGGCCTTCAGGGCTTCCTGAGGGATTGGGAAAAGACGGGCCAGAAGATCCTTTAGGCCATCGGCGCGAATGGTGTATGCTGGCGGCAAAAGGCCGGCCACACGGGGCGCCAGGGGGGCGCGTGGCGGGTGTGAACTCAGGCAGGTAATCGAGCGGGAAACGGATGACGAACGATGTGACCTCCCCGAAGGAAAGCGGGATCAGGGCGGTTCTTCGCGAGAAGATCCTGAAGGAGCCCGACATGATCCTCGAGGATCATGAAGTGCTGCAGGCCCTCGTGGCCGCCAACGAGCGGCAGATGGGCAGGAACGTGGTGGATCTGCGCGGCATCGCCATGCAGCGCCTCGAGGCCCGGCTCGATCGCCTCGAGGATACCCACCGCACGGTGATCGCCGCCGCCTATGACAATCTCGCCGGCACGAACCAGGTGCATCGCGCCATCCTGCGGATGCTCGAGCCGGCCGATTTCGAGGGCTTCCTGCGCAGCCTCGGGGGCGAGGTGCGCGATATCCTCTGCGTGGATTGCATCCGGCTGGTGCTGGAAAGCGAGATGGAGGCGCGGGGCGAGATAGCCGTGAAGCGGCTCGGTGACGTGCTGCATGTGGCGGAGCCCGGCTTCGTGGCGCGCTATCTCGAGAGCGAGCGCGCCGCGCCGGTGCGGCAGGTCACGCTGCGCCAGGTGGGGCCGGGCAGCGATGCGATCTATGGCGAGCAGGCCGGGTTCATCCGCTCCGAAGCCGCGCTCAGGCTGGATTTCGGCAGCGAGCGCCTGCCGGGGATGCTGGTGATGGGGGCGGAGGATCCGCATCATTTCCGCCCCGGGCAGGGCACGGATCTGCTTTCCTTCTTCGCCGGGGTCTTCGAGCGCAGCATGCGCCGCTGGCTGGGCTGATGCCCGCAGGCCCGGCCATATCGCCGGCGCTGGCCGATCTTCTCGCCGAGTGGCTCGGGCGGCTCTCGGATCTGGAAGACGCATCCCCGAACACGCTGGAGGCCTATCAGGCGGATCTCCTGCGTTTCCTTTCCTTCCTCACCGGGCACCATGCCGGCCCCTGCGGGCTTTCGGCGCTGCGTGACGTCACCATCACCGACATGCGCGCCTGGATGGCCCATGAGCGCGGACGCGGGATCTCGGCGCGCTCGCTTGCGCGCGCGCTTTCTGCGGTGAAGAGCTTCTATCGCTGGCTCGCGGAGCGCGAGGGCTTTGATCCAAGCGCAGTGCTTGCCACCCGGGCGCCGAAATTTCACCGCAAGCTTCCCCGCCCGCTTTCAGAGGATGCCGCACGCGCCATGCTGGATTGCGTGGGCCAGCAGAGCACGGTTCAATGGGTGGCCGCGCGCGATGTGGCGCTGCTCACGCTTCTGTGGGGATCGGGGCTGAGGATATCGGAGGCGCTTTCGCTGCGGCGGGCAGACGCCCCCTTGCCCGAGGCTTTGCGCGTCAGGGGCAAGGGGGGGCGCGAGCGCAACGTGCCGGTGCTGCCGGTGGCGCGCGCGGCGGTGGAGCGATACCTGGCGCTCTGCCCCCATGCCGGCGGACCGGAAGCGCCACTCTGGCGCGGTGTGCGCGGGGGCGCGCTTTCGCCGCGGGCCGTGCAGAAGGTGATGGCCGCGGCGCGCGAACAGCTCGGCCTTCCCGCATCCGCAACCCCCCACGCCCTGCGCCACAGCTTCGCCACCCATCTGCTTGGCGCGGGCGGGGATCTTCGCGCCATCCAGGAGCTTCTCGGCCATGCCTCCCTTTCCACCACGCAGGGCTATACGGCCGTTGACAGCGCCCATCTGATGGAAATCTACCAGAAGGCCCATCCGCGCGCCTGACGGGGCCCCTGCAGGGCAAAACATTTGCCTAATGAGCAAATTTCGGCCATTCAGGCTCAATGAGCAGGAAAGCAATGGCCTATTTCGTCCATCTCTTCACGGCGACTGGCGCGGTGATCGCGATGCTTGCGATGCTGGCCGCGGTGGAGCAGGAATGGAACCTGATGTTCCTGTGGCTGGTGGTGGCGTTCTTCGTGGACGGGCTCGACGGCCCGCTGGCGCGCATGTTGGAGGTGAAGCGCTATGCGCCGCAGATCGATGGCGTGCTCCTCGATCTGATCATCGATTACCTGACATATGTTTTCGTGCCGGCCTATGCGCTTTTCAAATCCGGCCTGCTGCCGGGCTGGACGGGCTGGACGGCGATCATCGTCATCACCTTCGCTTCGGCGCTCTATTTCGCCGATACGCGGATGAAGACGAAGGATAATTCCTTCGCCGGATTTCCCGGCTGCTGGAACATGGTGGCCATCGTGATGTTCGCCCTCTCGCCGGGATTCTGGACGATCCTCGCGGTGGTGGTGATCCTCTCCATCGCCATGTTCATGCCGCTGAAATTCATCCATCCGGTGCGCACCGAGCGCTGGCGCGCCGTATCGCTGCCGATGGCGGTCGCCTGGACGTTTTTCGCCGGCTGGGCGGCATGGCAGGATTTCCACCCCGACAGCTGGGCGCATTGGGGGCTGGTCGTCACCAGCCTCTATCTGCTCTGCGCAGGGATACTCCAGCAGATCATCCCCGAGCGTTGCAAGGGCCACCGGGCCCAGGAAGGCGTCAGGCGATCCTGACCAGCTTGAACACCGTAAGCTGATTGCGCCGGATTCCGGCATGGACACAGCGAAAGCCGCGCTTGCGCCACATGTTTTCAATGAGTGATTGTATATTTGACAAACCAATAATTGAAGCGGCTTTATTGCTCCGCGTGACAGGCCTGCTCAGTCGCAGGATGGCTTCTTGTCGTCCGGCTTCTGCTTCGCCAGCTTCCGCAACATCTCGTTAAACCGTTCTTCGTTGTCGTCCGCCCCGAGTGCGCGGGCGGCTTCCTTGAAGCGGTTAAGTTGACTCTTATCGGTTTTTTCTGTGTTCATTGTGTCATGCACCTATTGTTTGTTGATGAAAGTGGCACTCCAGCGAAGCCGGGTCAAGGCGACCCACGATATTTCACTTTCGGTGGTATCGTTATCCCTGAAGAGCGGTGGCACAGTGTTCGAAACCAGTTTATCGGGTTAAAGCGGCAGAAAAAGTATCACGGCGAGGTGAAGTGGCGCTTCTTCGCGCCTCATAACAACGACAAAGACAACCCCATGCTGAGATGGAGTATTGATCAGAAGAATGAATTTCGGGCCTCTCTCTTTTCGATCATAACCTCAACTAAGTCGATCAGATTAATCTGTGGCGTTTGCGATGCCCCATTGGCGTATCAACTCGGCAACGTAAATAAGCAAGAAGACATTTACTTTCGCACCTACAAGCAAGGTTGTTACGGAAAGGTTTCAATACCTTTTGCAGGACATCAGCAGGACAAGTGGCCACTCAACTAATGGTATGATTGTCGCAGACCACCGGAATAGCCCGGATGACAATCGGATGCGGGAACAACACGAAAGACTAGTGCGCGAAAACACACGTTACTCATCCACGTACGAGAACTTTGTCGAGACAATATTTCTAGCGCCATCGCACATGAGTGCGGGAATGCAACTTGCCGATATGGTGGCAGGCGCAACCCACCGCTATTTCGCCCACGGTGACAGAACGTGGATTGATGCAATCCGCCCGGCGTTTCGTTCAAACCAAAACGGAAGAATTGACGGGTTCGGTATTGCTCGCTTCCCGAAGTCAGGATGGAAAGGATCTATATATTAGGCTGGGACGCCGGGCGGGGCCGTAGCCCCGCCGTGCAAAATGACGCACTCCCGGCACCAGAAAAATAGTATCACCACCAGTTTTTGTCAAGACTCTCAATAAGTTGGATTGTAAGTTAGTCTCTTCCCTGTTGCTGATTTAAGCGCGATTTCAGCACGTTGGGCGTCTTCAACACCGTTCGCAACTCGGTTGTTATAGCGAAAATCGAACTCGGCAGCATAGCGATGCAAGTGCTGCTTGCCACAGTGCTGATACACACCCTTCATGCCGCGCTTGAAGATGCTGTAGAAACCTTCAACGGTGTTGGTGTGGACCTGCGGTTTTTCTCGCTTCACATATTCGCCCTTGCTGTGGGTGGTGAAATCGTGATCTGCGAAATCGTCTGCAAGGCGGGTATATTGCTTGGCTTCATCGGTGTAGATGGTCGCTTCCCTTGCGATGTTCTCGCGCAGGATCGGCACAAGCGTGTCCTTCTTGATGTCGTCAACCACGATGGATTTGGCCTGCTTGGCGTCACGATCAACAAGTGTCAGTATGGCGTTCTTGTGCACATAGCCACGCGCGCCCTTCTTCTTGGGCTTGTCGGGGTTTTGACCGATGAAGGTTTCGTCAACCTCAACCGTGCCGCCGTTGCCACCCATAGGGGCCAGATCGCCAGTGCGCATGCACTCACGGATGCGGTGGGCCAGAAACCATGCGCTCTTGTAGGTGATGCCCAAAACGCGGTGAAGCTGGTGGCTGGAAATGCCCTTCTTGCTGGACACCATCAGGTGAATGGCTTGAAGCCACAGGTGAAGCGGCAGGTGGCTTTCCTCGAAGATGGTGCCCTTGCGCACGGTGAACTGCTTGCGGCACTCGCGGCACTTCCAGAGTCCGTGGCGCTCTTTGCCTTCCGGGTTTTTCTTACTCGGCTTCGTGCGGACGCCTTCCAAGCGATAGGCATGGTCCACAACGCCGCAATGCGGGCATACCGGTCCGTCAGGCCACAGGATGCTTTCCACGTGTGTGAAAGCGGCGGCTTCGTCGTGCATGTAAGGGGCGGCAAGAATGGACATTGTGAACTCCTATCGTCTTGATAGGAATATAGGTATTCACTCTGGGTTTGTCAAATATACAATCGCCTTTCAATGACAACATGACTTCGGGCATGAAGGGCAGGGCATGGTTGTTCAGCCCCTGCCGCCACCCAGAACCACCGGCTTGCCGTGGGGGGTCGAGAGATAGGCCGCTTCCCAGGCCTTCTTGCGCTCGGCCAGGATTTGCGGGCTGATCCCGCCCCTGGCGGCGAGCAGTTCCTCGAGCGCCTCGACGGCGCAGAGGTAATAGCCTTCCACCGTATCGGGATCGCGGCGCGCCTCCGCCCGCGCCCGTGCCGCGCCGAGCGCTTCGGCCCATTCCCCGGCGCTGAAAAGGCCGGCCTTCACCAGGCTGTCGGCCAGGGCCAGCACCTGCGCGTGCCAGGGCTCGTCAAACACCGGGCCGTCATCGCCCTCAAGCGGCTTCAGGCTTTCATTCGGGCTCAAGATAGCTCTCCCACAGATCGAGATGCACGCCGTCGCGGGGATCGGCTTCCCCGCCCCAGAGATCGGGCGCGGCGAAGAACACGGAATAGACATGCTGGCCCTCGTGGATGCCGCGCGCGCCGAGATCGGCAAAGAGGTGGCTGCCCCAATGGGCATGGATGGTGCCGGTGCGCCCGCGCACGTAGCGGGGCAGGCGGGTGTGATGATCGCGCCCGAGCGGGGGATCGGTGATGGCGCGCACGCGATCCCCGGGGGCGAAACGGGCCGGGCCGGGAGCCGGGGCCTCGAAGCTCGTATTTTCCCGCCGCGCGCGGGCGATCACCTCCTCGAGGCTCTCGGGCGGGGGCGGGGGATGGCGCTCGCCGGTATGGCCCGAGGCGATTTCCGCCACCGTGAACACCCCCGAGGTAACGAAGCCGGCGGCATGGGTCTGCATCCACTGATCGAAATAGGGGCGGGTGAGGTAATCCGCCGGATCGATGCGCTCGCGGATGTGGCGCCACCAGTCGATCGTCCAGTCATCGGCGCGGACGTTGCGGGCGATGGCCCACATGCGCGCTTCCCAATCGTGGTGGAAGGGCTCCTCGGGCTCGTCCACCGTCACCGGGCCGAAGCCCTGCATGCCGCCGAGATCGTGGATCGTATCCATCAGCGGGCCTCCCCTTTCACGTAGGGCAAGAGATCCCGCTCGGTGCCGATCATCGAATTGCGGGTGACGAGGGCGGTGAGCGCCTCGAGGCTCCAGCCCTCGGTGCCGGGCGGGCGCTCGGGCACCACAAGATAGCGCAGCTCGGCGGTGCTGTCCCACACCCGCACGGCCACGTTTTCGGGCAGCTCCACCCCAAATTCGGCCAGCACTGCGCGGGGTTCGCGCACCACCCGGGCGCGGTATTCGGCGCTTTTATACCAGCCGGGCGACATGCCCAGGATCGAGAACGGATAGCAGGAGCACAGCGTGCAGACGACGACGTTATGCACCTCGGGGCTGTTTTCGACGGCCTTCAGATGCGCCGAGGCATGGCCCTGAAAGCCGAGCTCCTCGGCCGCTTTCGCGGCATCCGCAGAAGACGGGCGCGAAAATCGGGATCGAGCCAGGAGCGCGCCACCATCTCGGCGCCGCGTTTGGGGCCGATATGCTCGCTGTAGGCCTCGATCCAGGCATCGAGCGTTTCGGGCGCCACCATGCCGCGCTCCACCACCAGGCTTTCCAGCGCCTTGACCCTGAGCGCCGGATCGGAGGGCAGCGCATGGTGCAGGTGGCGGTGCACCTCGGCGGCCTCTTCGGAATCATATCCTGTCATCTGGTTCTCCCTGCCGAACTCTTGCGCCTTCTTGCCCCCATGGCAAGGGCAGGGATTGACTTGGCCGCCACGCATCCTTTCAAAGGGGCATGATTGCGAGGAGAAGCGCGTGCAGAACAACGGCTTGCCGCCAGCACCTCCGGGGCGGAAGGTGGGGCTTCTGGGGGGATCCTTCGATCCGCCCCATGAGGGCCATGTGCATATTACGCTCGAGGCGCTGAAGCGCTTCGGGCTTGACGAGGTCTGGTGGCTGGTGAGCCCGCACAACCCGCTGAAGGCACACGGGCCGGCGCCGCTCGTGAAGCGTATGGAGGCAGCGCGGGAGATCATGCGGCATCCCCGTGTGCGGGTTCTGGATTTCGAGGCCCGAGCGGGAAGCCGATACACGGCCCGGACACTGAACATTCTGTTGCGGATCCGCCCCCGGGTGCGTTTTGTCTGGCTCATGGGGGCCGACAATCTCGCCGGGTTCCACCGCTGGGAGAACTGGCGCTGGATCATGGAGAACGTGCCCATCGGCGTGATCGCGCGCCCGGGTGACAGGATTTCCGCGCGGTTTTCTCCCGCGGCGCGGCGCTATCGCGCATTTCGCCTGCCCGCCGAAAAGGCGCGTTTGCTGCCGGTGCGCAGGCCGCCTGCGTGGTGTTTCTTGAATATCCCGATGCTCGGCATTTCCTCGACACAGCTGCGGGCGGCGGGGGGCTGGGGTGGCCGGCATGCAGCTTCATCGCGCTTGCCCGACGGCAGAGAGTGCGCATAATTCCTGCATGAGCAAGCGGCGGATATCGCGTAGATCCTTCATCCTCGGCTCGGCCCTCGGGGCCTGTGCCGCCCCGCTGCTTGCCAGGGCCCCGGATCGATCGATCCGCCCGGTGCTGCGCGGTGATGCCGATCCCCTCCTGCGCCTGAAGAATGCCGTCAGATCCGTGGAGGAACTGATCCGCGAAGCCGCGCTCGGGGGGAGGCTCGGCTATAGCGTTGCCGATGCGCGCACAGGGCTCGTTCTGGAGGCGCGCGGGCCCGGTGCGCCGCACCCGCCGGCCAGCGTGACGAAGATCATCACCGCGCTTTACGGGCTCGACACGCTGGGCGCCGATTACCGCTTCGAAACCCGTCTGATCGCCATGGGGCCGATAGAGGAGGGGGTGCTGAGGGGCGATCTCGTTCTGGCGGGGGGCGGTGATCCGGTGCTCGATACGGATATGCTCGCCACCATGGCCGGGGCATTGCGGCAGGCCGGGGTGAGGAAAGTGGGGGGGAATTTCTTCGTCCATGCGGGTGCATTGCCGCGCATCCGGGCCATAGATGCCGGCCAGCCCGATCACCTAGGCTACAATCCCGCGATTTCCGGGCTCAATCTCAATTTCAACAGGGTTCATTTCGAATGGCGGCGTGGGGGGAAGGGCTATCGGATCTCCATGGACGCCAGGGCCCGCAGATTCCGCCCCGAGGTTGCGATTGCCAGCATGAAGATCGTTGATCGGAAATTGCCGATATATACATATTCGAAGGGCCCGCGCGGCGATCTCTGGACCGTCGCGCGCAGCGCTCTGGGCAAGGGCGGGAGCCGCTGGCTGCCGGTGCGCGAGCCGGCCCTCTATGCCGGCGAGGTCTTCCAGATACTGGCGCGCGGCGAGGGGATCGCGCTCCCGGCGGCGAAGCTTCTGGATGGCGCTCCCCGGGGCAGGGCGCTTGTCGTGCACAAGAGCCCGCCGCTGGGTGATATCCTGCGGGATCTGCTGAAATTCTCGACCAATCTCACCGCCGAGGTGATCGGCCTCACCGCCACCCGCGCGCGGGGCGTGGAAGCGCATGATCTCGCCCGATCGGCCGAAGAGATGGGCCGGTGGCTGGCCGGGAGGATCGGCAAACATGATTCGCGCTTCGTGGATCACTCGGGGCTGGAGCCGGGAAGCCGGGCCAGCCCCTCCGATATCGTCAGAGCCCTCGTTCATGAAGGATCGCGCGGGGTGCTTCCGGGCCTTCTGAAAGACATCCCGCTGCGCGATTCCAGAGGCCGCGTGCTCAAGGCGCACCCCCTCAAGGTGCGGGCCAAGACAGGCACATTGAATTTCGTCAGCAACCTGGCGGGCTATCTGCAGATGCCGGACGGCAACATGCTGGCCTTCGCCATATTCATCTCCGACAGCGCCCGCCGCGCCGAAATCGAGCGCGACGATCGCGAAAATCCGCCCGGCGCCAGAGGGTGGAACAAGCGTGCGAAACGCCTCCAGCAGGGGCTCATGGAGCGCTGGGGCGGGCTCTACGGAATCTGAAGGATGCCGGTTTCCCCCTTCATCTTGGGGAAAATACTCAAATCCGAATGGCACAAGCCCATGCGCGGCAGGGGGCAATGTGCCCGCAGGTCTCCCCAATCCCTCCCGAGGCTAGGCCGGGTGTCAGACGGTCATGTGGCGCGCCCTTGCGCCACGCTCGATCGCGGCGGCATGCAGGCGGTCGATGGCGAGTTCGTGGCGGATCTCTTCGAGCATCCTGAGTTCGGGGGCGTCGATGGTGCCATCCGCCGCCACCACATCGCAGGCAAGGGCATAGGCGGTTTCGAAGAGCTTTTCCGGCAGGTCGTCGCGGATCAGGCCGAAGAGCGCATCAAGGCCATCTTCCTCTTCCAGAAGATCAAAAACGATACGGCTGATCAGGGTGATGCGGTCATTGTCGAACCCCGCGAAAACAGGCAGATGGTTGACGATGCGCTGGATGGTGACAAGCTCGGAGGTGCGCACCACCTCGTCGGAGGCCGATACGGCGATCATCAGCGCCACCAGGCAATCCTGCGGCGTAAGGGGGTGGGGGGTATCCTGCATGGGGCTTCTCCGGCTTGTTTTGCAGGTGCAGAATATTGACGCGGGCAGGGCAGGGCAATAGGAGAAGCGGAGCGCCGGGATGTCTCCGGCATCAGGGAAAGAATGCGGAAAATGTCGGAACTTCGGGAAATCGCGATGCAATCAAGGGCCTGGCCGTTCGAAGAGGCGCGCCGGGTGGTCAAACGCGTGGAACAGAACCCGCCCGAGAAAGGCCATGTGCTTTTCCAGACGGGCTACGGCCCGAGCGGCCTGCCCCATATCGGCACCTTCGGCGAGGTGGCCCGCACCACCATGGTTCGCCATGCCTTCGAGCAGCTCAGCGATATCCCCACCCGGCTGATCGCCTTTTCCGACGACATGGACGGCCTGCGCAAGGTGCCCGGCAATCTGCCCAACCGCGAGATGCTGGAAGAGGATCTCCACCTGCCGCTCAGCCGCGTGCGCGATCCCTTCGGCACGCATGAGAGCTTCGCCGCTCACAACAACGCACGCCTCTGCGCCTTTCTCGATCAGTTCGGCTTCGATTACGAATTCGCCTCGGCCACGGAATATTACACGTCCGGCCGGTTCGACGAGATGCTGCTGACCGCGCTCGAGCGGTTTGACCGGATCATGGAGATCATGCTGCCCACGCTCGGCCCCGAGCGGCGCAGGACCTACAGCCCCTTCCTGCCGATCAGCCCGAAAACCGGCCATGTGTTGCAGGTGCCGACGCTGGAGCGCAACGTGGAAAAGGGCACGATCGTCTATCAGGAACCCGACGGCGAGAAGGTGGAGATCCCCGTTACCGGCGGCCATGTGAAGATGCAGTGGAAGCCCGACTGGGCCCTGCGCTGGGCGGCTCTGGGCGTGGATTACGAGATGTCGGGCAAGGATCTGATCGACAGCGTGAGCGTTTCGAGCAAGATCTGCCGGGTGCTCGGCAAGGCGCCGCCGGTCAGCCTTTCCTACGAGCTGTTCAATGACGAGCACGGCCAGAAGATCTCGAAATCCAAGGGCAACGGCCTCACCATGGAGGAATGGCTGCGCTATGCGCCGCCCGAGAGCCTTTCCTATTTCATGTATCAGAAGCCGAAAACGGCCAAGCGGCTCTATTTCGACGTGATCCCCAAGGCGATGGACGAATACCACCAGCAGCTGCGCGCCTACCCGGATCAGGATCTGAAGGCGCGGCTGAACAACCCCGTGTGGCATATCCACAATGGCAACCCGCCCGAGAGCCGGATGGTGGTGCCCTTCGCGATGCTCCTCAATCTCGCGAGCGTATCGGGCGCGCATGACAAGGAAACCCTCTGGGGCTTCCTGCGCCGCTACGCCCCCGAGGCCAGCCCCGAAACCCACCCCGATCTCGACAAGGCCACGGAATATGCGGTGCGTTACTATGAGGATTTCGTCAAGCCGCAGAAAACCTACCGCCTGCCAGACGAGAAGGAGCGCGCGGCGATGGAGGATCTTCTCGCCCGCCTCAGGGCGTGGGAGGGAGAGGCGGAGGCGGAAGCGCTGCAGAGCATGGTGTTTGCGGTGGGCAAGGCGCATGGTTTCGAGCCGCTGCGCGATTGGTTCAGGGCGCTTTACGAGGTGCTCCTGGGTGCCAGCCAGGGGCCCCGTTTCGGCGGCTTCATCGCGCTTTACGGGGTGGATGAAACCATCCGCCTGATCGAGCGTGCGCTCAAGGGCGAACTGGCCGGCGCGCAGGGCTGATCGCACCATGGCCGAGGCGGATCGCAGCAAATGGGATGCCCGCTACGCCTCGGGCGATTTCATGATCGAAAAGGGCCTGCCAAGCCCCATTCTCGAGCGTCACATAAAGGCGGTGAATCCGGGGCGGGCGCTGGACGTGGCCGCCGGCATGGGGCGCAACAGCCTGCACCTCGCCCGCCACGGCTTCGAGGTGGACGCGCTCGACATTTCCCCGGTAGGGCTCGCGCATCTCGAAGCCGCTGCCCGTGCCGAGGGGCTGGGCGCGCGCATCCATGCCCGTGCGGTGGATCTGGAAGGATATGAGCCGGGCACGGATGAATATGATCTCATCCTCATGGCCAATTACCTCGACCGCCCCCTGATTGCGAAGCTCGGGCGCGCACTGAAGCCGGGCGGCATCCTCCTGATAGATACCTTCCTCGATGATCCAGCCAGCCTTGCGCGGGCGATGAACCCGGAGCATCTTCTGCGAAGGGGTGAGCTGGTGGAGATTTTCGCCGAGGGGTTCGAGATCCTCGAAGCTCGCGAATACCCGAAGATCTGCATGGATGGCACGACGCGCACAAAACAGGCCTTTGCCGTGTGCCGCGCGGGCTGATGGCGCCTGTCAGGCAAAATGTGCAACACCCACCGTCACGCAGGCATAAAGACGGGTTAACCCTTCATTGATATTCCTTTTCGCCATCCGGGGGCACGTGCTCTCCGGGTTCCCCGCGAGCAACATTCGAGCAAACCGAGGCGCGCTTTGGCGCGGCTGGCGTGGAATTCCGGGTGCATCCCCAAGATGGGAAAAGGGATTTCAAAATGAACAAGGCAATCACCGACGGGCTTCAACTCATGCCGCCCGCTTTCGCGAACGGGCTTGACGTGTGGTCGAGCCAGGATGGCACGCCGGGCTCCGACACCTATCAGAATGCCACCAATGCCGCCTTCATCCCGGCGGATCAGGATTTCGGCGGTTGTCTGGAACTGGTGAAAAACCAGAGCGTGCAGAAGCTGCGCTACATGGGCGAAACCCCGATCCTGCCGGGCTGCTATCTCGAGATCCGCGCCCGCGTGAAGGCGGTGAGCGGCAACCTCCCGGCCGTGCGCATCGCCGCCTGGGCCGGGGGCGCGGGGGGCGTGCATGTGGCGGGGGTGCCCGAAACAGGCCCTTCGGTGCAGCTCACCTCTTATGGCGAGATCGTGGAGGTGCGCGCGATCGTCGGCACCGGCACCCGCACCGGTGTTGACATGCCCTGGGGAACGGCGCCTCTTTTCGGCCATTTCGGCCTTGATCTGACCGGCCCTAATGGCGGTGTCGTTCGCATCGATGACATCGTGATCGAGGACGTGACCCATTATTTCCACCGCAAGATGATGGACTGGGTGGATGTGGTGGATTTCGGCGCCATCGGCGATGGCGTGACCGACAACACCGCCGCCTTCGAAGCCGCCGACGCCGCGGCCGCGGGGCGCGATGTGCTCGTGCCGGCGGGCAGCTTCTATCTTGGCGATCACGTCACCTTCGAAAACCGCGTGCGCTTCGAGGGCAATGTGATCATGCCCGATGCCAAGCGCCTCGTGCTCACCCGCGATTTCTGCCTCGATCAGTATATCGACGCCTTCGGTGACGAGAAGCTTGCCCTGAAGAAGGCCCTGCAGGCGCTCTTCAACTACACCGACCACGACGCGCTCGATCTGAGCGGCCGCAGGATCGAGCTTGACGGCCCGATCGACGTGCAGGCCGCCGTGAACAACAAGACCACCTTCGAAGTGCGCCGCACCATCAGGAACGGCCAGATAAACGCGGTTGCCGGGCCGGGCTGGGATGTGAGCCCCGTCACCTCGCAGGCCACCTATTCCGCCTCGTCACCAAAGACGCTTTCCAATGTGGTGAACGTTGCCAATATCGAGGTGGGTTCGCTGGTAAGCGGCAATGGCGTGGGGCGCGAGGTCTATGTGACGGCGCGCAATGTGGGCGCGCAAACGCTGACCCTCAGCCGTGAACTGCATGATGCCGTGGGCACCCAGACCTTCACCTTCACCCGCTTCCGTTACGCGCTCGATTTCAGCGGTTTCGTGAAGCTCTCGAAGCTCACGCTCGACAATGTGGAATTTCTCCTCAACGGCATCGGCAGCGGCGTGCTGTTGCCCCCGGACGGCCAGCTGATGCACATCCGCGACTGCTTCTTCACCAAGCCCAGGGATCGCGCCATCACCTCGCACGGGATCGGCTGTCAGGGGATGCTGGTGGATCGCTGCCGTTTCCTTTCAAACGAGCAGGCAATGCGCGCCCAGGATCGCACTTCGATCGCGCTCAACACCAACAGGAACGATGTGAAACTGCGCGACAACATGGCCTCCCGCTTCGCCCATTTCGCCATCCTCGCCGGCACGGGCAACGTGATCAGCGGCAATCATTTCTTCCAGGGGGATGACGAAACAAACGGCCTTCGCACCGCCGGGCTGATCCTGACCGCGAAGAACATGCGCACCACGATCACCGGCAATTACGTGGACAACTGCTTCATCGAGATCAACAACGAGCATGACAGCGATCCCGATTTCGCCTCCGAGCTTTCCTTCGGCGGCCTCACGATCGATGGCAATGTGTTCATGGCCAGCAATTGCGCCGACTGGTTCACATGGATCGTCGTGAAGCCCTATGGATCGGGCCATTTCCTGCATGGCCTCCACATCACCGGCAACACCTTCCGCTCCATCAACGGCAGTGTTGCCCGGGCCGAGAGCGTAGACACGACCCATGCCGGGCTTGATGCGGGCCGGATGCGCAACGTGATCGTGGAGGCCAATACGTTCAATGCGGTCACGGATCCCTTCCAGAGCCCGATTTCCATCGAGCACCAGGAAAATTCCGATACCCAGGTGTGGAACGTGGATTTCTCGCGCCATCTGCCTTTCGCAGGCTATGCCCGCAACGTGACGGCAATCGTTCCGGTGGGGCAGATCACCGCAGGCGCCTCGGCGCGGGTTTCCACCATGCCCTTCGCAACGCCAAGGGCAGGCGCGGGGCAGAATCAGGTGCAGCTCACCTGGGATCAGCCCTGCCGCGGCAAGGTGATGGTGACGGCACGGGTGGACAATCCGATCTGATCGAAACCACCCGAACGTGGAGCAGCAGGAAGCGGGGTGCCGGTTGGCGCCCCGCTTTCTTGTGGCTGGAATAATCGGGCGTCTGTGGTTACAACCTTTAGCAAGGGATGCAGAACACCCGACCATGCAACAGCCAGGAGGAACACCCAGCCATGCGCCTGCACATGATCTTGCCTTTCATTGCCATCGCAATAATGCCGTTTTCGCCGGCCCATGCCGAAAACAGACCGGTGAACATCCGCCCCGACCTTCCTGCGGTTACGGTCGAGACGGAAGGCGGCCCCGTCGAGATCCGGCGCATTCAGGACAATGAAAACAGGCTCACGGGCGAATGGGCGAAAACATCCCGGCCCTGCCCGAATTTCTGCATCCAGCCCATGAACCCCGCTCCCGGCGTCACAACCATCGCAGAGCTGGAGCTGATCGACATGCTGAAGGATCCCGAAGCGGTCGTCGTCGATAGCCGGGTTTACAAGTGGTACAAGGACGGCACCATTCCGGGCTCCATCCACATGCCCTATACCGAGATTGCCGACCGGCTGGACGAACTCGGCTGCGAGCCTGATTTCGATGGCTGGATCTGCGAAGATCCAAAGCCCGTGGCGCTTTTCTGCAATGGCCCGTGGTGCGGGCAATCGCCCACCGCGATCCGGGCGATGATCAAGGCAGGCTACCCGGCCGAGAAGATTTATTATTATCGCGGCGGGATGAACGTATGGCGCCTTCTCGGGCTGACCGTGATCGTGCCGAAGGACTGACCGGAAAAAGGAGGGTGTGATGCCGACGATAAGCAGGGACGCAAAGCTTCAGACGGTGATCACCACCTTCGAAGTAACGCCGGGGACATGCCAGGATCTCCTGGAGCTTCTGCAATCGGCCTATGACGAGGTGATCCGCCATCAGCACGGCTTCATCGGCGGCGCGATCCATGTGAACGATGCCGAAACGCGCATCTGCAGCTATTCCCAATGGGAGAATCGCGAGGATTTCCAGGCCATGCTGCGCACCCCGGAAATGCGCCGGCGCAACCGCAGGATCAACGAGCTCTGCAAGGGGTTTGCGCCGGTGATGTATGACGTCGTGAGCACATACGAGAAGGGGTGAGCGGGCGCCTCCGGGCTTTCGCGCCGAGGCACCGGCCCGCCGCAGGGGATGAGGCCATCACCGGCAACCGCAGGATTCGGTTACGGCCGGGAGGCCGCATTTGCCACATGGGCCCTCTTGCCCTGCCCGCCGATGGCGAGCCCTTTCGCTATGCCCTTGCCCTGCTTGTTCCGCACCCGTCATTATGCCACGGACAGATCCCGGAGCCCGGCTCCGGGTTGGCGTCCCGGCCACCCATTACACCGATTTCAGCCGCATCTGGGAACTGGGAAAACCGCCCCCCGCCGAAATCATGCGCCTCCGCAAGACGGAAGGTTACATGCGCGATCAGTTTCTAGGGCGCGGCTTCAAGGTGCTTTCGACCGAACCCCTGAAGGGCGAAATGGCGCGTATCAGCAACATTGCCGATTGCAACGGATGCGGTATCGTGTTCGGGCAGGCAGCCCGGTTCGGATCATGTGGCCTGCGGCGCCCGCCCCATGGGTCGGGCGCCACATGAGTGCAGGCCGGCAGGCCGGGCGCGCCCGCCGCCGGAGGCACCGTGGGCTCCGGTCGGAATCGATATGCTCCGGCGGGCCGGGCGGCCGGGGCGGTGGCGTGCGGCGCGGGGCTCAGAAAAACGCCTGCAGGCCGGTCTGCGCGCGCCCGAGGATCAGGGCGTGGATGTCATGGGTGCCTTCGTAGGTGTTCACCGTCTCCAGATTCACCATGTGGCGCATCACCTGGAATTCCTCGGAAATGCCGTTGCCGCCGTGCATGTCGCGGCTCATGCGCGCGATCTCCAGCGCCTTGCCGACGTTGTTGCGCTTGATCATGCTGATCATTTCCGGTGCGGCATTGGCTTCATCCATCAGCCGCCCCACGCGCAGCGCCGCCTGCAGGCCGAGGGCGATTTCCGTCTGCATGTCGGCGAGCTTCTTCTGGTAGAGCTGGGTCTGGGCCAGGGGACGCGCGAACTGCTTGCGCTCGAGCCCGTAGCGGCGCGCCGCGTGCCAGCAGAATTCGGCCGCCCCCATGGCGCCCCAGGCAATACCGTAGCGCGCGCGGTTGAGGCAGCCGAAGGGGCCCTTGAGCCCCTCCACATGGGGCAGGAGCGCATCCTCGCCCACCTCGACACCCTCCATCACGATCTCGCCGGTGATCGAGGCGCGCAAGGAGAGCTTGCCCTCGATCTTCGGCGCCGAGAGCCCCTGCATGTGCTTTTCCAGCACGAAGCCGCGGATCCTGCCGCCGTGGGCCTCGGATTTCGCCCAGACGACGAACACATCCGCAATCGGGCTGTTGGAGATCCACATCTTGGTGCCGGTCAGCCGGTAGCCGCCCTCGATCTTCTCGGCGCGGGTCTTCATGGAGCCGGGATCGGAGCCCGCATCGGGCTCGGTGAGGCCGAAGCAGCCGATCAGCTCGCCCGCGGCAAGGCCGGGCAGGTATTTCTGGCGCTGTTCCTCGCTGCCATAGGCGTAGATCGGGTAGATCACCAGCGAGCTTTGCACGCTCATCATCGAGCGATAGCCCGAATCGACCCGCTCGATCTCGCGCGCGATCAGGCCGTAGGTGACGTAATTCGCGCCAAGGCCGCCGTATTCCTCCGGCAGCGTGGCTCCCAGAAGCCCCGCCTCGCCCATCTCGGAAAAGATCAGGGGATCGGTTTCCTCCTCGCGAAAGGCGCGGATGACGCGCGGCTGCAGGCGATCCTGGGCGAAGGCGCGGGCGCCGTCGCGCAGCAGGCGTTCGTCTTCCGAGAGCTGCGTTTCGAGCCGAAAGGGATCTTCCCAGTCGAAACGGCCGAGATCGGGGGCGTCCTTGGCCTTGAGGGCGGGGCGGGGGGTATTGGCGGCTGTCATCTCGCTTTCCTTCTCGCACATCCGGGCTTTGCTTCCTTTTGCCGCAATGGGCGGGGAAGGGCAATCGTCTCAATTGCAACGAATTGTTGCGGCAGCGAGGCGCCTTGACCTTGGCCGGGCGGCGTGCAGTCTGGGCGTGCAAGCAGGGAGAAGGCGATGCAGGAGAGCGCAATCACATCCACCGGAGCAATCGCATCCATCGGCGACGTGCAGCAGATGCTCGCGGGTGAGGGCTATGTCTGCGGGCGGGCGCTGGCGACGGTGGTTTTCCTCGGCCTCGAGCTGGGCCGGCCGCTGTTTCTCGAAGGCGAGGCGGGGGTTGGCAAGACGGAGATTGCCAAGGCGCTCGCGGCGGGGCTCGGGCGGCGGCTGATCCGGCTGCAGTGCTACGAGGGGCTCGATGCGGCAAGCGCCGTCTATGAATGGAACTTTGCCGCGCAGATGGTGGCGATCCGCACCGCCGAGGCCGCCGGGGCGGCGGATCGCGCGGCGCTGAAGGCGGAGCTTTTCAGCGAGGAATATCTGATCGAGAGACCGCTTCTCGAGGCCATGCGCCCCCAGCCCGGCGGCGCTCCGGTGCTCCTGATCGACGAGCTTGACCGCACCGACGAGCCCTTCGAGGCCTTCCTTCTCGAAGCGCTTTCCGATTTTCAGGTGACGATCCCCGAGCTTGGCACCATCAGGGCGCCCGAGCCGCCCGTGGTGGTGCTGACCTCCAACCGCACCCGCGAGGTGCATGACGCCCTGAAGCGGCGCTGCCTCTATCACTGGGTGGACTACCCGGATTTCGCCCGCGAGATGGAGATCCTGAAGGCGCGCGCCCCCGAGGCGGGCGAGACGCTTTCGCGCGAGGTGGTGGCCTTCGTGCAGCGGCTGCGCACCGAGGATCTATTCAAGAAGCCGGGCGTGGCCGAGACGATCGACTGGGCCAAATGCCTGCTGGCACTCGACGTGATCAGCCTCAGCCCCGAGGTGATCGCCGACACTTTGGGCGCGATCCTGAAATATCAGGACGACATCCAGAAGATCGCCGGCAGCGAGGCGGCGCGGATTCTTGAGGAGGCGCGGGCATCGCTGGCGCCGGCGTGAGAGGTGGATGGGCGGAATGCCTCCGGCGGGGATATTTCAGGGATCCGTGATGAGGCGGGGGCGGCGGCTCGAGGCAGGGGTTATATTTGGCCGCGGGAAGGCCTATATTTCAAGCATGAGAAATATGTTTGCGGCCATTTGTCTTGCGCTGGCCGGACTTGCGCCGGTCGCATCACATGCCCAGGAGGGCGCAGCGCCGCCGCCTGCGGGCGGATCATCCGACAGCGCGCCGGATGAGGGGCTGAGCCTGATGGAACAGGGGCTCAGGCTTTTCATGCGGGGCATGCAGAAGGAAATCGAGCCTGCGATGCGCGATCTCGAGGGGGCGTTGCGCGAATTGCAGCCGGCGCTTCTGGAGTTGCTGCGGCTCGTGGATGATTTCACCAATTACCACCCCCCCGAGATACTGCCCAATGGCGATATCATCATCCGCCGCAAGCGGCCGGACGAGATGATTGCGCCCGAGGGCGGAGAGATCGAGATCTGACGGGGCAATTCGTGCCTGCTCTTCATTCCCTTTCAAGAACGAATACCCAGGCCGGGATTTTCTTGTTGCCCTTCGAAGGGATCTCGATGATGTCGCTCAGCCGGTATTTGCCGCGCCCCCAGGTGAAGAAGAGGTAGGGCATCACCATCGGGTGGGCCCCGAAGGGATCCATTTCACCGGCCCCGGCGGTGGAATGGGCCATGGTGTGTTCGATATAGATGCGCCCGGCGGGGCTGAGCTGGCGGGCCCAGGCGGCGAGGGCGCGATCGGGCTCCATCGCCTGATCGAGGGAATTGGTGTAGATGAAATCGAATTTCCCCTCCCACTCCGGGTTTTCCTCGTGGAAATCCCAGACGACCATGTTCGGGAATTGGGTGGCGGTTTCGGAGATATCTGTGCCGATCACATCGGCGCCCAGGTGATCGCGGAACCATTGCACCTCGTAGCCGTTGCGCGCGCCGTGGCAGACGCCCGATTGCGGCGCAAGGCCGATCTCCTTCATGTGATCCACGATCCGGCTCAGGGTCGTTTCGTCGGCCCACACGTTTTCGAGCTTGCGCTTGTTGTGCCGGATCTGGATCTTCCTGTATTCCTCGTAACCGCCCTTGTATTGGTGCTGGTAGAGCGGATCGAGATGATGCGCCTTGACAAGCGCATAGCCGAATTTGCGGGCGAGCCGGTCAAGGCTTTTGCGTAGTCCCATATGGTATTTCCTTCATTCGGTATCTGTTGCGGGCCTTGCCCGGGGGCTGCTTTTCTGCTCCGTCCAATCGGCCTTCTTGCGCACCAGCACGCTGCGCAGATCGTGCATGGCGAGGAGCAGATCATCGGTGATTTCCGCGAGTTCTTCGGGGGTGGCGCGCGATTGCGCCCATTGGGCGGTGAGGTTGAGGTGATCGATGGTGCGGCGGATGTCATCCAATTCGCGGCGCTTCAGGAGGGCGCGGCGCTCTTCCATCCAGGCTTCGATCGCCGCCTTGTCTTCCGCCGAAAGCGCCCGCCCGCCCTGGGGCTTCACCTCGCCGTTGCGGATGTTGAGCACGGCGATCTGCTCGAGCTCGAGGCGGCGCAGGCGGTTTTGCGTATCGACCCGGAATACTGCCGCGCCGTTTTCGCGCACCCGGAAGTAATAGGGAGGGAGATCGCTCATGGCCTCTCTCCTAGCGCAGTTGCGCGCAGAAATCCCGGATGCGCGTGCAGGCTTCCTTCAGCGCCTCATCCGATGTGGCGTAGCTCACCCGGAAATGCGGCGAGAGGCCGAAGGCCGCGCCGAACACCACCGCAACGCCCTTTTCCTCCAGAAGCGCGCGGGCGAAGGTTTCGTCATCCGTGATCTTCACGCCCGCGGGGCTCGTCTTGCCGATGCAGCCGCGGATCGAGGGATAGACATAGAAGGCGCCGTCCGGCAGCGGGCATTCGATGCCTTCGGCTTCGTTCAGCATCGCCACCACCAGATCACGGCGGCGCTCGAAGATGCGGTTGTTTTCCCTGATGAAATCCTGCGGGCCGTCAAGCGCCTCCACCGCCGCCCACTGGCTGATGGTGCAGGGGTTCGAGGTGGATTGCGACTGGATCTTGCGCATCGCGCCGATCAGCTCCTCGGGGCCGCCCGCATAGCCGATGCGCCAGCCCGTCATCGCATAGGCCTTGGAGACGCCGTTGCAGGTGAGGGTGCGGTGGTAGAGCGCGGGCTCCACCTCGGCGGGGGTGCAGAATTCGAAATCGCCGAAGGTAAGGTGCTCGTACATGTCGTCAGACATCACCCAGACATGGGGATGGCGCATGAGCACATCCGTCAGCGCCTTCAGCTGATCGCGCGAATAGCCCGCGCCGGTGGGATTGGAGGGGGAATTGAAGATCAGCCACTTGGTGCGCGGCGTGATCGCGGCTTCAAGCGCCTCGGGGGTGAGGCGGAAGCCGGTTTCGATCCCCGCTTCCACGATCACCGGGCGCCCGCCGGCCAGGAGCACCATATCGGGGTAGCTCACCCAGTAGGGCGCGGGGATGATCACCTCGTCGCCCGCATTGAGCGTGGCCATCAGCGCATTGTAGAGAATCTGCTTGCCCCCGGAGCCGACACTGATCTGCGAAGGCGTGTATTCCAGCCCGTTGTCGCGCGCGAACTTGCGCGAGATCGCCGCCTTCAGCTCCGGCATGCCATCGGGGGCTGTGTATTTGGTATGGCCCGCGTCGATGGCGCGCTTGGCGGCTTCCTTGATGTGATCTGGGGTATCGAAATCGGGCTCGCCCGCGCCAAGGCCGATCACATCCTTGCCCGCCGCCTTCAATTCGCGCGCAAGGGTGGAAACGGCGATGGTGGGCGAGGGTTTGACGCGCGCAAGCGTTTCTGAAAGGAAGGGCATCGGCGGGCTCCGCTGTTTGGTGGCGATGGTTTCTCATAGGCCGGTGGGCGGGGCCGATCAAGGCCGGGTATCGGAGGCGAGCGGATGACGGACAAGGCGGAAACCCCGGAAAACAGGCTGAAGCGGCTCGTGATGCGCTCGAAGCGGCGCGGGATCAGGGAGATGGATCTGATCCTGGGCGCCTTCGCCGATCGCCATCTCGCGGCGCTCTCGCCCGGTGATCTCGATCTCTACGAGCGGTTCCTCGGCGAAAACGATCACGATCTCTACGGCTGGATCAGCGGCCAGCTTGAAGCTCCGCAGGAATATCTCGCCCTGATCGAGACGATCCGCGCCGGCGCCATCGCGCACTCCGCGGGGGCGGATATTTCGAATTAGAGGAAGTTTTTGCCTCGATTTAACGGAATGTTTGGCAATCGTGCGCAATCTCCCCCAAGGCTGTCAGAGGTGGAGATTGACATGAGCATGAACAAGGCCGTTGCCGAGGAGGGCCAGGAAGATTTCATCAAGGGCTACCTTGAAGCGCTCGGGCTTGTCGAGCGGCTGCACCGGCTCCTGCTTGACGTGATCAAGGATGAATTCGAACGCCTCGGCGTGCTCGAGATCAACGCCGTGCAGGGGCTTTTGCTGTTCAACATCGGCGATAACGAGGTCACGGCGGGCGAATTGAAGACCCGCGGCTATTACCAGGGTTCGAATGTTTCCTACAATCTGAAGAAACTGGTGGAGATGGGGTTCATGCACCATCAGCGCTGCGAGATCGATCGGCGCAGCGTGCGCGTGCGCCTCACCGAGCGCGGCCGCCATGTGCGCGATGTGGTGGCGGCGCTATTCGCGCGCCACGCCGAGGGGCTGCAGAAAAAGGGCATCCTCGGGCCGGACGGGATCGGCGCCATCAATACCTCCCTGCGCCGCATGGAACGCTACTGGAGCGATCAGATCCGCTATATCTACTGAGCCTGACGGGCCAGCCGCACGCCTGGGCTGCCAAACGGCGAGCGGCCATGCCCGGATGTTCCGATCAGCCGAGGCGGGGTGCGGCGCATATCTGGCATTTCCCTGCCGGTGGCTGGCATTTCGCTACCAGTGGCCGATATTCTCCATGCTGGCCCAGGGTTCCTGCGGCGGCAGCGGCTCGCCCATCTGCAACAGCTCGATGGATATGTTGTCGGGGCTGCGCACGAAGGCCATGCGCCCATCGCGCGGCGGGCGGTTGATGGTCACGCCGTTGTCCATCAAATGCTGGCAGATCTCGTAGATGTTCTCCACGCCATAGGCGATATGGCCGAAGTTGCGGCAATCCGACGGCAGGCCGGGATCGCCGTCCCAATTCCAGGTAAGCTCGATCGGGCATTCCTCCTGGCCCTCGGGGGCCATGAAAACGAGGGTGAAACGCCCGGCCTCGAAATCCTTGCGCCGGGTGACCCTGAGCCCGAGAAGCTCATAGAAGGCCATGGATTTTTCCAGATCGAGCACGCGGACCATCGTATGCAGGTAGCGGATTTTCATCTCTTTCCCTCCTGATATCCCGGCATCAGCATTTCATGCGGGGCCGGCGCGGGCAAGCGGCAATGCCGGGCACCGGGCGGATTGATTGCTTGCTGCGGCAATTCCCCCTCATCTGGCGGTTTCGTGCGCCCTTCCCTCCATATATAGTATGAAGCGACTCGCCAGTGCCGGAAAGGATGCCGCCATGTCGCTCACGCCCGAACAGATCGCCGAAATCGAGGCGCAGCGCGCCACCCCGCGCCCGACCCTGCGCACGGTCAGCGAGGGGGCGGAGAAGCATCTCTACAAGGTCCATGAGGTGCTCGATCACGGCTTCATCCGCCTGATCGACTACATGGGCGATGACGGCGCCATCTGCCAGGCGGCGCGGGTTTCCTACGGCAAGGGCACGAAATCGGTGCAGAACGACGAGGGCCTGATCCGCTATCTGATGCGCCACTGGCACAGCACGCCCTTCGAGATGTGCGAGGTGAAATTCCACGTCAAGCTGCCGGTTTTCGTGGCCCGCCAGTGGATCCGCCACCGCACCGCGAACGTCAATGAATACTCGGCCCGCTACTCGATCCTCGATCGCGAGTTCTACATCCCCGAGCGCGCGGCGCTGGCGGCGCAATCCACCATCAACAACCAGGGCCGCGGCGCGCCCCTGTCGGACGCCGAGGCCGCGCGGGTGCTCGAGATCCTGAAATCCGACGCCGCGCGCTGCTATGACCATTACGAGGAGATGATCTCGGAGGAGGGCAAGCAGGGGCTTGCGCGCGAACTGGCGCGGATGAACCTGCCGATGAACATCTACACGCAATGGTACTGGAAGGTGGATCTGCACAATCTCTTCCACTTCCTGCGCCTGCGCGCCGATTCTCATGCGCAATACGAAATCCGGGTCTATGCCGAGGCGATCGCCCGCGTGGTGGCCGATTGGGTGCCCGCCGCCTGGAAGGCCTTCGAGGATTACCGCATGGGCGGCGTTACCCTCTCCGCCCAGGCGCTCGACTGCATCCGCCGGATGCTGAAGGGCGAGGAGGTGACTGAGGAAACAAGCGGCATGAGCGCCCGGGAATGGCGGGAGTTTCAGGAGGTCGTGGGGGGGTGAGATGCCGGTTCAGCCTTGCACCCCACACGCCCCCAGCATCCTGCAACCCGCATAGCCCTGACGAACGGGGAGGCCCATTCACCCCCATTCACCGCAAGGCGGCGACGGGGCTTTCAGCGCGGTAGCGCGTGAGCTGGGCCTGCGAGATGGCGCGCATGTCTTCTTCGCCGCGCAGATGGGCCTCATACCACCGCGCGGTTTCCTCGATGGCGCGCATCGCGCTCCAGCAGGGGCGCCAGCCGAGCCGCGCTTCGGCCAGGCTTGAATCGACCCTGAGCGCGCGCGCTTCCCCGCTGTCTTTCACCTCGTTCACGATGAGGCGGGTATCTGCCGGTTTCATGTGATCGAGGAAGGCGCGCGCCACCTCTTCCACATTCGGGGCCGAGGGCTCGCCGGGCCCGAAATTCACTGCCGCCGGCGCAGCCGCGGCATCCTCGAGGAGTGCGGCGGCCAGCATGAGATAGCCGCCGAGGGGCTCCAGCACGTGCTGCCAGGGGCGGGTGGCGCTTGGCTGGCGGATCTCCTGATCGCGCCCTTCGGCGATGGCGCGCACGAAATCGGGGATCAGCCGATCGCGCGCCCAGTCGCCGCCGCCGATCACATTGCCGGCGCGCGCCGCGGCGATGGCGGGGCGGTTGGGCGAGCCGGCGGCCTTGTGAAAGCCCGCCGAGCGGTAGGCCATCACCGCCATTTCGGCCGCCGCCTTGCTGGTGCCGTAGGGCTCATGCCCGCCCAGCGGATCGCTCTCGCGGTAGCCCCAGACGGAGCCCTGGTTGTCATAGACCTTGTCGCTGGTCACGACGACCACCGCCCCGACGCCCGGCACCCGCCGCGCCGCCTCCAGCACGGCCACCGTGCCCATCACATTGGTTGCGAATGTCTCCTGGGGCTGCCTGAACCCTTCGCGCACGATCGCCTGCGCCGCGAGATGGAAGACGACGCTCGGCGCGGCTTCGCGCATGGTGGCCTCAAGCGCCTCGAGATCGGTGATCTCGCCCCTCACGTCGGCCGTGCGGTTGCCGATGCGCATCAGCTCGAAGCCGCTCGGGCTTGTCGGGATGCCGTTGCTGAAGCCCGTCACCCGCGCGCCGAGGCTTTCGAGCCAGAGGCAGAGCCAGGCGCCCTTGAAGCCGGTGTGCCCCGTCACCAGAACGCTGCGCCCCCCGAACACGTCCTCGATTGTGCTGCTGGACTTGCTGCCCGCCATCATCCCGCCTCCATCCATGCCCTGATTTCGCTGAGGCCCGCTTCGAGGCTGCGTTCGGGCCGCCAGCCGAGCACCCGGCCGATCTTTTCCGCGCTTGAAACCTTGACCGAGGTTTCCCCCGGCGCGCCCGCGCTTATCTCGGGCTCGAGATCGCCCTTGCCGAAGGCGGCGAGCGCAAGGCGGGCGATCTCGAGCGTGCTCATCGCCGGCGCGCCCGAAACGTTGAACGCCTCGCCCCCGATCCCTTCGCGCCCGGCGTTTGCCGCCAGGAGCCGCAGGGCCGCGGTGCAATCGCGCACATGCAGCAGGCTGCGCACCGCCTTCCCGCCGCCGCGCAGATGCGGCACGCCCCCCCGGCAAATGGCCCCGATGATGCTCGGGATCAGGCGGGCGGTATTGGGATCGCCGGGCCCATAGACATTGCCAAGCCGCGCCACCACGATCGGCAGGCCGAAGAGCGCCGCATGGGTGCGCGCCGCCATGTCGGCCATGGCCTTGGATATTTCATAGGGGCCGAGCGCCCTCGCGGGATCCTCCTCGCAGGCCGCGCGCCCGCCCGTTTCGCCGTAGATGCTGTCGCTCGAGGCGATCACGCAGCGCGGCGGCGCATCCATCCGGCGAAGGGCATCGAGCATCTGCCAGGTGAGGCGGGCATTGGCCTCGAACACGCGCGCCGGGGCCTCCATCGCTTCCACGATCTGGCTCATCCCGGCCAGGTGATAAAGCTCGTCGGGCGCCTCCGCGCCGACGATCTCCGGGATGGCCGCGTTTTCGAGCACCCGCACCCTTGGGTGATCGGCAAGCCCGAGCCGCCCGAACAGGGCCGAAGGGCGGGCGCGCATCTGCGCGATCACCGCATGGCCCGCCTCCGCGAGATCGCGCACAAGCCAGGCGCCGACAAACCCGGAGGCTCCGGTAACGAGGCAGCGCATCAGTGCACCTTGCCCGCCCAGGGGGCGTTGCCTTTGGCGTGAAGCTCGTTCAGGTGGCGGTAATCCTTGAAGGTGTCCATGCAGTGCCAGAAGCCTTCATGGCGGAAAACCTTCAGCTCCCCCGCACGGGCCAGGCTTTCGAGCGGCTCGCGCTCGAGAATGCAGCCGGGATCCTCCGGCAGGGTATCGAGAAAGCGGCGCTCCATCACGAAGAAGCCGCCGTTGATGCAGGCGCTCACCTTCGGCTTCTCGATGAAGGAAAGCACCGTATCGCCATCGAGCTTCAGCTCCCCGAATTGCGAACTGGCCCGCACGCCGGTGAGGGTGGCCGTGCGGCCGTGGCGCAGGTGAAAGGCAAGCAGGGCGTGGAGATCCACATCGGCCACGCCATCGCCATATGTCAGCATGAAGCGGGGCGCGTCGATATAGGGGGCGATGCGCTTCACGCGCGCGCCGGTTTCGGCCCTGGCGCCGGTTTCGGCGAAGGTTATGTCCCAGTCGAGCCGGTCCTCCCCGTTGAGGAATTCGCGCGTGCCCCGGGCGAGATCGAGGCGCAGATCGCGCTCTCGGATGTCGCGCTGGAGGAAATATTCCTTTATCATCTGGCCGCGATAGCCAAGGCAAAGGATGAAGCGCCTGAACCCCTGATCGCCGTAGATGCGCATGATATGAACGAGGATCGGCTCGCCGCCGATTTCGAGCAGGGGCTTGGGGCGGTCCTGCGTGGCTTGGCCGAACCGCGTGCCCTCGCCGCCGCACAGGATGACGACGGGAATATCGGAGGGATTTTCGGAAGTATTGATACTGTTCAATTCAATCTCCTGCAAATTTCGTCGCTTCTTCAATAGATTAGACGATCTCGCGGTTTGAGCATTTCAATAGGCCCCAGCCATGAAGGCGCCGCTCAGGACCGTCATCACAAGGATCCTCAGATCAAGCCAGATCGACCAGCGCTCGATATAGTGGTTGTCGCATGAAACCCTCTGCCGCATCATCGCCAGCGCTTCCTCGAAGCTGTCGGGCGTGCCGCGCAGGCCGCGCAGCTGCGCCAGCCCGGTGATTCCCGGGCGCACGCGGGTGCGGTGGTGCCATTCGGGGATGATCTCCTCGAAGGCCCGGCCCTTGAAGTGAAACCCCGGCGGCAGCGGGCGCGGGCCGACGATCGACATGTCGCCATGGATCACATTGAGAAGCTGGGGAAGCTCATCGAGCGATGTCCTGCGCAGAAAGGCGCCGACCCGGGTGATGCGCGGATCGTTGGTGGTGGTGAGCCTGTTTCCCTGCCGATCCTGGGCATCGGCATACATGGTGCGGAATTTCAGCATGAGGAACGGCACCTGATTGCGCCCGAGGCGGGGCTGGCCGAAGAAAACCGGCCCGCGGCTTTCAAGCCGGATCGCGGCGGCGATCATGGTCATGGGGGCGGCGAGTATCGCGAGGGCGGCGAGGCTGATCAGAAGATCAAGCCCCCGCTTGATGCCCTCGCGCGCCCGGCTGCGCATGGGCAGGCGCAGGGGGATCACGCCGCAGGCGGTGGTGTTCTTCCCGCCGCGCGGGGCAAACCAGATCGGGATGTCGAACATCGAAAGCCGGGTGACGAGGGGGAGCGCACGGCTGCCGTTGGCCTCCTCCATCAGCAGCAGGAGGTGATCCAGGCGATCCTCGCTGATGGCCTTCGATATCTCGCCGGCCTGGTCCTCCACCTCCCTGCCATCGGCATGAAATATCTCGGAAACCGTTTGCAGCCCTATGGGAATTTCGGGGATGTTCTCAGGGCGGTTGGGGAGGGAACCGCCGTCCATGACAATCCCGATTCGCGCCCCTGGGGTGCGGATGGAGCTGCTGAAAAGCCAGGTGGCGATTCCGTTCAGGAGCACTGCGAACAGCATGAACAGCAGATAGACAGGCCCCATTTCCGCGGCCAGCGCCGGCCGGAAGATCACCAGTATCATCGCCACGAGGAAACCGGCCATCAGGCTTGATTCGATCACGCCGAACACCCGCCTTCGCCTGTCGCCAAGGCGCAGCGGATCAAGCTCCTGGAGCATGAATTGCGCCAGCAGGAGCGCGGCGGCAAAGGCCCGGACGGAAAAATCAAGCGCCGGCCCCAGGGTATCAACCGGCAGTCCGAGCACCATCAGCAGCCCGCGCGTGGCGAGCCCCGCGAGCAGGGTGGCCCCGATCATCACCGCGATGAAGAGGACCACCCCCCATCTGCCGGCAGCGCGCCCCCCGGCCCGCGCGGAGCCGTTGTCCGGCTTCAAGCCTGCGAGGGCGCGGCGGCTCTCCCCGGGATCGAAAGGCCCGGAGGGATAGGAGGATTCATCCGGCTTGCCGAACCAGGCGCCCGTTTTCCAGAGGTAGCGCAGCACGCTTCTGAGATGCACGAGGCGATAGCTGCTGAAGGGCTTTTCCGAGCTCGTGCGCTGGTGATCGTGAATGAAGCGCAAATGCGGGAAGATCACGGTGCGAAGGCCGGCCTTGCGCAGCCGGTAGCACAGATCAACATCCTCGTAATACATGAAGAAGCCTTCATCGAAGCCCCCCGCCGCCTCGAAGGTGGCGCGGCGGATCAGCATGAAGGAGCCATAGACCCAATCGACCTCCGCCGGCGCCTCGAGCGAAAGCTTCTCGAGCTTGCCCTCGGTATAGAGCCTTGGCTGGCGGCGCCATCCGTCGGCGCCGATCCCGCGCAGGAAAACGAAGGGCAGGGAGGTGAAGGCGCGGTAATTGCCCTGCACGCTCAGATCCCTGTTGAGCAGCAGCGCCGCAACGATGCCGCGCGCCGGATCGGCTTCGAGATATTCGATCGCATCGGCAAGCGCGCCGGAATGCCAGCGCGTATCGGGATTGAGGATGAGGAGGATGCGCCCGCGCGCCTGCCTTGCCGCCCTGTTGGTGTTGGCGCCGAAGCCGAGGCGCTCGCGATTGGAGATCAGCGTGAAATTCTCCGCCGGATTGCCGATCTGCGCACGGAAATTAGGCTCGCCGAGATTGTCGACAACGATGGTTTCCCACGAAAGCCCCGCCATGCAGCCCGGAAGGCTTTGCAGGCATTCGCGCACCATGGCACCATGGCCGTGGCTGACGATGAGCACGGATACGTCCGGGTCACTCATGGATATTCCCTGAAAAGCATCTTCTTCATCGATTCATCGAATTCGGGCATTCCTGCGCTCCCCTTGCCGGCCTGGCGCGCTTCATGGCGCGGCCGGCGCCCTGTTCATGGTGAGCACCCCGTAATAGCTCCAGGATCGCAGGAAGGCGGGCAGGGCCGCCGCGCGATCGAAGGCCTTCAGCAGTCCGAGGCCGGGGCGGTTGTTGAGGAAGGGCAGGTAGCCGCCCATCCGGGCGAAGACCACCGTCGGGAAGGCGGCCTCCACCTGGCCCCGGAAGCCGGCGCGCAATCTCTCGATGCGCTGGCGGTCGAGCGGGTATTCATCTTCGCTCGAGGCCTTCTCGATCCCGAAACGGCCGGGCAGGGTGGCGCGCGCCAGCATCAGCATCGGATTGAGGCCGAAGGTTTCGATGAAGGCGGCCCTGCCGGAGGGCTTGAGGGTGCGGGCGATCTCGCCGGCCACTTTCCCGAGATCGAGATGGTGCAGCACGAAACTGCCGCAGACGGCATCGAAGCTGTCATCCTCGAATTCCAGCCGTTCACAATCCATCACGTGAAACCGGATGCGCTCCGAGATCCCCGAAAGGGCGGCCCGATCGCGGCAGCGCGCCACGGATCTGGGCGAGATGTCAATCGCATCCACCTCCGCCCCCCTGTGCGCGAGCGCCGCGGCGAGGAAGCCCTTGCCGCATCCGAGATCCAGCACCCGCATCCCCGGCCCGATCCCGATGTGATCGAACACCTGCTGCAGGAAGGCCGGGTAATCCATGTATTCGAGCCAGGGCATGGTGCGATCGAACATGTCGGCCTTGCCGACGCAGAGGTCCTCGTCGCTATCCTGCGCGGCCCCCACAACCTCATCCCAGAACTCGGCTTCGCGCGCCTGCGCGGTTTCCTCGGATTCCGTCATAACCGTTCCCATCAATAAGCAATTGAAAATACTTGAAATCACATCACTTCAGCGGCTCTCCTCCAGCATCTCCCGCACCGTGCCCTCGGCATAACCGATCCTGAGCATCTCCTTCCTGTTCGCCCCGAGGAACCAGAGCCTGACCTTCCCCCCCTCGACAACCGCCGCCGGCGCCAGCACCTGGTGCTCGTCCGGCGCGCCTCTGGGGCCGGGCAGGATGATCGGCTTCGAGCCGAAATCCCAGGGGCCGCGCGGCGTTGGCGCCGTGGCAACCCCGATCGCGCGCTTCTCGCCCTGAAGCCCGGTATAGAACAGCAGGTATTCCCCCGGCCCCTTCTTCACGAGATAAGGTTCGGCGATCCCCTCGCGCCGCCAGTCGGGGAATTGCCCCGGCCGGGCCACGGGCCTTTCATCCTTCTTCCAGTTCACCCCGTCAGCAGATGTGGCCGAGAGCAGGAAAACCCCGCCGCCGGGGATCTTTGACGTATCCGTATAGGCATGGCCCACATAGATCATGTAATAGGTGCCACCTTCATGGAGGAGGGTGGGGCTGTAGACGGCGTCATTGTCATACCACCCTTTCGTGGGGCGCATCACCGGATCGGAGGAGGCGCGGGTGAAATCCCTGCCGTTCTGCGATGTGGCCAGCCAGAGCGCGGCGGGAAAGCCCTTGATGGGCGTGCCCTTGTCGCGGTAGCCGGAGAAATAGAGCATCCATTTGCCGCCCACCTCGAGCGCGGCGGGGGATTCGACGTTTTCATCCCATTCGCCATCGCGCCCGGCGATTACCAGCCCCTTGATGCCGTTCTTCACCCAGCCGGTGCTCCAGTTGATGCCATCGCGCGAATCCGCCCGGGCGATGGCCGTTCTGTTCCGGCGCACGTCAAGATCGGTGTAGAACATAGCGTAACCTTCGGGTGTCCTGACGATGCTCGGATCCGAAGCGATCACGCTGCCGGTGTAGAAGATGCCGTATTTCCGGATGCCCGGCGTGGAGCCCTCCGCCACCACATTTTCGGGCGCCGCGGTTTCCGGCCGGGTGTCCGCCGCAGCGGATGGGGCGGCGCTCTGCGGTCCGGTGCGGGCGGCCTCTTCCTCCGGGACGCATCCATCCAGCGTGCCGGTGGCGGCAAGGGCGATGAGGGCTGACACGGCAAGAAGCGATGAACGAAGGATCATGACCTTGAAAACCTCTTGAAAGGGCAATGAAAACAGAATTTGAAATCAATAGAATACCAAGCCGAGTATAGCCGGAAATCGCCTTCAGGCAAAGAGTTGTCGATATGGTCTCCGTGGTTGCTTGGGCGAATGCCTCAATGGTTGCCCCATGGTTTCTCTTGTGGTTGCATCGCGCCCTTCCGGCTCTTGCGAAACGGCCTGGCCCTCATTGCTGATCGGCGCCCATGCTGAAGGCCCGCCGCCCGGCCCGGTTGCGCAGAACCGCAAGCACCCGGGCGCGGAGGCTCGCGATCTCGTGCAGGCAGGCGGAGAAATGATCCATCCGCGTGCGGTCCGATTCGGTGGCGAGGATCACATCCGGCACCACTCCCATCAGGATCTTGGTGTTTGCCGAGCCGTTGATCGCTTCCGTATCCCAGAAGATATAATCATGCGAAACGAGCGCTGCATCGAGAAGGGCCTGCAAGGTGCCGTCTCTCTTCAGATCGGCCATTTCCATCGGCTGGCGGCCGGCGGGCAGCACGCTGATGCCATCATCTATCCTGATCAGGTGTCCGGTGAATTCCCCGGGGTTTTCACCGAGATCGCGAAGCCCCTCGGCGCCGGCGCCGCCCACAAGCCTGCTGAGCGCCGATTTTGCGAAATCCGCATCGATCAGCAGGATGCGGGCGTCGTCAAGCCTGTGCGCCGCGATCGCCAGGGCAAGGCTCAGGGTCGTCGCGCCTTCTCCACCATTGCAGCCCGTGATCAGCGCGCTGCGGGTGGCGGGGAAATTGTGCCGCAGGTCCTCGTAGAGCCGCGTGGCTTCATTGCCGAGATTTCTGGCCTGTCTGATCTGCTCCATTACCGCCTTCCCTTCTCTGCCACGGCGCGCACGATCGTGCGCTCGCCCACCTGATCGACGATATCCCTGTTGCTGCGGATCTTCGGGCGCAGGGAATCGATCAGCAGGATGAGCCCGCTCGCGGCAATGAGCGAAAACAGGATGGCAACGACAAACAGCCGGAACACCCTGGGCTTCACCGGCGCCACGCCGCCATCGGGATCGGCAATGACAACCACATTGGAGATGTTGGCCTCCGAAATGGCCGAGGCGATACGGGCTTCATCGAGGCCGTCCTGGTAGCGCTCGTATTTGCGCCGCAGCCTCTCCACATCACGCAGCTTGCGCATCAGGGCAAGGCCGGCGCCGTCAAGCTCGCCGAGCTTCTGCTCGAGGCCGGCAAGCTCGGCGCGCAGGTTTTCGGCATGCACCTCGCTGCCGGAGATCATCAGTTCGGTGTCGAGCTTTTCCTTCTTCAGGGCCTCGCGCAGGGGATTGCTCTTGGTCACCACCTCGTTCTGCACGATCTCCGGTTCGGTTGCGAGGCGGCCCTTCAGCTCCTCAATCTTGCGCATGAGGCCAAGCACCTGCTGGGATTTCTCGCCGAATCTGCGCTTGTCGGAATCAAGCTGCAATTCCAGATCGATCAGCTTCAATTCGAGCTGGTCGCGCATCGGATTGGCATGGCGCGAGGAAAGGGAGGGCACGAATTCCGGGGTCCGGGCAAGGGCTTCCTCGATCTCGCGCAGGCGGGCCTTTGCCGATGCGATGGCGGAAAGCGTATCCCCGAGCTCCTGCGAAAGCGCCTCGTGGCGGCGCACGCGAAGGCTGCGCTGATCCTCGACGGACCAGGCGCGCAGGCTCTCCCGGGTTGCGCGGTATTCGTCCTCCGCCGCCTTCAGGGCCTGTTCGATCGGCTCGATCTCGCCGGCGAAGAAGGCGGAGATCATGTCATCCCGGTAGATCTTTTCGCGCTTCTCGAAGTAATGCTTGAGGAATCGGCGCAGGATTTCCTCGCCCAGTTCGGGATCGGGGTATTTCAGCTTCAGTTCGATCACGTCCGAGCGCGAGACATGCTCGATCGAGAGCGCCGATTGCAGATAGAGGATCACCCGATCCTTTCTGCTCAGCTCCGGCAGCACGCCGATCCTGACCATGAAGGAGCGGATCCCCTCCTTGATGTCGCGCACGATATGGCTCAGCGCCCGCTTGATCTTCTGCAGGAGCGTCACGGGCTCGGGCTCGGCATAGAAGAAATCCACCCCCAGATCCTCGACAACAAGCCGCACAAGCTCGGGATCCTTCATGATCTGCACTTCGGCGGTGGTATCCTCGAGTCGCTTCGAGATCGGGACGACCTGCTGGCGGGACTGGGCGGATACAGTGGGAGGGGCTGCCAGTTCCTGGCCGAAGCGCACCATCACCTGGGCGCCGATCTCATAGGACGGGTTGCTGATCTGGATGTAGAGCACCGTCAGAGCGAGAGCGAGGATCGGGGCGATCAGGAGCCAGACCGCATTGTTGGAGAGCGCCGAGAGAATGCGGAAGGCATCGGGGGGTGTCCAGAGATGGCGCGAGGGCTGGGCGGCGTCATTGCCCTTGCCGGGGGAAACGGCGTGTTCGGCCGTCAGGGCAAAGGCCTTGCGGCTTTCGGAATCCGGCCTCCTGTGCTGAAAAATACCTTTCATCGGGAAATTCCATTCATGAGCAGGATTTCTGGGCAGCTCTTGTGCTTGCGGCCGACCTGAAGGAGATCGCCCGGAAGGAGCGGGGTCATGGCATCGGCCTCGATCACGGCGGGAGCATCGCTTCCGGGCTGCTGGCGCAGGATCACCAGCCGGCAATCGCCCTCACGCCGGCCGGCACCGATCGCGAGCGGGCTTTCGCCGATCTTTTCAAGCGTATCGATGATCGAATCGATCGTGGCCCGGGCCTCGAGGATTTCAAGCGCGTTGGCGGCCCGTTCGCTCAGCCTGTCAAGACGGATCTGGAGCGCGAGCACGTTCCTTTCCTCCTCGAGCACGACCCGCCCGGTGCGCGCCTTGGCAAGCGAGGCCTCCGCCTCGCCCACGCGCCCCTCGATCTCGACGAAATCGCGCCTGAGCGCGAGGATGCGCGCTCCGGTGATGGATCCGGTCTCGATCAGGGGCTTCAGCCTTTCGAGATCGCCGCGCACCAGTTCGAGCTGGGTTTTCAGCGAGGAGGTGAGCGCTTTCTGGGCGGCGATATCCTCGGTGTTGATATCGAGCGCGGCCCCGATGCGCTTGCGGGCCAGTTCGAAATTGCGCCGCCGGGTTTCGGCGATTTCGCGCTCGGTCGCGGCCAGCGCGCGGGCGCGGGCTTCGCCGGCGAGAGCCGCGGCCTCGGGCGGTGGCGCATCGGGGGGGGGATCGCCGGCCAGTTCGGCATCGAGGCGGGCGCGGGTGATCAGCGCTTTTGCAAGCCGGGTGCGGGCCTGGGCAAGGCGCTCGCGCTCCTGGTTGATCTGGATCACCTGCGTCAGCGCATCGCCCTGGCGGATGCGCCAGCCCCCCGCAAGCGCGATCGCATGGGCCGCCCGCAGACCCGGCCGGTAGGGCCTTGCGCCCGGTTCGGCCACGTATCCCCCCACCACGATCGGGCGCCATTCCTCCACCGTGAGGGAAAAGGCCGTTTCGGGCAGGCCGAGATTCTTGTCGATCAGCGCCTGCACGGCCGCGCGCATTTCGCCAAAGCTCTTCGGCCCTTCCACCAGGCCGAGCCCGGGGATGACAAGCTCCCCACCGGGGCCGATCCTGTAGATGCCGGAAAGGTTCTCCTGTCCGAAGATGCGCAGGTTGAGCCTGTCGCCTTCGCCCAGAGGAACGGATGGCGTTCCCTCGGCAGAAAGGATGGCGGATGCGGCGAGCAGTGCGAAGAGGCCGGCGAGGAGATTTCGGATCGCGGCGCGCATCAGCATTCGCCTTCCAGATAGACGGACCTGTTGTTGAGGAATTCCTCCGAGGCGCGCTCGTGCTCGCCGCGGTTGCCCATGTCGATCCACCTGCAATCGGGGGCATGGGAGAGCACGCGGCGGTTGTCGGCGATGAGATCGAGCACGAGGCTCGGCGCATCGAGATATTCGCCGGGCCTGATGCGCTCGAGGATGCGCGGGGAATAGACATAGATTCCCATGCTGGCGGCGTAGCTCATGGTCGGCTTTTCGTCATAGCCGATGACATGGCCGCTTTCGTCCACCGACAGCACGCCAAGCTCGATCTGCACTTCGGTACGCACCGTGCCCACGGTGAGATCGGCATCGTCATCGAGATGGGCCTGATACATGCGCCCGTAATCGAGCGAGGTGAGGATGTCGCCGTTCATCACGAAGAAGGGCGCATCGAGCCCTTCGATGGTGCCGATCGCGCCGGCGGTGCCAAGCGGCTTTTCCTCCCAGTGATAACGGATGTTCATCTGCTGCCCGATCTCCGACTGATCGAGATAGGACTGGATCAGCGGCCCGAGATAGCCGAGCGCGACGATCACCTCGTCCACGCCATGATGCTTCAGCTGGCGCAGGATGATATCGAGGATCGGGCGATCGCCGATCGGCATCAGTGGCTTGGGCAGAACGGATGTGTAGGGCCTCAGCCTCTGCCCCTGTCCGCCGGCAAGAATGACCGCTTGCATGTGAAACAACTCCCTTCAAAAAACGTCTTGAAAAAGCGTGGCAAATCTAGATTCTGTATCCCCTGTCGTGAAAAAGATGCATGTTGCGCTCGACCCAGGCGATGGTTTCGCGGATGCCCTCCTTCAGCCCGGTTTCAGGTGCCCAGCCCAGCATTTCGCGCGCCCGCCCGGCATCGCCCAGAAGCTGCATCACCTCGCTTTTCTCGGGGCGGATGCGCGCCTCGTCGGTGACGATCGGCTTGTCGGTGCCAAGCTCGGCCTGCACTATATCCACAAGTTCGCCGATGGAAATATCACTGCCGGTGGCGAGATTGAGCGTGGTGCCGATCGTGGATTCCTCTTCCGCCATGCGCATGGCGCCGGCGGCGGTATCGCGCACATAGAGGAGATCGCGGCGCGGGGTGAGCGATCCGAGGCGGATCTCCTCGCTCGCCAGCGCTTGAACGATGATCGTGGGCAGCACGGCGCGCGCGGGCTGGCGGGGGCCGTAGGTATTGAAGGGGCGGCAGATGGTGATCGGCATGTCAAAGGAGCGGGCATAGGAAAGCCCGATCTGATCGGCCGAAACCTTGCTCGCCGCATAGGGCGATTGCGGGTGCATGGGGTGATCTTCGTCGATCGGGGTATATTGCGCGGTGCCGTAGGTTTCGGAGGTGGAGAAAAGCACGATCCGCCCCGTGCCCGCACGCCGGCAGGCCTCGAGCAGGTTGACGGTGCCGTTCACGTTAACCTGCACGACGTCATTGGGGTGCACGTAGGAATAGGGAATGCCGATATGGGCGGCGAGGTGAAAGACGACATCCTGCCCCGCCACCGCCGCCTCCACTCCCGAGGCATCGCGCAGATCGCCCGCGATGATGCAGAGCGCCTCGTAGCGCTCGGCCGGAAGATCGAGGAGCGCCCCCTGGATGCCATTGGAGGTGTAGCGCGTGAAAACGGTCACATCCGCGCCAGCGTCCAGCAATCTTTCACACAGATGGCTTCCGATGAAGCCCGCGCCGCCCGTAACCAGGACGCGCTTTCCTTGCCAATACATTCCCGTCTCCCGCAATGAGGGGATCAGTTTCTCTCATTCACGCAGCATATCAGAAAGAGAGCCCTTCATTGAAAACCTTGGATACCAATCGCAATATTTCTCAATTTTTCTTATATCACCGATACTAACCGGAACCGCATGCGGATTTCCAGATGAAATGTCGGTCCTGATTTCCGGCGCCACGCCCATCAGCGCGCATATCTCGGCCAGCAGCGCCCTGACCGCCACACCGCGCCCGCTGGCGATGTTGTAGGCGCCCGCGGGTACGTCGCGCCCCAGCAGGCAGAGGAGAGCCGATGCCACGTCGCGCACGTCGATCCAGTCGCGCACGGCGGAAAGATCGCCGGTAATGATTTCCTCGGGGTTTTCCCGCAGGCGCCTGATGAAGGCACGGGGCACCAGCCCTTCCGGCTGTCCGGGGCCGATGATGTTGAAGGGGATGGCGAGGATGACGGGCAGGCCTTCGCGCCAGGCGGCGAGCGTTCCGAGCATGGCGGCCGCGGCCTTGCTGACGCCATAAAGGCCGGCGGGGCGCCAGGGATGATCTTCGGCAATGGCGCTCTGGCCCGGCGCCATCGGCGCATAGATCGCGGCGGAGGAAACCAGGATCAGCTTCGGCGCGGGCTCCATTGCCGCCGCCGCCTCGATCAGGCGGGCTGTCGCCTCGATATTGGCGGCAAACAGCGCCCGGCGCCCCTCTGGATCCACGGGCTCCCCGATTATCCCGGCGCAGTGGATCACCGCATCGGGCTTCACGCTCGCGAGGCAGGCGGCGATATTGCCGGTGACGAGGTCAAGGCGGATATGTTCGTCGCCCGGAGAGGGCATGCCGGGCGGAGGCGGGTTTCGCGAAAGGCCGATGCCCTTGGCGCCGAGGCTCTCAAGCCGATCGCAGACGTGTCTGCCGACAAAGCCATGCGCCCCCGTGACAAGCACGCGCATCCCTTCGAGCTGCCGTTTCAGCCGATTTTCGAATGTCAAATTCCGGCCTTCCAATATGTTTTCACAAAATGCGAAAATCCGCGAAAATGATCGGATTTCTGAATATAAGCAACAGCTAGCAGACGAGGGGGCGCGTTGGAAGGGGAGTTTTGCTTGCACTTCGCGCCAACCGGTGCAATCCTTTCCGCATCATTGTTGAAATGTATTGAAAGCATGGAATGCGTTTGATCGAAAGCACTTTGCGGGCCGCGGTGCGCCCGAAGGTCAATCTGTTCTACGGGATCGCGCTTGCCGGCGCGCTGATCCTCATGGCCGGCCCCCTGAAGGGGCTTGTGGTGGTGATCGGGCTGATGGCCATCTTTCTTGCCCTGATCAATCCGATCTTCGGCCTCGGGGTGGTTGTCTTTGCCAATACGTCGTTTCAGGTTCTCGGCAGTGCCCATATCACCGGCGCACCGCTCAGCGTTTCCAAGATGTTTGGCGCCATCACCCTCGGGGCCGTGATCCTGCACATGATGTTTGCCGGCTGGAAGCTCTCCACTTCGAAGATCTACAAGGCGATCTTCGGCTTTCTCTTGGTGGTTCTCGGCTGGGATTTCATGGTTCAGAATCCTGAAACCTACTACATGGAGGGCACGAGCCGGCTGATCCAGATGACATTGCTGCTCACGGTTGTCGGCACGATCGCCGGGCAATCGATGCGCGCGCTTGATCTCACCGTCTGGATATTTGCGGGCGCCGTCGCCACCACCGGCATCATCGGGGTGATGGAGCATTTCCTGCCCCAGCTCGCCATCGAGTTCGAGGATGAGCGCCTTGCGAAGGGCATGATCGGCGGCATCATCGATCGAGAATCGCTCGACGGGGTGGTCATCAAGCGCATTACCGGCGGCGTGGGCGATGCCAACTGGCTGGCCTATACGATCGCCATGGCCCTGCCGCTGCTGGTCTACGGCTGGCAGTGCTGGGAGGGCTTCTGGCCGCGGTTCTTCGTGCTCTCGTTCGGCTTCCTGCAGCTGGCCGCGCTGGTTCTGAGCTACACCCGGACAGGCTTTCTCGGCCTCGGGGCGGCGGGGATCTATCTTCTCATGCGCCGCATGGTGCCGCTGAAGCCCCTGCTGCTGATCATCACGCTCGCCATTCCGATGGGTGCCATCTACATGCCCCCCGGCTTCATCGACAGGATGTTTTCCTCGAAATACCTCAAGGACGGCAGCACGCCCCTGCGAAAGCTCTACGTGACGAAGGCTGCCGAATTCTGGTGGAAGCAACCGGTTTTCGGCTATGGCTACAAGGGTTTCGGCATCCATTTCTATGAAGCGATGCTCACCCGCTGGCCCGAGGATTACCGCCTTCAGGCCTGGGCGGTGGAGATGAAGAAATCCGTCGAGGAGGGGCGGGAGCTGGTTTCCAACATCGGCGCGCATAATCTCGAGCTTGAAATTCTGGTCGAATACGGGGCCGTGGGCTTCGTCTTCTATTTCGCGATCTTCGTCCTTGCCTTTCGCGAGCTTTCGATGGCCGAGAAGAGAGGCCCGCCGCATCTGCGGGTGCTGGCGATCTGCGTGAAGGCGGGGCTCATCGCCTTCCTCGTCTGTGGGCTTCTGGGGCATGCGAAATATCTCAAGTTCCTGTGGCTGCTGCTCGGCCTTTCGATCGCGGTGAAGCGAGTGGCGCTTGCCGGGGATACGCCGGTGAAAACACTGATGGGCAGCAAGTTCTACTGATGGCGCGCGCGGACACGGCACGCCATGTTCTCTATGTCCAGCCCAATTCCGAGGTGGGGGGCTCGGATATCGCGCTGGCGCGCACCATAGAGGCGATGCGCGGCGCCGGGCAGCGCGCCTCTGTGGTGCTGCCCTGCGACGGCCCGCTGGTGGCGCGCCTGCGCGCCGCCGGGGCCGAGGTGCATTTCCTGCCCATGCGGCAATTGCGTACCATCCGCTCGCTTTCCTATCAGGCCGGGTATCTGATGCGCTTCATCCCCACGGTGATGCGAATGGCGCGGCTGATCCGGCGCCTCCGCCCCGATCTCGTGCACAGCAATTCGCTCTACTGCCTCTATGGCGCCTTCGGGGCAAAGCTCGCGCGCACCCCGCACCTGTGGCACATCCGCGAAATGGCCCCCCGGGTGCCGGTGCTGACGGCGGCCTATGCGCAGATGGTGAGGCGGCTTTCCGATACCATTCTCGCCATGTCCGAGCCCTGCGTGGAGGCGCTGTTTCGCCGCCGCCCGGAAAATGTCGCCGTCATGCCCGATGCGCTGGATCAGGAGGCCTTCCTGGCCCCGCGCCGGCCGGGCCGGCTGCGCCGCGAGCTCGGGATCGGCGAGGCGGAAAGGATCGTGGGCTTTGCCGCCCGGCTCGATCCCTGGAAGGGGGTGCATGTGTTTCTCGAAGCCTGCGCGCGGGTTGCAAGGGCCCGTCGCGATGTGCGCTTCGTGATCGCGGGTGGCGCGCCTGAGGGGCTGGAGCACTACGAGCGCGATCTGAAGCAGCAGGCCGCGCGGCTCGGGCTTGGCGATCGGGTGCTGTTTCTGGGCTGGCGCTACCGGCTGGCGGACATGGTCGATGTGATGGAGGGCTTCGATATCTTCTGCCACACCTCCATCGAGGCGGAGCCATTCGGCCTCGTTCTGCTCGAGGCGATGGCGGTTGCCACGCCGGTGATCGCGGCGCGGGCGGGCGGGCCGCTCGACATCATCGAGGACGGGGTTTCGGGCCTTCTGGTGCGCCCGGGCGATGCCGCGGCCCTGGCCCATGCCATCACCGGCCTGCTGGACGATCCCGCGCGCGCCCGGCGCATCGGGCGGGCCGGGCAGGTGCGCCAGGCGGCGGAGTTCTCGCCCCCGCGCTTCATCGAGCGGCTTTCTTCAATCCATGACAGCACGCTCGCGCGGCGCCAGTAGATCCCGGGCGGCGCGGATCATCTCGCCTGCCAGCCTCTCGGCGCTGTGGTGCTTCTCCACATGGCGCCGCGCGGCAGCGCCGAATCGCTCGCGCTCGGCCTCATCGGCGAGCAATCGCGCCATCGCGGCCGTGATCGCCCGCGCCGATCCGATCGGCACCACCAGCCCGGACCGGCCGTCATCCACCACCCGCGCCAGATCGCCCGCGGTGCTGACGATCACCGCCTTTCCATGTGCCATGCCTTCGAGGCATGTCAGCGGCAGGCTTTCCTTGCGCGAGGGCACCACGATCACATCGCTGGCCGCGATCCAGGGCGCGGTGCTCTCGACAAACCCCGTGAAGCGCACCCGCTCCGCGATCCCGAGCCGCGCGGCCAGAGCCTTCAGCCCGCCTTCCATTTCACCAACGCCGACAATCACCCCCTGCCACTGCGGGCTGCCAGCCAGGGCCGCCAGCGCCTCGAGGAAAAGATCCTGCCCCTTGCCCGCGTGCAGACGCCCGAGGATGGTGAACACCACCTTGCCGGGATCGAGCCC
>WFVA01000158.1 GCA_015491895.1 Albidovulum sp. | reverse complement strand
CTTCGGGAGGCAGGGGCCGGAGGTTCGAATCCTCTCACTCCGACCAATGAAACAACGGCCCCTGACGGGGCCTTTTGTTTTAAGAAATTCCCCCGCAACGACGGGTTTCCGGCTCGACGGCACGATCGGAGATAATCCTTCGAATTTTAGAGGTTAAGCCGCTCTTCATTTTCGCCTGATACGGATGATCCCGGGTGAAAATCGAGGTGGTGGTATGGGTGCACAAGCAAATGCGCCGGTCATTATCAAGAAGAAGAAGGTCGTCAGTGGCGGCGGGCATCATGGTGGCGCATGGAAAGTCGCATACGCCGATTTCGTGACGGCCATGATGGCCTTCTTTCTGCTGATGTGGCTTCTCAATGCAACAACGGAAAAGCAGCGCAAGGGGCTGGCGGATTATTTCAGCCCGACCATTCCGACCGTCAGGGTTTCGGGGGGCGGTGATGGCGCACTTGGCGGCGACAGCGTTTTTACAGAAGAAACCATGGCATATAACGGCGCCGGCTCACAAATGGAAAAACCTTCGGAGGCGGAAGCGGCAAAGGGTGATACCGGCCTGAGCGAGGCGAGCGGAAAGGCTGCCAAGGACTCGGACGAAGCGCTGAAAAAGATCGAGGAGGCATTGTTTGGCACGGGCGGAGAGAGCATGATCGACGACAACCTCCGCCGCCATATCCGCACTCGGGTGACGGATGAAGGGCTGATCATCGAGATATTCGCAACCGAATCCGAGCCGCTTTTCTACGAAAATTCCGACGAACCGACGGGATTGCTGCGTGATATCACGGCCATCCTTCCCGAAATCTTCAGCCTTGTGACAAATCACGTGGCGATAAACGCCCATACGCGCGCCTATCCGGTGGTTATCAGCGAAAATCCTGTCTGGGATCTCTCCCAGCAACGGGCTGACAAGATGCGGCAGATGCTGGAAGAGGCCGGCCTTGAAGCCGGGCGGGTGGAGCGAGTGGCCGGCTATGCGGACCGCAAGCCCGTCGTTCAGAATCCGATGGCTGTCAGGAACAACCGCCTGGAGGTTATCCTGCTTCGGAGCGATCGCTGATGAAAATTGTGGTGGATTTTATCTGTTAGCCCCCTGTTAAGCCGCGCCCGGTAATGCTGCTCTCAATTCAAATGATGCAGCAGAAAGGCGCAGCATGACCATTTCATCATCGCTCAATGCCGGTGTGGCCGGCCTGAATGCCAACGCGACCCGTCTCGCCACGATTGCCGACAACATCGCCAATTCCAGCACCTTCGGATACAAGCGGGCCGTAACCGATTTCGGAGCCATGGTGATCAACAACAATCCGGGATCCGGCATGTACTCCGCTGGCGGGGTTCGCGCCACGACGACCCGCCTCATTGACGAGCATGGCGCGCTCGTTTCCACAAGCAATGCCATGGATATCGCCATCACGGGGCGCGGCATGCTGCCGGTGACGGAGGCCGTATCCATCGGCGCCAGCATCGGCGATCGCCCCTTGATGATGACGACAACGGGCTCCTTCAGGACCGATTCGAACGGTGTCCTGAAAACCGAGTCCGGCCTTGTCCTCCTCGGCTGGCCGGCCGAGGCCGATGGCAGCATCAACATCTACCCCCGCGATACGATCGCCGGCCTCGAACCCGTGGTGATCAATGCAAACCAATCCGCCGGGGATCCGACAACCGCCATGAATCTCGGCGTAAATCTTCCGGCAACCGAAACCGAGGCCGGTGCTTCAGGCTCGCCACTGCCGCTTTCGGTCGAATATTTCGGCAATCTCGGCACTTCGGAAACGCTGGACATCACATTCACACCAACGGTTCCCGCGACGGGCTCCTCCAATACCTGGACGATGCGCATCCAGGACTCGGCATTGGGAGGCGCGGTGATCGGAGAATACACGATCACCTTCGATGCCAGCCGCGCCAGCGGTGGTACTCTGGCTTCGGTGAGTGTCATATCCGGCGGCGCCTATGACCCGACAACAGGTCAGCTTGCCCTCAACGTCGCGGGCGGCCCCTTGACGATGACCATCGGAAAACTCGGCGATCCGAACGGTCTCACCCAGCTTTCCGACAGCTTCGCGCCGACAAACATCACGAAGGATGGTTCCCCCGTCGGCAATCTGACCTCCGTGGAAATCGATGACAAAGGCTATATCACCGCCACCTATGACACAGGATTCACGCGCCGGATATATCAGATTCCCCTGGTGGATGTGCCCAATCCGAATGGTCTGATATCGCTCAACAATCAGACCTACCAGGTTTCCCCGGACAGCGGTTCCTTCTTTCTCTGGGATGCGGGTGACGGGCCCACCGGAGCCGTTGCCGGCTATGCCAGGGAAGGTTCGACAACCGATGTCGCCGCCGAGCTTACCGCGCTCATCCAGACCCAGCGCGCCTATTCCTCCAATGCCAAGGTGATCCAGACGGTTGACGAGATGTTGCAGGAAACAACCAACATCAAGCGCTGATTCAGCACCTTGCGGTTACCACGGAAGCCTGACCCATGAGCATATCCGGCGCACTGTCCAACGCCCTCTCCGGCCTCACCGCCGCATCAAGAACAACCGAAGCGATATCCTCCAATATCGCCAACGTGATGACGGATGGGTATGGCCGGCGTCAGGTCGAACTGTCATCTCGTTCACTGGGGGCAAATGGAGCAGGTGTCTGGGTCGACGGCGTCACTCGCCAGGTGGATCACGCCATTATCGCAAACCGCCGCTTGGCGGATGCATCGGTTGGCGATTCCAGGACAAGAGCCCGGTTCCTCGAACAAATCCAGGATGCCATAGGGATACCAGGCCAGCCCGGATCGCTCGGCACGCGATTGGCAGAATTTGAATCATCATTGATCGAAGCCGCAAGCCGGCCCGATTCGACAGTGCGTCTGCAAAACGTCATGCAATCGGCATCTTCGCTCGTCACACATGTGAATTCCATTTCCGATCGAATTCAGGGTGTGCGCATGGAAGCGGATCGCGAGATCTCCACATTGGTGGAACGTTTGAACGGCACCCTGAAACGAATCGAGGAACTCAATACGGACATCGTGTCCCTGCGCGGCGCAGGGCATGATGCGAATGCCCTGATCGATCAGCGCCAAAGCCTGATCGACAGCATCTCGGAGATAGTCCCCCTGCGCCAGATACCTCGCGATCACGGCCGGATCGCTTTGATTTCGGAAGGCGGCGAGATGTTGCTTGACGGGCCGGCGCCAACAATCGAGTTCACGCCCGTGGGGGTCATCGTTCCGGAAATGACTGTTGCGTCCGGAGGCCTTGACGTCATCTCCATCAATGGCAGGCCGATCGATATGGGGAGCGGCTACAATTCCATGAGAGGCGGATCCCTGGCAGCACTGTTCAATGTTCGTGATGATATTGCCGTCGAAGCACAAGCCGATCTCGATGCATTGGCGCGTGACCTCATCGAACGCTTTCAGGATCCGTCGATTGATCCGACCCTTTCGCCCGGGCAGCCTGGCCTTTTCACGGATGCCGGTGCCGTGTTCACACCGGCAAATGAAACCGCATTGTCATCGCGTCTTGCCCTCAACCCCCTCGTTGATCCGGCATCGGGAGGTGCCCTGTGGCGATTGCGGGATGGGCTGGGTGCAGGAGCGCCTGGCAATGTGGGCAATTCGGCGTTGCTTCAGGGGCTGAGCACTGCCCTCACTCAAACAAGAAGCCCGGCGTCAGGCAGTTTTGCCGGCACATCGCAAACTGCCTCGGGACTGGCCGCTGATTATCTTTCATCAATATCCAGCCGCCATCAGGCCGCTCAATCGGAAGCAGTATACTCGGAAGGGCGCCTGAATGCTCTCAAGGCACAGGAACTCGAAACCGGCGTGGACACGGATCAGGAAATGCAGCAACTGCTTCTTGCGGAGCAGGCATTTTCAGCGAATGCCCGGATCATCCAGACAGCCGATGAACTAATCCAAACATTATTGGAGATGTAGAAAATGAGCTACATATCCGTTGGCGACATGGCCCAGACATTTTTCTTCCGTCAGCATGGCGCTCAATTGAAAACAGACCTCAACAGGCTGGCTGAAGAGCTTTCCAGCGGGAAGCTTTCGGATATTGCCAAAGCTGTCTCCGGGGATTTCGGGTCACTGGCGAGCATCGAACATAACCTGTCTACCTTGAAATCGATCCGCCTCTCGACCACGGAAGCAGCCAGTTTCGCCCAGGGTTTGCAGGATGTTCTGGGGCAGACGCAGGCACTGGCTGACGATCTGGCACCGGCCCTGATGACGGCAGGCACATCTGGCAATGCCACGATGCTTGTGAACACGGCAGCAGATGCAAAACAGAAATTTCTCGCTCTCGTTTCCGTTCTCAATACGGGAGTTGGCGAAAGAAGCCTCCTCGCGGGAGATGCAACGGATCAGCAACCCCTCGCAAGCGGGCAGGCAATCCTGGCGGATCTGCAAGCTGCCATTGCAGGCCAGACAACTGCTGCCGGAATCGAATCTGCTATCGATGCCTGGTTCGATACTCCTGGGGGCGGATTTGATACGGTGGCCTATCAGGGTTCGTCCAGTTCTCTGACTCCATTCAGGCTAGGCGACGGTGAAGAAGTGAGCCTCGGCCTGAAAGCAAGTGATCCGGAAATACGCGAACTCATGAAGGGATTCGCAATTGCAGCCCTGGCCAGCAATGCCGCACTTTCGAACAAACCCCACGAACAGCGCATCATGATGCAACATGCAGGTGAGCGCATTCTTTCCGCACAATACGGGATATCCGAAAAGCGTGCGGGCATTGGCGCTGCTGAATCACGCATCGAGGCCGCAATGGCTCGAAATTCGGCCAAGGAAACAAGCCTCGAGATTGCGCGCACCAACATGATCTCCGCCGACCCCTACAAGACCGCAGGCGAGCTTGAGGCCGTGCGTGGCAATCTTGAAATGCTCTATACGATCACCGCCCGCCTTTCCCGTCTGTCCCTGGTCAATTTCTTGAAATGATGAAATTCATCTACATACTGATCGGCCTCATCCTCCTGCCGTTGGAGCTCCTGGCCGAGCCCATACGCATCAAGGATCTTGTGGAATTCGATGGCGTGCGCGGTAATGATCTTATCGGATACGGCCTCGTCGTGGGCCTCAATGGCACCGGAGACGGCCTGCGCAACTCGCCTTTCACGGAAGAGATCATGTCCAACATGCTTGAAAGGTTGGGCGTAAATATCACAGGAGAGCAATTCCGGCCAAAGAATGTAGCCGCCGTTTTTGTAACTGCGGAACTGCCTCCTTTTGCCCGTGCTGGCAGCCGGATCGATGTAACCGTTTCTGCGATCGGCGATGCCAAAAGCCTTCTTGGTGGCACGCTAGTCATGACACCTCTCAACGCGGCCGACGGTCAAATATATGCTGTAGCCCAAGGAACAGTAATCGCCGGAGGTGCTTCTGCAAGCGGTGATGGCTCCAGCGTTGTCGAAGGGGTTCCCACATCGGGCTCAATCCCCTCCGGGGCAAGAATCGAACGTGAAATCGACTTCGATTTCTCCGGCCTAAAGCAATTGCGAATGGCATTGCGCAACCCCGATTTCACGACTGCCGCACGCATTGAAACGGCAATCAATACGGATTTCATGAAACCTGTCGCGATGATGCTGGATTCCGGCACAGTGATGCTTGATATCGCTTCCACCGGCATGCGCTCCCCCGCGCATGCATTATCGCGGATAGAGAATATACTTGTAGAGCCTCAACGAAAGGCACGCGTGGTCGTCGATCAGCGCTCGGGCACGATCGTGCTTGGTGAAGATGTGAGGATCTCACGTGTTGCGGTTTCCCAGGGCAATCTCACGCTACGCATTGAGGAGGAGCCGCTTGTCGTTCAGCCAAACCCTTTCTCGAAAGGAGAAACGGTCATAATACCGCGCACAACCGCCACTCTCAACGAAGAGCCGGGGACGGGACTTGCAGAGATCAACGGAGGGGCATCACTGTCCGAAGTAATTGCCGGGCTGAATGCACTGGGCGTCACTCCACGTGACATGATCGACATCTTGAAAAGCATAAAGGCTGCAGGAGCCCTACATGCGGAATTCGTCGTGAGGTAGGATCTGCCTGTTCATCATCAAGCGGAGCGTTGCCAGTTGATGCCGATAGCATCGCGTCTGGAATGTAATTCCAAGTGCTGCATGATGGTATCGTCCATGGAATTTCAGGAAATGCTCCAGAAACAACCCCGGGCCCAGAGCCATTTTTCCAGTAGCGCTTGCGCAGCTGCGGGAACTCCTCTGCATGATGAGTGCCCGGCCTCCCCCGCCTAACGGCGCGCATATTCGGATCATGAACTACTGCCGGTTCATTATCCGGTCCTTTCAATCTCACAAGCCCTATCATGATGCCAACGCGCACATCGCTGTGCATCATGCCATGCAGAGCCTCACAAGGGCTTTCCGGCAATCGTAAAGGGCTGGTCAACCCGGGGCGGCTCATTCAAGATAGTGCAATGCGTCTATTCGCCGGCATTCTTCTCCTGTTCCTGATCCCGCTTGCCCCATCACGGCCCGCGGCCGGGCAATCTGCGTCATTCCCCGCAGAACCGGGCGAAGCGCCCCCCCTGCCCCAGGTGCAGCCTGCTCCCCGCAAGCCGGCCTCGCAAAGCGCAGAAGCCAAGGGCGGGCGGGCCGAAGTGGCCATCCCCGGCCCCGACGGGCTGGCGCTCGCCCTCCGCAATCTCCTGTGGGTGCCGGCCCTGCGCCGCTTCGTTGCGCTTGCCGATCTTTCCCGCGCCGGCGCGGATGCGCGCCCCTACGGCCGCAAGCTCGAGCGCGGCGCCGCGCTCTATCTCTCCCGCCTCACCGCGCAGGGGCGCGCCGCCGGGCTGGCCGGCGTCCTTTACGACAACCGCGACCGGGGCCATTCCCCCCTGTCGCTCGGGAAATTCCCGCAAATCACCCCCGTTCGCTACGGCCCCGATCTGCTGAAGCACAATCTCGATTACGGGTTGGCCGAAACCATCCTCTTTCCCGCCATCACCATCGGCAATTCCTCCACCGCCTACACCGCCGGCCCCAGGGCGCGCAGCCTGCCCCGCCACGCCATGACAAAGCCGGACGGCCCCTTCCGCGCCTACCAGACCTACGCCGCCAACCACATCTACATCTATCCCGAGCACCGCGATCACGATGCCGCCGATCGCTTCCCCGCCAACTGGCCCTACATGCTGATCAGCCAGGGCTCTTCGGGCTCCGATCGCCCCTTCCTCGAAGCGGTGGCGCTCATCCTCGCAAGCTTCACGCCGCAGACCCGCGCCCGCCTCGAGGCCGAGCACCTGGTGGCGCCCACTGTGCAGATGGTGTTTCGCCGCGCCCAGACGGCGGTGCGCTCGGACGATGCCTATCTCTCCGGCGCCGCCCACCCCACCGCGTTTGACAAGAGCGCAATCAATCCCACCCGCATGATGGCGCTGGCCAACAGCCTCACCCCCGGCACCATCCCGCCCCAGGTGGTGCTTTCGGTGGAAAGCGAGGATTTCGCCCCCCGCGCCGGGCTTCTTGCCCGCTCGGAGCGCCTCTTCACCACCCCCGCCGCCATCGCCCGCATCTGGCGCGGGCCCGAATGGGAAAAGGAAATGGTGATCTCCGCGGGCCGGACGCGCGATCCCAATGGCCGCCCCCTCACCTTCCGCTGGGTGCTGCTGCGCGGCGATCCCGGGCGGGTGCGAATCACCCCGCTCGATGAACGGGGAAGCCGCGCCCGCATCACCCTCGACTGGCAGGAGGAACGCCGGATCCTGCCCGGTGATCCGCGCACCAGCAGCCGCGTCGATATCGGGGTATTCGCCCATAACGGCGCCTACTGGAGCGCCCCGGCCTTCGTCTCGGTCAGCTTCCCCACCCATCAGAAGCGCCGCTACGAACCAGCGCCCGGCGGCGGCATGCGCCTGGCCGCCGTCGATTACGACGCCCGCGCCCGCAAGATCCCCTTCGATCCGCTGCTGCACTTCTCCGCCTCCTGGCAGGACCGCTTCCGCTACGGCCCTGATGGCACCCTGATCGGCCTCGAGCGCCTGCGCCCCGGCAGGCCCGCGCTGCGCCTTACCGCACAGGGGCAGCCCGCGAACGGGCGCCACCTTTCCTACGAGATTTCCGAACGAGGCATATTGAAGATGGTGATCAACGAATGAGCGGCACGGGCAGCACCGGCCGGCTCAATAGCCGTAATCGTAATCGTAGCCGTAACCCTTGCCCATGTAGCGGCACTTGTTGAGCACCACGCCGAGCACGTTGCTGCGCGCGGCGAGATCCTGCTCGCAATTGTCGATCTCGTCGATCGTGGTGGTTTCGGCTTCGGCCACCAGCAGCACGCAATCCACCTGATCGAGAAAACCGAGCGTATCATCGCTGACCAGGAGCGGGGGCGTGTCGAAGATCATCACGCTCGGATCGAGCGCCCGCTCCACCTCTTCCAGCGCCCGGCGCGCCGTTGCGCTCTGCAGGAGCTCCGCCGAATGGTTTACCGGCGCAGCATTGGTGGCGAAGGCGAGATTGGAGCCGATGCGCAGCATGTGTTCCGCCCAGGAGGCCTGCCCCGCCAGAACCCTGCCGAACTGATGGCCGATCCCCTTCTGCCCCAGGGTTTTTGCCAGGGCCGGGCGGCGCATGTCGGCCTCCACCACCACCACGCGCAATTCGGGCTGGCGGGCGAAGCTGAAGGCGAGATTGGCGCTTGTCGTCGTCTTGCCGCAGCCGCTGGTGGGCGATGTGATGGCCAGCCGGCGCCAGTTGTTGGCCCGCATCTGCTGGAGCACCTTGGTGCGCAGCATGTCGAAGGGGCCGGATTCGGGGCCGCCCTCGATCGCCAGTATCCGGTTGCGGTGCAGCAGGCGCGGATTGACATCCGCTTGCGCAAGCATCTGCCAGTTTTCCGCCAGGGCCGCCGGCAGTTCCGGGCGGGCACGCCGGGCGGGGGTGTTTTCGCCCCTCGCTTCGCGGGCCTTGTCGATCGCCGATCTGATCCGTTCCATGGGCTAGTCCGTTTGTCGCGCGCCCTCAGGCGCCATTGAAGCGTATCTTTTCGAGCAGAAGGGAAAGGCCGGTCTTGTCCAGGAGCTTCTGCACCAGCACATCCATGGGCATGTAGCGGGTATGCACCATGTAAAGCCCGGCCGGAATGCCGATCAGCACCACCGCCAGCGCCAGATAGATCACCATCCGCCGGCGCAGGGTTTCGCCCCGGGTTCGCACGAAAGGCAGAGTGCCGATCGGGGTGATGCCGAGCTTTGCCGTGATATCGGCCGGACGGCGCACGGCGCGGTTCATCGCTTCAAGCAACACCACCGCGGCGAGGCCGGCCAGGATCCCCGCCACCACCGAACCGATCATGATCAGCAGGCGCGGCGGGCTTGAGGGCGCATCCGGCGCCACCGGCTGCTCGATCACCATGATGCGCTGCCCCTTGGAGCGGCTCTCGATGATCTCGCCGGTCCTGGCCTTGGCAAGCGCCGCCACCGCGGCATCATATTGCGCCCGGATCAGAGAATAATCCCGTTCAAGCTCGGCCTGGCGCAGGGCATTTGCCGGGGTTGCGCGGATGGTTTCCTCGAGCCGCGCAAGCTCCTCCTTCATGCCGTTCATCTGCTTGCGGATGAAATTGAGCCGGCCGTCGATCTCCTCGAGCTGGAGATCGAACAGGGTCTTGTTGGCCCTGGACGTGGCCTTGTCCTGCTCGGAGGCGCCTTCTGCCGCGGCCTCCCCGCGCTGGCCAAGCACGATCTTTTCCAGCTGCTCGACGCGCGCGCGCAGCACCTTCACCTTCGGATTGTCGGCCGAAAACACCGCCAGCGCGCGCTCGAGCTCGGCCTTGGCCAGCTGCAGGGCCTTTTCCTCGCTGGTCATGTTCTCCTGATTGATGCCGACCATGCCCTGGCTCTTGTAGAGCTCCACCAGACGCTTGCGCTTGTCCTGCAATTCGGCCTGCTCCTGCTCGAGGCGGATCAAGCTTTCCTGCAGGCTCGTCTGGCGGGCGCGGCGGAAGGAAAGGCTGTCGGGCAGGCTGTCGCGGTTTTCGCGCTTGAATTCGAGGATCGTCTTGTTGAGCTTGTCGAGCTCCTGGCCGAGGCGCTTTTCCTCCTGTTCGAAGAAGCGCAGCACCTCGGTGGCCCGGCCGCGCATGATCTCGGCATGTTCCTTGAGGATGCGGGTGACGAACTCATTGGCCACGCGCGCCGCCTTCTCGCCGGTTTCGGCGGAGAAGGAAACCGTCAGCAACGGCGCCTCGCCCCGTTTCTGCTGCACCTTGAATTCGGTGCGCGCGCGCATGTCCTCCACGATCCGGTCGGGCGAGAGATCGCTCTCGGGGGGGTAGATCTCGAGGGAGTCGGCCATGTCGAGAAGCGTGGCGCGGGAAAGAATCTTCTGCTGGATGCGCTGCAGCACCTCCGTCAGATTGGTGCGGCTCGCGGGCTTGTCGACAGCGATCTGCTCGCTTTCCACCAGCATGACGGCGCGGGCGCTATAGGTGGGAGGCAGGATGGTGGCGATGAAGATGCCGATCGCCGAAACCGCCGCCGCCACGATCAGGAAATAGGGGAACCGCCGCCAGAAGATGGAAATGTAGAATTTGGTATCAAGCGCCATGTTGCTCAGGCCTTTTCGAGGGTGAGTGTCACCGGGAAGAAGACGCCGTCATCCAGCACCCGCTGAACAAGCGCCCGGTTCACCGTTTTCACCTCGTCCGTATAGGCATAGACGAGGGAAAAATCACACAGCTGATTGACGAGGCGCGGAATGCCCCCGGTAGCCTCGTGGATGAGCTTGGCGGCATTGGGGGTGAATATCCGCTCTCTGGCCCCCGCCTTTTTAAGCCGGTGATCGATATAGGCCTGCACCGTGGGGGCGTCCATCGCCGTCAGGTGGAAGCTGGCCGCCACCCGCTGGGCGAATTGCGTCAGCTCGGGGCTGCGGATGGTATCGCGCAGTTCGGGCTGGCCCATGAGGATGATCTGCAGGAGTTCGTCCTTGTTGGAATTGATGTTGGTGAACATGCGCAGCTCTTCGAGGCTCTCGCGCGAAAGATTCTGCGCCTCGTCGAAGATCAGGATCACCCGCTTGCCGCGCGCGTATTCCTCTATGAGGAAATCCTGGAACTGCTTGAACAGATCCACATAGGAGGCATCCTTCGCCGCGTCCTGCCCGAGCGCCATCAGGACCCAGCGCAGCAATTCGCCGCGGTCGCCATGGGCGTTGGAAATCAGCCCTACGCTCACGTCATCGCCGAGCTTTTTCAGCAGGTGATGCAGAAGGGTCGTTTTCCCTGCCCCCACCTCTCCGGTGATCAGCGTGATCGGGGCCTTGGTGAACAGCCCGTATTCCAGCATCGCATAGGCACGCCGGTGCGCCGGCGACCAGAAGAGGAAATCCGGGTCCGGGACCAGGGTGAAGGGGCGCTCCTTGAGGCCGAAATATTCCGTATAGATATCCAGGGCGTTGACCACGTTCATCCGAAAAGCACCGTCACCATCAACAGCGCAGCATAGCAATTACCGAAATCACTCATATCATCAACCCGTTACCGCCCACCACCCGGATACCGGCCCTGCATACAGGCTTTTTCCGAGGGATTCATCTCTTTTTACGGCGCGCGCGTGACTTTGTGGCCGAATCACACAGATTCCATCCCTTATCCCCGAGCACGCAAGCACCCGCACCCGGAGATTCACACCGGCATCGTCAGCGGCACAACCTGCGGGCGTTTGTCGCCCACGGAAGATGCCCGGCAGGCATGACTGATTCGCCCGGACCAAAGCCGCGGCGCCCAGCATTCAAAAGCATGAAGACATCCATTTTCTACACCACCCTCGCTCAGTCAACAAATCGCCGCATTTCACTCCATTGGGCATGAAAACATCACAAATCGAAGACGCCAGCACAACTGGGGCGCGAAAATAGTTTATAAAACATTAACTTATGGCAATGGCGCGACTTCACATTTTTCGAATATTGATTGCAAATTTCCGTCAAATTGTGCAAGTATGAGTGTGGGGAAGGAAAACGGGGTCTGAGCATGTCTGCTTGAGCAAGTCATCTCGGATTTGATCTCTGGAAGGCTCCATTGAAGAGCCTGTTCCCTGTCGGGCATGAGTGACCCCCAATTTCCGGGGGTGGGGTTTTCGGGTTCGTCCCGAATTGATTAGGTGAGATGATAATGACGGTACACAATACCAATCTGACGGACAGCCTTGGGAAGGGTATGATTCCCGTTACGGCCACTTGCATGCCGGAGCGTGAGGCCCTGCATGGCGGGGGCGGGATCTACCGGAAAACAGTGAAGCGCCTGCTGGACGTTGCGCTGATCCTGGCCGCTCTGCCGATCGTGCTGCCGGTAGTGACAATGCTGGCGCTCCTGATTTCGCTCGACGGGCACTCTCCCTTCTACCGTCAGAAGCGGCTCGGCCGGGGGGGGCGCCTTTTCACCCTCTGGAAGCTGCGCACCATGGTGGCCGATGCCGATGAAAGGCTTGCCGCCTATCTGGCGCAGAATCCCGAGGCCAGGGAGGAATGGGAAACCACCCAGAAGCTGAAGAATGATCCGCGCATCACCCGCTTCGGACGCCTCCTGCGCAAGACCTCCCTTGATGAGCTGCCGCAGCTGTGGAACGTGCTGAAGGGCGACATGAGCCTTGTCGGCCCGCGCCCGATGCTGCCCGAACAGCGCCATCTCTATCCGGGCCGCGCCTATTATGCCCTGCGCCCCGGCATCACCGGCCTGTGGCAGATTTCCGACCGCAACGAAGGCAGCTTTGCCGGCCGCGCCAAGTTCGATGCCGAATACGAGCGCTGCGTCTCGCTGAAGACCGATGCCTCGATCCTGCTGCGCACCATTCGTGTGGTGCTGCGCGGCACCGGCTACTGAGCCGGGCGGCTGCCGGCAGAGCCTTTCCACCCTTTTTTCGGCCTGTCCGTGTTCCGTTTGCACCCGGACCGGCCGGAAAACATGATTTTTCATGATCTCCGCGCCAGGAAAGGCTATATCTTCAAATGCATCCGGTTCTTTCAGAAGGCATGTCATGAAAGCGCGCATTTTTCTTCTCCTCCTCGTCGTTGCCATCGGCACCGTCATCTTTCTCACCCGGTTCGGCGATTCCGAACAGAGGGCCGAGAAATACTACCGATCCGCCCTCGAACTGCTCGAACGGGGCGACGAAGAGCGGGCCATGGTCCAGCTGCGCAACGTGTTCGATCTGAACGGGCGCCACCGCGAAGCGCGCATCGCCTATGCGGAACTGCTGCGCAAACGCGGCGACATCGCCGAGAGCTACGGCCACTATCTGCGCCTGATCGAGCAATACCCGGATGATGTGGAGGGCCGGCGCGCCCTGGCCGAGATGGCCATCAAGGGCGGCAACTGGGAAGAAGCCGAGCGCCACGCCCGGCGCCTGCGCGAGCTTGCGCCCGATGATCTCGAAGCCCGGGCAATGAACGCGGTGCTCGATTACCGGGATGCGGTGCGCAGGAACGATACCGTGGCAAGGGCGAAAGCCGTGCAGGAGGCCAGGGCCGTGCTGGCGCAGGAGCCGGAGATCACCATGGCGCGCCGGGTGCTGATCGAAGATGCCCTTTCCGGCCCCAACCCCATGGATGCGCTGAAGCAGCTCGACATCGCGCTGGAGCAGGAGCCCGATTCCCTCGAGCTGCACCAGGCGCGGCTGCGCCTTCTGGCCCTGGCCGGGCGCGATGACGAGGTGGGCGAGCGTCTGCGCGAGATGACCCGAATCTTCCCCGATAACGAACGGGTGCAATCCTTGCTCATTGCCTGGTATCTGCGCCGTGGCGATGTGGAGGGCGCCGAGGAATTCATGCGCCGGATGGCGGCCGAGGCGGATGAGGCCGACAGGCCCGGGCTCAATCTCGCGATTGTCCAGCTTCTGCGCCGCACCCGCGGCTACGATGCGGCGCGCGCAGAGCTCGATGCCCTCGCCGCCCGGGAGGATTCGGACGCCGATCTTTACAAGGCGATGCGCGCCGTTCTCGATTTCGAGTTCGGCGAAGAGAAGGAGGAGGCCATCGCCGATCTGGAGAAAATCCTCGAGGGGGCGAAATCCGATGCGAAGATGCGCGATGTCCGGGTGATCCTGGCGCGCATGCTGCAATCGAGCGGCAACGAGGTGGGCGCGCGCGCCGAGGTCGAGAAGGTGCTGTCCGAGGATTCCGGCCATGTGGCGGCACTGAAGATGAAGGCCGCCTGGCAGATCGAGGACGACAAGCCCGAAGAAGCCATCCTCACCCTGCGCAAGGCGCTCGATCAGGCTCCGCGCGATCCCGAACTGCTCACCCTGATGGCCCGCGCTCACGAGCGCAACGGCGATCATCAGCTGGCCGGCGAACGGCTGGCCCTGGCCGTGGAAGCCTCCGGCAGCGCCCCCGCGGAAAGCCTGCGTTATGCCCGCTTCCTGATCGGGGAAGGCCGGCTCGCCCCGGCCGAAAGCGTGCTGATCGATGCCCTGCGCCGCAACCCCGCCGATCAGCAGCTGCTGCGCACGCTGGCCGATATCTACATCCGCCAGAAGGACTGGCCCCGCGCCCGGGGGGTCGTCCGCCGGCTGAACGAGATCGGCAGCGAAGAGGCGAAGGCCGCCGCCAATTCCATCCAGACGAGGCTTCTGCTGGCCCAGGGGAAACCCGAAGACAGCATCGAATTCGTCCAGAATCTGATCGACGCGGGCGATGCGGATGCGCGCGCCGGGGCGCTGGTGGTGCAGACGCATCTGCGCGAGGGCAATGTCGAGGCCGCCGCCGCCTATGCCGACGAGCTTCTCGAAAAGGCCCCGAAGGATCCCGCCCTGCGCATGCTGCGCGCCGGGGTCTACATGGCCGAGGGCAGATCGGACGAGGCCGAGAGGATCTACCGCGCTCTGATCGCGGAAAATCCGCAGGCGGATCTGCCGGTGCAGGCGCTTTACACGCTGCTGCGCAAGGCGGGCCGCGATGAAGAGGCCCTGGCCGTGCTCGATCAGGGGCTCGAAAACGCGCCGCTTTCACCGACCCTGAACTGGATCAGGGCCGGTCTCCTCGAAAAAAGCGGCGATATCGAGGGCGCCATCGCGATCTATGAGAAGCTCTATGAACAGAACAATAATGACATGGTGGTGGCCAACAACCTGGCCAGCCTGATCGCCGCCAGCCGCGACGATCGCGAAAGCCTCGAGCGCGCCTTCGCCATCGCCAAGCGCCTGCGCAACAGCAAGGTGCCCGCCTTCCAGGATACCTACGGCTGGCTTCAGCTGCGCCGCGGCAATGCCAAGGCCGCCCTGCCCTTCCTCGTGGCCGCAGCCCGCGGCTTGCCCGAAAATCCCGAGGTGCAGCTGCATCTGGGGCTCGCCTATGCAGCGCTCGGCGACACGCCCCGCGCACGCGAGGCGCTCGAACGCGGGCTCGCGATGGCAGAGGGGCTCGATCTGCCGGTGGTGGAAGAGGCCCGCAAGGCGCTCGAAAGCCTGCCGGCCGGGGAATGAGGCCTGCGTGGGCAGAAATGCTGCGCTTGTGGCAAGCTTCCGTTTCGCAATCCACGGCTTCGGTGCTATGAAAAGGCAATGATAATGGCCGCTGCTGGACGGCCCGTTTGACGAGGAAGTAACGATGCGACAGATAATCACCCTTCTGGCAGCGCTGTTCCTGGCCCTGCCCGCCCTTGCCCAGAGCACCTACAAGGTAAAGCCCGGAGACGTGCTGCAGATCGAGGTTCTGGAAGACGCGACCCTCAACCGCAGCGCGCTTGTGCTGCCCGATGGCACGATCTCCTTCCCGCTGGCAGGCAGCCTGCGCGCGGCAGGCCGCAACGTGAACCAGATCCGCGATACCCTGGCCGAGCGCCTGGCCTCGAATTTCGCCACCAAACCGACCGTTTTCGTGGCGCTCGCCACGCTCGGCAAGCGCGCGGCCGGCAAGCCGCGCACCATCTCGATCTTCGCCCTTGGCGAGCTGGCCAAGCCCGGCGAACACGAGATGAAGCGCGGCACCACGCTGCTGCAGTTCCTCGCACAGGCGGGCGGTTTCACAAAATTCGCCGCCACGAAACGCATCCAGATCCGCCGCCGCGATCCGAACACCGGGCAGGAGCATGTGTTCGGGTTCGATTACGATGCGCTCGAGAAGGGACGCGGGCGGGGCTTCGGCCCCTTGCGCGATGGCGATGTGATCGTGGTGCCCCAGCGCCGCCTGTTCGAATAGCACGGGGAGGCAGGGCGCGTGCCATGAGGCGGATCGGGCATATTCCGGCGCTGCTGCTGGCGGCAGGGCTGATCGCTCCGGGCGGGGCGCTCGAGGCGCAGGAGAGCGGCGCCGGCGCGCCCGGCCTCTCGGTGGTGCTCGATTTCGATCAGCGCCTCGAGGCCGACAGCAATCTCGATCTCGCCGCCACCAGCCCCGGCACCAGCCTGATCGCCACCACCGGCCTCGGCCTGCGCCTCGAAAGCCATACACGGGCGCAGGATCTGAGCCTCGGCCTCTCCACCCGGCTGCGGCTGCGCAACGATCCCGGCGGATCCGATGCGGGCACCGAGATCGACGAACCCCGCCTGCGCTTCTCCTACAGCCGCGAGGCGGCACGAAGCCTGCTGAAGCTGCATGGCGACTGGCGGCGCAGCGATATTTCCTTCCTGCGCCCTGAGAGCGATTTCATCGGCCCCGGCGGCGTGATCGTGCTGCCCCCCGATCTGGCCGATCTCACCGGCACCGGCAAGCGCCGCGCCTGGAGCCTTGGCGGCTCTCTGGAGCTGGGGCGTGACGCGCCGCTCGGCCTCACCCTCGGCGCCGGCATCGACAGGCTCGATTACGCCGATACCACCGACCCCGGCCTGTTCGACACCACCCGCGCCAATCTCTCCGCCGCCCTGCGGCTGCGCTTCTCGCCCGTGATGGAGGGCCGGGTTTCGGCCGATCTCGACACCTACGAAGCCGATGACGCCGAACAGACGGACCGCAGCACCCGCAGCCTTGCCCTTGGCCTCACCCGCGATCTTTCGAAGCGGCTCACGCTCGACGCCGAGCTGGGCTTCACCCGGGTGGAAACCGATGAAACCATCGGCGGCCTGCGCACCACCACCGTGGAAGACGGCCTCACCGGCAGGCTCGCCCTCAACCGCGAGATGGCCAACGGCACGCTCGGTGCAACGCTTTTGCGCATCATCAACCAAAATGGCACGCGCAGCGAATTCACCCTCTCGCGCGGGCTCGAATTCCCCGCCGGGGCGCTTTCGGCAAGCCTCGGCGCCGTGCAGGGCTACAGCGGCCGCACCCGCCTGATCGGCGCGCTGGACTGGCGCCGCGATCTGGTGCGCGGCAATGTTTCCGCGCGCCTTTCGCGCGCCGTCACCTCCGGCAGCGATGATGACGATCAGCTCGTCACCCTGCTGCGCCTCTCGTGGAACCACGAGATCAATCCGCTTTCAAGCCTCGGCCTCACCGCCACCTACACCCTCAACGATGCCTTCCTGACCGGCACGAAGACGAAAAACACCAGCCTCGGCCTCAGCTACAACCGCCACCTCACCGAGGACTGGCGCCTCACCGCCGGCTACACCTGGCGCCATCGCGCGGAAACCGGCACGCCCGGCGCCACCAGCCACGCGGTGTTCGTTGCGCTGGGGCGCAGCTTCACGATCCGGCCATGAGAGCGCGCACGCCCTTCCCCAGCCGGCCCGAGATTGCGCCATGCCGCAAATCCTGTATGATCGGGTGATGGAATAGTCCTGTTTTGCAAAAGAGTGTTTGATGTCGTCTTTCACCACCGTTGAGGGCAGCCCGCCGCCTCTTTCACGCGAAATCAATCTTTCCGGCCTGTTCTGGCTGGCACTTCTGGTGCTGGGGCCGCTGCCGGTTTTCTGGAGCGGCATCACGATGCTGCTCTCCGCCTGGTCCACCCCCGAATACAGCCAGGGGCCGATCATCCCCCTGATCTCGCTCTATCTCTTCCTGCGCGAGCTGCGGCGCGACAGGGCTCTCCCCCGCCCCGCCCGGCTCAACCGCTGGCCCGGCGTGGCGCTGATCCTGCTGGCGCTCGCGATCGCCATCTTCGGCAATCTGGTGCATATCCCCGATGTGGTGGCCTATGCGATCATCCTGTGGGTCGGGGGGGTGATGCTCACGGTGATGGGCTGGGAGCGGGGCAGGCGCCACTGGGCGCCGGTGCTGCATCTGGTGTTCATGCTGCCGCTGCCGCAGTTCGTGTTCTGGAAGATGACGATCTTCCTCCAGCTCGTCTCCTCCGAGCTTGGCGTGTGGTTCCTGCAGCTGTTCGGCGTGCCGGTCTATCTCGAAGGCAACGTGATCGATCTTGGCGTTTACAAGCTGCAGGTGGCCGAGGCCTGCTCCGGGCTGCGCTATCTTTTCCCGATCCTCTCCTTTTCCTATCTCTTTGCCATCCTCTATCGCGGCCCGATGTGGCACAAGGCGGTGCTGCTCCTCTCCGCCGCGCCGCTCACCGTGCTGATGAATTCGATCCGCATCGCCATCATCGGCGTTCTGGTCAATCGCTACGGCATCGAACAGGCCGAGGGCTTCCTGCATTTCTTCCAGGGCTGGGTGATCTTCATCGCCTGTATCGTGATCCTGTTCGGCCTCGCGCTGCTGCTGCAGGGGCTGACGAAGGATCCCAGGCCCCTTGCCGAAACCATCGATCTCGATTTCGAGGGCTTCGGCGGCGAGATCGCGCGCCTCAAGCGCATCACCCCTTCGGCCGGGATGATCGCCGGCGCGCTTCTCTCGCTCGCCGTCGGTGCCGGCTTTGCCCTCACCCCCGAACGCCCCGCCGTTTCCGTGACGCGCGACAGCTTCGCCCTCTTCCCGCGCGATCTGGGCGGCTGGCAGGGCTATCACTATCCGCTGGAAGCGGATGTGGAGCGCGTGCTGGGGGCCGATGACTACATCAACGCCAGCTACCAGAATCCCGCCGAGGCCGCCTATGTGAATTTCTTCTCCGCCTTCTACGCAAAGCAGACGGAAGGCTCGGGGATCCACTCGCCTCAGGTCTGCCTGCCCGTGGGCGGCTGGGAGGTGTTCAGCCTCGAGCCTTACGAGGTGGACATGACGGGCACCGGCTTCGGCAGGTTCAAGGTCAATCGTTCGGTGATCCAGAAGGGGCTTTCCAAGCAGCTCGTCTATTACTGGTTCGAACAGCGCGGCCGGCGCATGACCAACGATTACCTCGCCAAGGCGGTGGTGGTCTATGACAGCCTCACGCGCGGGCGCACCGATGGCGCCCTGGTGCGTTTCGTCACCCCGATCGCAGAGAATGAAAGCGAAGCCGAGGCAGACGCCCGCCTGCAGCGCTTCATGCGCAAGGTCCTCCCCCGCCTGCCCCGCTTCATCCCCGAATAGGCACCCCCTTGCACCCGGCCCGCGGGCCGGGCAAGGATGGCCCGCATGAGCGGTTTCATCTCTCCCTCCTCCCCTGCGGCCCGGCATGCGCTTTTCAGCCGTCCCTACTGGCTGCTCTGGGCGCTGTTCCTCGTCAATGCGGGGATCGAGCTGGTGCTTTTGGCCGCCGATTACGGGCTGATCGGCTCGCCGCGCTGGCGGGCAATCGCCTATTACAATGGCGCCTTCTGGGTCGGTCTCCTGCATGATTGGCGGCCCAACTACCCGGCCCAGCCCTGGGTGATGTTCATCACCCATGCCTTCCTGCACGGCGGCTTCTGGCACATGGCCACCAACATGTTCGCGCTCTGGAGCCTCGGCACGCTGGTGATCCGCCAGATGGGGCCGCGCGCCTTCGCCCTGATCTATTTCGCGGCGATGATCGGCGGCGGGATCGGCTTTGCGCTCCTTGGCGACGACACGCGCCCGATGGTGGGCGCCTCGGGGGCGATCTTCGGGCTGATCGGCGCCTGGATGTATCAGGATTGGCATCTGCGCCGGCGCAGAGGCCCCGCCACCCTGGCACTTCTGCGCATGTTTTTCGTGTTCTTCCTGCTCAATCTGGCGCTCTGGGTGGCCCTGGAGGGGAATCTGGCATGGCAGACCCATCTCGGAGGGTTCGTGGCCGGCTGGGGCGTTGCGGCGCTTCTGGGGCGGCTGACGGGGGCTCCGGGCAAGAACCGGCGGCATCCGCGGGAAGGTCACCCTGAGGCCTAACTGCGGTCCAGCATATCGTTGCGGGCCGTGAAAAGCCGAAAGCCGATCGGCCCGAAAGCCCCGGCGATGGCCGCCTTCAGCCATCCCTTCAGCGGCGAAGGGTGGATGCTGGCCGAGCGGCGCAGCATCCGCCGCGCCGCCGCCCGGTCAGAGGAAAACAGGCTCTGTGCCAGCAGAAAACAGGCGCCGCTCAGATGCCGATGGGCCAGCCTGCGTTGCGCCGGAGTGAGATCCCGGGCCGCGAGGCGCTCCAGATAATGCACATGCATCTCCTGGGCGTAATGCCCCGCCGTGCGGCGCAGGCGCGTCACTGCATTGCGATCCCCGGGCAGGCGGCGCAGCTCGGCCAGGATATCGCCCGTCACCAGGAAAGGCCCAACGAGCGCCAGCTGGCAGAAGAAGGCGGTGTCGGAAAGCATGCGCATGGATGGGTCAAACCCTCCGGCGGCGGCGAGCGCATCCCGGCGGATGGCGGCGCCCTGGAGGGTCATTCCCGAGATCACGAAGGCCAGCGGATCCTGAAGCCGCGCCGCCCGGCCACGGGGGAAATCCACGCCCTTGATCGCAAAGAGATCCTCCGCATAGCCTTCGCCGGTGTAGAGCACATTGCCCAGATGGGCCACCACATCGCCATCGGCCTCCGCCAGATCGCGCTCCAGCACTGCCAGCCGATCGGGCCGCCACAGATCATCGGAATCGAGGAAGGTGAGCCAATCGCCCGTGGCCAGCGCCACCCCCCGGTTGCGGGCTGCCGCCACGCCGGCGTTTTCCTGCCGAAACAGACGAATCCGGCCTGAATAGGGCCGCAACGCCACCGCCATGTCTCCGGGCGAACCGTCATCAATCACGATGATCTCGTCGGCCGGGCGGGTCTGGGCCAGGATCGAATCCAGCGCCTCCCTGATCACGGTTTCACGCGCATGGGTGGGGAGGATCACGGAAATTCTCATGGGACAAGATTAATTTATTGATATCATGTAATTTTTAACGCAAATCACTTGTCAAATGCCCTCTCGTAGGCGGCCAGAAGATGCGGCACGGAGTGATCCCAGCTCAGCTTTTCAAGCACGCGCCTGCGCCCGTGCCTGCCCATCTTCCGGCCTTCCTCCGGGTTGTCAATCAGCCAGGCGATCTTCGCAGCGAAATCACGGGGATCGTTGGCCCGGGCATAAAGCGAGGCCTCGCCGGCCGAAGCGCGCCCCTCCTTCAGATCGAACTGCACCACCGGCTTTTCCAGCGTCATGTATTCCATCACCTTGTTCATGGTGGAAATGTCGTTCATCGGGTTCTTCGGATCCGGGCTCACGCCGATGTCGCAACTGTTAAGAACCTTCAGGAGATCCTCGCCGTAAAGCGGGCCGGTGAAGGTGAAATAAGGCTCTAACCCACGCCTTTTCACATCGTTCTTCACCTCGGGAAGATGCGGACCGAAGCCGACGATGGCGAAATGCACATCCGTCTTTCCCATCTCCCGGATCAGGATATCGGCGGCTTCCACCAGAAGGTCCATGCCCTCCTGCTGGCCGATCACGCCCACATAGCCAAGGAGCGTGCCGGCTTTCGCGCGCCACTCGGGATCGGGCGGGCGCAGCTCGAATTTCTCGATCCTCGGGGCCGAGCGCACCACGAACACATCCTCGGGCGCCATGCGGCCGCGTCTGATCGCGATCTCGCGGAAGCTTTCGTTGGTGGCGATGGAAACATGGGCGGCGGCGAAGGTCATCCGCTCCCAGATCCGCATGATGCGGTATAACAGACCCTTTTTCGCGAATTTCGCCTCGAAAAGCTCGGGACAGACATCATGGTGATCGAACAGGTATTTCACCCCCGCGAGGCGATAGCGCAGCGCCAGGAGGAACACGAGATCGGGCGGGTTGCAGCCGTGGATCACGTCAAACCCGCGCTCGCGCCGCACCCGACGCGCCAGGCGAAACCAGTGCCAGATCGCCTGCCCCCATTCGCGCGCATAGGCGATGGCGCCGGAATGGGCCTCGGGCGGCTCCGGGTGGCGGTAGATATGGACACCGTCGATCTCCTCGAAAGGCTTGTCCCAGCCCCGCCCCATGGGAGAGATCACGCTCACCTCATAGCCCGCATCGCGCAGCGTCGTGGCCTCGAGCCACACGCGCCGATCCAGCGGCACCGGCAGGTTTTCCACCACGATCAGGACCTTCCGGGCCCGGTTCTCAGCCATGACAACACCTTTACGCTCGCCCCGGACAGGGCATAGCCCCTGCAGCGCGGGCGGGCAAAGGGAAAAAGCAAGCCTTTTTACCAGAGCCGCGGGAAATCCTTGCGCCGGCCTTCAAAAAGTATCAGGCATTATCCCATGATCGGATCACTGCGAAATCTGCTCGGGCGCAAGAGGGATACGGGCGCCCTGCCCCCGCCACACCCCGAAAGGCGCACCTACCTCACAGGCGATATCCACGGCATGCATGGCAGGCTCGTGCAGCTTCTGGCGCGGATCCGCGAAGATCGCGGGAGGATCGCTTCCGATCTTGTCTTTCTCGGCGATTACATCGATCGCGGCCCTGCCAGCGCGCAGGTGCTCGCAACGCTTTACAGCCTCGCCAATGATCCGCGTGAGAACGTTACCTGCCTGATGGGCAACCATGAGCGCATGATGCTCGATTTTCTGGATCAGCCCGCCCGAAAAGGCGCCCTCTGGCTGATCAACGGCGGTCAGGAAACGCTGGCGAGCTTCGGCATCACCCGCGCCGCGCGCGCCGGCGTGAGCGATCCGCTGGATTCGCTTTCCCAGGCCCTGCGCGCCGCCCTGCCCGCGGGCATGGAAGAATGGCTGCGCGGCCTGCCGCTCCGGTGGCGAAGCGGCACTCTCGCCGCCGTGCATGCCGCCGCCGATCCGCGCCGCCCGATCGAGGATCAGAAACCCGAAACCCTGCTCTGGGGCCACCCGCGCTTTCCCGCCGAGCCGCGCAAAGATGGCGTCTGGGTGGCGCATGGGCATCGGGTGGTGGAACGGCCGGTGGCCGAGAACGGCCATATCGCGGTCGATACCGGCGCGGTGCGCGGCGGCCCGCTCACCGCCGCCCGTGTCGATCCCGATGGCAGCGTGGATTTTCTGCAGGTTTAGAGACTGGCCCTGCCCGAAAAGGCTCCGATACGGCCAGCCGTTTCGAGAAAGCCCCCGGCGCGATCTCCCCGCCCTGCCCGCCATCGCGCTCGCCGGCGTTTCGGGCCTTGTCAGAGCCGGCTGCCCCTTGCTGCTCCGCTTGGCAGGCTTGACCTCCAACAGCCCGGAAGAGGATGGCCGTTCATTCCCGGCGTTACCCATCCGCCCCGCCTCGCTCCTTTCCCCGAGCCATGTGCCAGCGGCGGCCCCAATTCGGACGATCAGCAAAGCGGCGCCATCCGCCGCCCTCTTCACCATTGCCCAAACCCGCCCCTTGGCTTACTCCTGCGCAAAACAGGAGGCTGAAAGATGATCCATGTCTGGATGCGCGCCGAGAGCCGCCCCAATGAAGCGCGGGCCGGCCTGACACCGGAAGGCGCGCAGGCTCTTCTTGAAAGGGGATTTCACGTCACGATCGAGGAAAGCCCCGCCCGGGCCATTCCGATCGAAGGCTACCGGGAAGCGGGCTGCGAGATCGCCCCGGCGCACAGCTGGCCGAGCGCGCCGCGGGATGCGATCATCCTCGGGCTGAAGGAGCTTCCCGATGACGGCAGCCCCCTCATCCACCGCCACATCATGTTTGGCCACGCCTACAAGGGGCAGCCTGCCGGGCAGGTGCTTCTGAAACGTTTCCTTGAGGGCGGCGGCACGCTCTACGATCTCGAGTATCTCACCGACGAGGCAGGGCGGCGCGTGGCCGCCTTCGGCTATTGGGCGGGATTTGCCGGCGCGGCCGTCAGCCTCATGGCTTGGGCGGCGCAGCAGCGTGGCGCGACCTGCCCGCCGGTCCGCTCCTACCCCGGCAAGGATGCCCTGCTCGCGGAGCTTGCCGACACCCTCGATGCAGCATCCACCTCCCGGCCCGATGCGCTGATCATCGGGGCGCTTGGGCGCGTGGGCACCGGCACCGCCGATCTCTGTGCGGCGATGAACGTGCCCACCACCAGGTGGGACATGGCCGAAACGGCCCATGGCGGCCCCTTCCCCGAGGTGCTCGCACACGCGCTTTTCTTCAACTGCATCCTGGCGCGCCCCGGAACGCCCGTCTTCGTGCCCGAAAGCGCAAGGGAGGCCCCGCGCAAGCTCACCGTGATCGGCGATATCGCCTGCGATCCCGAGAGCGATTTCTCTCCGGTGAAGGTTTATGACCGGGCCACCACCTGGCAGGAGCCGGTGCTGCGCGTGCATGATCGCCCCCCGCTTGACGTGATGGCGATCGACAACCTCCCCTCCATGCTGCCGCTTGAATCCTCGCTCGATTTCGCCGCCCAGCTCCTGCCCTCGCTGCTTGCACTCGATGCAATCGATGAGGGCATATGGGCGCGCGCGAAAGCCGAATTCGAGCGCCATGCCACCCCCCTGAAAGGAGATCAGCCATGACGATCCACTGGTGCGGCACCGGCCTTTCCGCCATCCCCGGCCTGCGCCGGCTGATCGGGGAAGGCAAGGATGTGACAGTGTGGAACCGCACGCCCGAAAAGGCGGAGGCGGCCGTGGGGGATCTCACAGGCAGGATCGAGGCCTTCACGCCGGAAGCCCTGGAAGTGGCTCTCGAAGCCGGCGATGTTGTCGTTTCCATGCTGCCGGGTGATCTCCATGTGCCGCTGGCCAAGATGGCGATCGCGAAGGGCGCGCATTTCGTCTCCTCAAGCTATATCTCGCCCGAGATGCGCGCTCTGGATGGCGCCGCCAAAAAGGCCGGGGTGGCTCTGGTGAACGAGGTGGGGCTCGATCCCGGCATCGATCACCTGATGGCGCATTGGCTGGTGGAGGATTACCGTAATTCGCCCGAGTATGACACTGGCAATCACATCTCCTTCATTTCCTACTGCGGTGGCGTGCCGAAGATCCCCAATGCGTTTCGCTACAAGTTCAGCTGGTCGCCGCTCGGGGTGCTGAAGGCGCTGCGCTCACCTTCCCGCTCGATCCGCGATTACACGGAGCTCGCGGTGGCCCGGCCCTGGGATGCGCTGCGCAGCTATGATGCGCCCCTGCCGCAGCCCGAGACATTCGAAGTCTATCCCAACCGCGATTCGATCCCGTTCATGGAGCAGTATCGTTTCGATCCCGCTTGGAAGGTGCGTGAATTCGTGCGCGGCACCCTGAGGCTCAATGGCTGGGCCGATGCCTGGGCGGATATATTCGAGGAGATCGAAGCTCTCGAAGGCCCGGAGGGCGAAGCACGGCTGAAGGCGCTTTCCGATGAATTATGGGAGAAATACGCCTACGGGGAGGGCGAGCCGGATCGCGTGATCCTGTGCGTGGGGCTGAAGGCGGAGCGCGAGGGCGTGCCCGCCTATCACAAGACATGGGTCATGGATGCCTGGGGCGATGAGCGCGGCAGCGCGATGGCGCGGCTCGTCTCCCAGCCGGTTTCATTCGCCGTCGAGGCGATCGGGCGCCGTGAAATCCCGCCGGGCGTTTCCGCCGCGCCGGATGATCCGAAGCTCGTGCAGCGCTGGCTTCATGAAATCGAGCATCTGGCGCAGCATCTCATGGTCGTGGATCAGATGGGCTGAGCGGAGCCCTCAGCGGATGGCCTGCACGACCTCATCAACGGAATAGCCCAGCGCCTCGAGGCCATCTTCGAGGTAATCGGCGAGCAGCGGTATGCCCAGCAGGTAATCTTCCGTGGGCGAAACCGCCTCCTCCTTGGCGGTATGGATCGCCTCATCGAGCTCGCTCGCATCGAAGGTTTCCCGCCCGATCCACATCACGGCCACGAGGCTTGCCTGCTCGTCGCTGTTGAGATCGGCGATATACTGGCGCAGCTCCTGCTCGGTGGCATCGCTCGGCCGCCCCTCGAGGATGGTTTCGGCATCCGCGTCATCCCCGGGGGTATCCCAGCGCGCGACCTTCGCCCCGATCTCGCGGGCGCGCAGGATCACGCGGGCGATCTTGTTGGTGCTGATCTCGAGCATCACGGGCCTCCGTTCCTCGCCCCAGATTGCCTGAAGGCGGCGGGTTTTCAAAGCTCAATCGGCGGGTTTCTCGAGCGGCACCACGTTTTCCGGGGCCGTGGAGACCTCCGGCGCAAGCTCCTCGAAATCGAAATTGTCGAGCTTCGCCGCGCGCTTGCCGGCCCGCTCCGCCGCTGTGCCGATGCCATCGAGATCGGCGCGGGCCTGATTGAAATGGGTATGGAGCTTGCCCACCCGCTCGACAACCATCTCCACATCGCGATGCAGGAGGCGCAGCGTCTTGCGGATGGCGCCGGCCTGTTCGCGCATCCGGGCATCCTTCAGGATGGCGCGCATGGTGTTGAGCGTGGCCATGCAGGTGGTGGGCGAGACGATCCATACCCGCGCCTCGAAGCCCTCGCGCACCACTTCGGGGAAATTGGCGTGAAGCTCGGCATAAACGGCCTCCGAGGGCAGGAACATCAGGGCGCCATCGGCCGTTTCACCCTCGATGATGTATTTCTCCGCGATCGCCTTGATATGGGCGCGCACGGCTGTGCGAAAGGCACGCGCGGCCTCAATCGCCGCGCGCTCATTGCCGGCATTTCGCAGCGCCTCATAGGCCTCGAGGGGGAATTTGCTGTCAATCACGATGGGGCCGGGCGGATTGGGCAGATCGATCAGACAATCGGCCCGCTTGCCGTTCGAAAGCGTGGCCTGCATGGTGTAGCTGTCTTTCGGAAGGGCCTTTGACACGATGTCATGAAGCTGGATCTCGCCGAATGCGCCGCGGGTCTGCTTGTTGGAGAGGATATCCTGCAGGCTCAGCACATTGCCCGAAAGCTTCTCGATATTGGCCTGGGCCTTGTCGATCGTGGCGAGGCGCTCCTGCAGTTCGGCCAGCGAGCGGGTGGTTTTCACCGTGCTGCCGTGCAGGCTTTCGCTCATGCGCCGCTGCACCTCGGCAAGGCGCTGCTCCATCAGCGCCATCATCTGGCTCTGCGCGGTAGCCTGGGTCTGGGCCACGCTCTGCAGGCTGCCGGCCAGCTGGGATTGCCCATCCGAGAGGAACTGCACCCGCTCCGCAAGCGCCCCCATGTGGCGCAGCACCGGCTCGCTCTGGCGCGCGGCCCGGTTGGCGGCACGCAGGGCCATGACGATGAGGATGATGAGAAGCAGCAGCACCGCGCCGCCCGCAAGCGCAGCGATCACGGTCGGATCATCCAGCGAAAATTCATATTCCCCGATCCTGATCATCGCCGGCCAAACAGCTTTTCGATATCGGCAAGCTTCAGCTCCACATAGGTTGGCCTGCCGTGGTTGCACTGGCCCGAATGGGGCGTGGCCTCCATTTCGCGCAGGAGCGCATTCATTTCCTCGGCCCGCATCCGCCGCCCGGAGCGCACCGAGCCGTGGCAGGCCATGCGGCTCAGGATGGCATCGATCCGCGCCTTGAGGGCCTGCGCTTCGCCGAGATCGGCAAGCTCATCGAGGATATCGCGCAGGAGCGCGCGCGCATCCACCTCGCCCAGGATCGCCGGCGTTTCGCGCACGGCCACGGCACCGGAGCCGAAGGGCTCGATCACAAGGCCGAGGCGGGCGAGATCCCCGGCCACGGAATGCAGCATCGCGGCATCGCTTTCGCTCATCTCCACGATCTCGGGGATCAGCAGCGCCTGGGCGGCGATACCGCGCTCTGCCATCTGCTGCTTCAGTTTTTCGTAAACCAGCCGCTCATGGGCCGCATGCTGATCCACGATCACCATGCCGTCCTGCGTCTGGGCAATGATGTAATTTTCGTGGATCTGCGCGCGCGCCACGCCGAGGGGGAGATCCTCGAGCGCGCGATCCACCCCTTCTTCCACAGGCTCGAACCTTGCCGAGGGCGCGGCCATTTCGGCAAAGCCCGGCGTTTCCGGGGCCGGAGCCTGTGCCGAGAGCGCCGCGCCGATGGCGCCGCGCGAATGGCGATCCATCTGATAGACGCGCGCCGTGGCTTCGCCTGTGGCCGGCTCCGGGCGGAAGGCGCCAAGCGCCGCTCCGGCCACGGTTGTCGAGGCGCGGTGTCCGGCCTCGGCAAGGGCATGGCGCAGGGCCGATACGATCAGCCCGCGCACGATGCCGGGCGCGCGAAACCGCACCTCGGCCTTGGCAGGGTGCACGTTTACATCCACCAGATGCGGATCGCATTCGATGAACAGAACCGCCGCCGGATGCCGCCCCGAGGGCAGGAAATCGGCATAGGCGCCCCTGAGCGCGCCGAGGAGGAGCTTGTCGCGAACCGGGCGGTGATTGACGAAGAAATACTGCGCCACAGCCGCGCCGCGCGAATAGGTGGGCAGCGCGGCATGGCCGGTGAGGCGAAAGCCCTCGCGCTCGGCATCGATCGGCAGGGAATTCTCGATGAATTCCGCACCCATGATCTGGCGCAGCCGCCCGCCAAGCGCGGTGAAAAGATCGCCGCTCCGGGCATCCGCGCGAAAGCTGACACGCCCCTCGCCGCCGCCCGAAAGATCGCGCAAGGTGAAGCCCACCCCCGGCGCGGCCATGGCGAGGCGCTTCACCACGTCATGAATGGCTTGCGTTTCGGCGCGGTCGGAGCGCAGGAATTTCAACCGTGCCGGCGTGGCGTAGAACAGATCGCGCAGCTCCACCGTGGTGCCGATGGCGCGTGCCGCCGGGCGCAGTGGCCCGATCTCGCCGCCGGCAACCGAAATGCTTGCCCCTTCGCCTCCCTCCGCGCGCGACGTGATGGTAAGCCGCCCCACAGCGCCGAGCGAGGGCAGGGCCTCGCCGCGAAAGCCGAAACTGTGGATATCAAGGAGATCCGAGCCATCGATCTTGGATGTGGCGTGGCGCGAAAGCGCGAGCGGCAATTCCTCGGGCAGCATCCCGCAGCCGTCATCGGCAACGCGGATCAGGGTCTTGCCGCCGTCGGCTATGGAAATCTCGATGTTTCCGGCCCCTGCATCGAGGGCGTTTTCCACCAGTTCCTTCACCGCAGAAGCGGGCCGCTCGACAACCTCGCCTGCCGCGATACGATTGATCGCGGCCTCGTCAAGCTGGCGAATTCGGGGGCGGGCATGGCTTATGTTGGGGGCGTTCAGGGTCATGCTACAAAGTCTAGCATGATCCCGCGCGATTCGGCCAGCGCGGCCGGAAACGCGAGCCGCCCGGGCCGTGACGGGCTTGACTTGCGCGGCCTGCTGTCTCCAAAAGGCGGGATGGGATGGCGAAAGGAAGGGCCGTGCTGAGATATCGCGGATTGATGGCGCTGGCATGGCTGGCGGTGCCGGTGGCGTTCCTTCTGCGGCTGGCGAGGGGCAAGGACACGGCCGCCACCTTCGCCGCGCGTCTGGGCTTTGCCGGCACCACGGCGGGCACCCGCCCGGTGATCTGGCTGCATGCCGCAAGCGTGGGCGAGATGAACACCCTCTCGCTGCTGATCCGCCCTTTCCTCGAGGCCTTCCCCGGCCATGATCTGCTGGTCACGGTGTCCAACCGCATCGCCTTCGAAAAGGCCCGGGGGCTCGCGGGCGAGCGAGTGCATGTGGCGATCGCGCCGCTGGATTTTCCCTCCGCTCTGCGCCGGTTTCTGAAGCGCTGGCGGCCGGTGCTTTCGCTCACCCTTGAAAACGAGGTCTATCCCCTGCGCATGGAAGCGCTGGCGAAGCGGGGCGTGGCCATCGTTTACGTGAATGCGCGGATGTCTGCGAAAAGCCACGCTGCATGGGCCCGGCGCCCTCGGTTCGCGAGGCGTGTTTTCGGCCATATCAGGCTCTGTTTTGCGCAGGATTCGGCTTCGGCAGAGCGGTTTGCGGATCTGGGTGTGGCGAAGCCACGCATCCGCATGATCGGCAATCTCAAGCGCTTCCAGCCGGCAGAAGCGCCCGATCACCCCGATCTCGCCGCCATTCGCGCGGTTTTCCCGCCCGAACGCACGCTCCTCGTGGCCTCCACCCACAGGGGCGAAGATGAAATTCTGATCGAGGCCTTCCGGCTTGCCCGCGCCCGCACGCCCGGCCTGCGCATGATCCTTGCGCCGCGCCACCCCGCGCGCGCGGGCGAGATCGCGCGGCTGCTTGAAGGCGCGGGGCTTTCCTTTGCCACCCGCTCGAAGGGCGAGAGGCCGGGGCCGGAGGATGATGCCTATCTCGCCGATACGGTGGGCGAGATGGCGCTGTGGTATTCCCTGGCCGCCACCACCTTCGTGGCCGGCACGCTGGTGCCGGTGGGCGGCCACACGCCCTACGAACCGGCGGGCTTCGGCTCGGCCATCATCCACGGGCCGATGTATTCGAATTTCGAAGAGGCTTACGCGCGGCTTCTGGCTGAAAAAGGCTCCGTTCAGGCGGAAAATGCAGAGGAAATCGCCGCTGCATGGCATTCTCTTCTGGATCCGGCCACTCGCTCGGCACAAGTGAAAGCGGCGCGAAAGGCGCTGTTCGAAGGGGGTGACAAGGCCCGTGCGATTGGCGAAATCATCCATGAGATCACCACCTTTCTGCCCTCGGCCCGGCAAAAGGAGGCCGGCGCATGAATCTTCCCGCCAGCAAGATCGAGGTGGTGGCGCCGAACCTCAAGCGCCGCCTTTCGGGCGTCACCGCCACCATCGCCCGCCTGGTGCCGATCATGGCGCGCGAAATGGGCGTGGTGGCCACGGGGCCGGGGCTGCCCGCGGATGTGCCCCATATCCCGCTGATGCGCGCCGCCACCCTGCCGCGCAGCCGCTGGCGGGTATGGCACGCACGGCGCAACACGGAGATGCTGCTGGGGCTGTTCCTGCGCCATGCCCTGCGCCGGCACTACCGGCTCCTCTTCACCTCCGCCTCGCAGCGCCACCACAGCCGCTATACGAAATGGCTGATCTCGAAAATGGATCACGTGATTGCCACCTCGGCGCGCACGGCAAGCTATCTTGAACGCCCCGCCACGGTGATCCTGCACGGGATCGACACGGAGAAATTCGCGCCCCCCCCCGATCGCGCCGCCCTGCGCGCCCGCCTCGGCCTGCCCGATGGCCGGCTGATCGGCTGTTACGGACGCATCCGCCGCCAGAAGGGCACGGATGTGTTCGTGAATGCCTTGATCGAGCTTGCCCGGCGCGATCCACAGGTGATCGGCATCGTCATGGGCCGGGCAACGGAGAAGCATCAGGGCTTCGAGCGGGATCTGCGCGCGCGCGTGGCCGAAGCGGGCCTTGGCGGGCGCATCCTGTTTCGCCCCGAGGTGACGGTGGACGAGATGCCCGCCTGGTATCAGGTGCTCGATCTCTTCGTGGCGCCGCAACGGTGGGAGGGCTTCGGCCTCACACCGCTTGAGGCAATGGCCTGCGCCGTGCCGGTGGTGGCAACAAGGGTGGGAGCATTCGAGGAACTGGTGAAGGATGGCGAGACCGGCCACCTCATCACCCCCGAAAAGGTGGATGAAATGGTGGAGGCGATGGCCGGAATCGTCTCTGATCCGGCGCAATTGCGCATCATGGGTGAGGCCGCACGCACCGATATGGAGGCCCGCTTTCGCCTTGAGCGAGAGGCGGATGAAATCATGGATGTCTACAGGGGTTTGCTTGATGGGGAGTGATCCCCGAAAGCGGGGCACCCATGTCATGGCAATTGACGCGCCGACTCATTGAACGTACAAGCCCGTGTTCCCGCAGAAGCGCAACCCTCTCCCGGCTGGTATATTGCGTGCCCTGATCGGAATGGATCAGCAGGCCCGGCCTCGGCTTGCGCCGCCAGATCGCCATCAGAAGCGCCTGCACCGCGAGTTCGGCCGCGGGCCGGGAACGCACGCTCCAGCCGGCAGCCCGGCGTGTTGTCCATCACCACAGACGGTTTGCCGCCATAACAGCCAGGCTTCTTCTTGTCCCTGATCCGCAGCTGAATACCGGCAATCCTGATCAGACGGGCTAACCGATTCTCCGACACGGCTTCGCCCGTCTCGATCAGATCGTCGTGGATCTTGTGATAACCATAGACCTTGCGGCTGTCCTTCCAGGCTTGTTTGACCTGTGCCACCGCGTCGATCTCGTTGCTAATCTGAACAGTGAATTTGCCCTGACATCTCCTCGCCACCCTGGTTCCAAAATTACCAGGCAGAGCATCTGCGAATCCAAAGGCACCTCACATTGAGTCCCCAGCCTTTCGGGCGGCCACCTGCCAGTCAAGATAATCGCAATCATCGCCGACAAACACCTGCATGGGAGCAGTAAGATCCTGGTCATGCGAATGTTCAAGTTTCAGCTGCATGCGGCGGGTATACACCATGGCTTTACTGCGCAAATTGGGCTTGAGGGGATACACCGCGCGAACCCGGCATGATAGCCGGGACGCATGAGCAGTTGGGGTCCGACAAAGCACAAGACCACAAACTGGTCGACTTACAATACCGCGTTGAAGCGGCGCGGATCGCTGACGATCTGGTTTGATCCTGAGGTGACATCGCAGCCGCCCGCGACCGGATGGCGTGGACACCAGCCGCGCTACAGTGATGCCGCGGTCCAGACCTGCTTGACGCTGAAGGTTCTGTTTGGCCTGCCGCTTCGACAGACCACCGGTTTCGTGCAGAGCCTGTTGCATCTCGTCGGTCTGGATAGGGATGTACCGGATTTCAGCCCTCTGAGCCACCGCCAAAAGAGATTGAACATGAACATCCCCTGGCGCGGCGGAACCGGCCCGTTAAACCTGCTTGTCAACGGCACCGGCATCAAGGCCGAGGGTGAAGGTAAGTGGAGCGCCCGCAAGCATGGTGACCCCAAACGCCGCATCTGGCGCAAGATACACATAGGGATCGACGAGAAAACGCCGAAGGTTCGGGCCGTCGAGGTGACCACCATCAATGCGGGCGACGCTCCCATGCTTGTGAACCGGCATGCAAAATTGACCCCCGTATTGGGGTAATCGGCGTCCAAAAGTGACCCCCTGATATTTTGGATCAGAAGCCTTCTCAAAGGATTGAGGAGGCGAGTTGGGGATATTGATTGTGGAGACGACAGGAAAGATCAGGCGGGCGTATTTCATCCAGAAGAAATCGATCAAGCAGATCTGCCGGGAGCTGCGGGTATCGCG
>WFVA01000157.1 GCA_015491895.1 Albidovulum sp. | reverse complement strand
GCTCACCACGATGCGCAGCGGCTGGCGGCGGATGCCGAGGCCGCGCACGGTGAGCGCGGGATCGTCAGCGCGCGCCGTGGCTCCGCCAACCATCACCGCATCATGGCGCGCGCGCATCAGATGTACCTCGCGCCGGGCCGCCTCGCCGGTGATCCAGCGGCTTTCGCCGGTGGCGGTGGCGATGCGGCCGTCAAAGCTGGTGGCGAGCTTCAGCGTCAGCATCGGCCGCCCGGCGCGCTCCCGCATGAAGAAGCCCTTGTTGAGCGCCGCCGCTTCCCCGGCCAGCACCCCCGTTTCCACCGCGATCCCCGCCGCCCGCAGCATCTCGTGGCCGCGCCCGGCGACGCGCGGATCGGGATCCTCCAGCGCCGAAACCACCCGCGCCACCCCGGCCTTTACCAGCGCCGCGGCGCAAGGCGGCGTTTTGCCCTGATGGGCGCAGGGCTCGAGCGTCACGTAAACGGTGGCGCCGCGCGCCGCTTCTCCGGCGCGCTCGAGCGCCACCGCCTCGGCGTGCGGGCGGCCGCCGGGCTGCGTCCAGCCCCGGGCGATCACCCGGCCCTCCTTCACGATCACGCAGCCGACGGCGGGATTGGGCCAGACATTGCCAAGCCCCCGCGCCGCCAGCACAAGCGCATGGCGCATGTGGCGCGCGTGGCCCGGATCGTGCGCGCGGCTCACTCTTCACTGTCGGCGGGGGGGCGCAGCTCGCTCACGAACTTGTCGAAATCATCCGCCGCCTGGAAATTCTTGTAGACACTGGCAAAGCGCACATAGGCCACGGTATCGATCCGCGCGAGGCTCTCCATCACGATCTCGCCGATGGTTTTCGAGGGGATGTTGGTTTCGCCCATGCTTTCGAGCCGGCGCACGATGCCCGAGATCATCTGATCGATGCGCTCGGGCTCGATCGGGCGCTTCTGCAGCGCGATGCGGATCGAGCGTTCGAGCTTGTCGCGATCGAAGGTTTCGCGCCGGCCGTTGGATTTCAGCACCACCAGATCCCTGAGCTGGACCCGCTCATAGGTGGTGAAGCGCCCGCCGCAGGCCGGGCAGAGGCGGCGCCTGCGGATCGCGGCGTTATCCTCGGCAGGGCGCGAATCCTTCACCTGTGTTTCCAGACTTCCGCAAAACGGACAGCGCATCGGCCTCCCCCTTGATCCTGTGAGCAAGTTATCCACAGCCACTATAGGGCCAACACGAGAGCTTGGGTAGAGGGGAATTGCGCCCTCAAGATACTGCGGAAATATCCGCTTGACGGGCCGGGGAAAGCTGCCTATCTGCAACTGAGAATAATTCTCAATTGCGAAGCGAAGTGCAGCCCGAGGAAGCCCGAATGCAGGAAAAGACGGCATGGAAAGAGATGGGCACGCGGCCTTCGCTGGCCGAATCCCACGCCTCCGTGCCGGTCAATACCGGGCGCTTCCTGCGCCGGCTCGTTTCGTTTCTCGGGCCGGGCTACATGGTGGCCGTGGGCTACATGGATCCGGGCAACTGGGCCACCTCGCTCGCCGCCGGCTCGGCCTTTGGCTATACGCTGCTTTCGGTGATCCTGATCTCCAACGTGATGGCGATCCTCCTGCAGGCGCTCTCGCTGCGCCTCGGGGTGGCCTCGGGGCGCGATCTGGCGCAGGCCTGCCGCGAGGCCTTTCCCCGGCCGGTGGCGCTGGTGCTGTGGCTCTTCGCCGAGGCCGCCATCATCGCCACCGATCTCGCCGAGGTGATCGGCACGGCGATCGGGCTCAATCTCCTTTTCGGCATTCCGCTCGAGATCGGCGTGGTGCTGACGGCGCTTGACGTGTTCCTCATCCTCTGGCTCCAGAGCCGGGGCTTTCGCCTGCTCGAAGCGGTGGTGATCGCGCTGATGGCGGTGATATTCGCCTGTTTCGCGATCGAGATGGCCTATGCCGATCCTGTCTGGGGGGAGGTGCTCTCGGGCTTCATCCCGCGCCGCGAAATCGCCACCACGCCGGGCATGCTCTATCTTGCCATGGGCATTCTCGGCGCCACGGTGATGCCGCACAATCTCTATCTCCACAGCTCCATCATCCAGACGCGGCGCATCGGCCCTACCCGCGCCGAGAAGCTCGACGCGATCCGCATGGGCACGATCGACAGCACCGTGGCGCTGATGTTTGCGCTGTTCATCAACGCCTCGATCCTGATCCTCGCGGCGGCCGCCTTCCACACCACTGGGCGCACGGAAGTGGCCGAGATCCAGGAAGCCCACAAGCTCCTCGGGCCCATTCTGGGCACCTCGCTCGCGGCCACGCTTTTCGCCGTGGCGCTGCTGGCCTCGGGCCTCAATTCCACCGTTACCGCCACGCTCACGGGCCAGATCGTCATGGAGGGTTTCATCCATTTCCGCATGAAGCCCTGGGCGCGCCGCCTGATCACCCGCTCCATCGCCATCGTGCCGGCGCTGATCGCCGCCGTGCTCTATGGCGAGAGCGGCACCGCGCGCCTGCTGGTGCTTTCGCAGGTGGTGCTCAGCATGCAGCTTCCCTTTGCCATGGTGCCGCTGGTGATGTTCACGGCGGATGCGCAGAAGATGAACGGCCTCCCCGCCCCGCGCTGGCTCACCATTGCCGCCTGGATCATCACGGTAATCGTGGTGGGGCTCAATCTGAAGCTGATCCTGGACGTGGCCAGCGGCGCGGAATTGCTGCACTGATCCGCCCCTTGCCGATGCGCAGGATCGGCGGGGAAGCGCGCGGGCGTGTTCGCCCGGTTTGGGAGCAGGCCGATTCTGTGCGATGCTGGGAACATTCAGCCAAAAGGGAGGATGTCATCATGAGCATTGCACGCGTATCGGAAATTTCCGCCACCTCGGAAAAGAGTTTTGACGACGCCGTGGAAAACGGCATCGAGCGCGCCGCGAAGACCCTGCGCAACATCAGGAGCGCCTGGGTGAAGGACATGAACGTGAAGGTGGAGGACGGCAGGATCGTCCATTACCGCGTCAACATGATGGTGACCTTCGTTCTGGACGACTGAGGGGCGGTGCATGTGACTGCCGGGGATGCCTCCGGCGGGAGTATTTCGGCCAGGATGAAGGATCAGGCGAAATAAGCGGCCACTTCGCGCCGGTGCGGGCGGGTGCGATGTTCGAAAAGGTAGATCCCCTGCCAGGTGCCGAGCATGGGGCGCCCGCCCCGGACGGGGATCGAGAGGCTCACCGGCAGCATGGCGGCCTTGATATGGGCGGGCATGTCGTCGGGGCCTTCATATGTGTGGCGCAGATAGGCCATGGAGGGATCGTCGGAGGGCGGCACGAGGCGGTGGAAGAAGGCCTGAAGATCGGTCTGGACTTCGGGATCGGCATTTTCCTGGATCAGGAGCGAGCAGGAGGTATGGCGCACGAAGAGGGTGAGGAGGCCATCCCCCTGCCCTTCGAGCCAGGCGGCGACCTCGCGGGTGAACTCGTGGAGCCCGGGGCCGGATGTGGGGATGATGAAGGTGGTGTGCATCTTTTCCGACCGAAAAATGCCTGCGCCCGCCGGATGGGGCGGGCGCATCGATTGCGGGATTACTGATCAAGGAAGCTTCTGAGCTTGCGGCTCCGGCTCGGGTGCTTGAGCTTCCTCAGCGCCTTGGCCTCGATCTGGCGGATGCGTTCGCGCGTGACCGAGAACTGCTGGCCCACTTCCTCGAGCGTGTGATCGGTGTTCATGCCGATGCCGAAGCGCATCCTGAGCACGCGCTCCTCGCGCGGGGTCAGCGAAGCCAGCACGCGGGTGGTGGTTTCCTTCAGGTTTTCCTGAATGGCCGAGTCCAGCGGCAGCACGGCGTTCTTGTCTTCGATGAAATCGCCGAGCTGGGAATCCTCCTCGTCGCCGATCGGGGTTTCGAGGCTGATCGGTTCCTTGGCGATCTTCATCACCTTGCGCACCTTCTCGAGCGGCATCTGCAGCTTGTCGGCCAGTTCCTCGGGGGTGGGCTCGCGGCCGATCTCGTGCAGCATCTGGCGGCCGGTGCGCACCAGCTTGTTGATGGTTTCGATCATGTGCACCGGGATGCGGATGGTGCGCGCCTGATCGGCGATACTGCGGGTGATGGCCTGGCGGATCCACCAGGTGGCGTAGGTGGAGAACTTGTAGCCGCGGCGATACTCGAATTTATCCACCGCCTTCATCAGGCCGATATTGCCTTCCTGAATGAGATCAAGGAATTGCAACCCGCGGTTGGTGTATTTCTTGGCGATCGAGATCACCAGGCGCAGGTTGGCCTCGACCATTTCCTTCTTCGCCTGACGGGCCTCCTTCTCGCCTTTCTGGACCTGGCTCACGATGCGGCGGAATTCGGGGATGTCGAGGCCGATATACTGGCCGATCTGGGCCATCTCGGCGCGCAGCTCCTCGACCTTGTCGCGCGATTGCTCAATGAAGGCCTGCCAGCCGCGCCCGGGCTTTTCGGCCATGCGGTCAAGCCAGGTGGGATCAAGCTCGCTGCCCTTGTAGGCCTCGATGAATTCGCGCCGGTTGATGCGGGCGCGATCGGCGAGCTTCACCATCTGGCTGTCGATCGACATGATGCGCCGGTTGATGCCGTAGAGCTGATCGACAAGCGCCTCGATGCGGTTGTTGTGCAGATGCAGGCTGTTCACGAGATCGACGATCTCGGCACGCAGCTTCTGGTATTTCTCCTCCGCCTTCTTCGAGAAGCTCTCATCCTCGTTCAGCGTGGCCGAAATGCGCTGATCCTGCATGTCGGAGAGCTTGGCGTAATCATCGGCGATGCGCCCCAGCGTTTCCAGAACCCGGGGCTTCAGCGTGGCTTCCATCGACGCCAGCGAAACATTGGCCTGATCGTCCTCGTCGTCATCGTCGTCATCGCTGGCGATGGGATTGCCGTCGGCGTCAAGCTCGGGCGCCTTGCTCTTTTCGGGCCTGGCCGCCGGTGCGGAGGCGGCCCCTGCGAGCGGCGCCACCACGGGCTCCTCCTCGCCGTCGCTCTCCATCTCGTTGCCGAAGGTGGTTTCGAGATCGATCACATCGCGCAGATGGATATCCTCGTTGAGAAGTTCCTCGCGCCAGATGGTGATGGCCTGGAAGGTGAGCGGGCTCTCGCAGAGCCCGGCGATCATGGTGTTGCGCCCGGCCTCGATGCGCTTGGCAATGGCGATCTCGCCCTCGCGCGAAAGAAGCTCCACCGAGCCCATCTCGCGCAGATACATGCGCACCGGATCATCGGTGCGGTCGAGCTTCTCGGTGGCGGTGGCGGCGACCGTCACCTCACGCGCGGAAGCGGCCTCCACGAGATCGGTGCCGCCCTTCTCCTCCTCCTCGATTTCCTCTTCCTCGACGATGTTGATCCCCATCTCCGAAAGGAGCGACATCACATCCTCGATCTGTTCGCTCGAAACCTGCTCGGGCGGCAGCACCTTGTTGAGCTGATCATAGGTGATGTATCCCCGCTCGCGCGCCTCGGCGATCATCTTCTTCACCGCGGCCTGGCTGGTGTCTACCAGCGGCTCGACGGCCTGATCTTCCGATTTGCGCTCGCTGCTGTCTTTTGCGGCCATGCTCTGCTCCTTGCGAACTTGCGGCTCCGGGCCTTCGGGCGGCGGGTGATTCGGCAATTTCGAATCGGCGAATCATTACCCGCGAATCAGGCGATTGCCCACCCGATTCACCCGAAATTTCATATATTGCAATCTTCTTGTGTCTTTCTCACCAATGCGCTCACTCCGGCGTTTTCCTGCTCCGGTCGTGCCCGATTTCCTCCAGAAGCCGCGCGAAGGCGTCGCGTTCCTCGCGCCGCAGAAGCGCCCCGTTCGGCCCGATGACGAAATCGGCGCTTTCGTCCCCCTCGCCGCTCCGGATGGCCCGGCTCACCGCCTCGGCAGCCTGTCTGAGGCGCCAGGTCAGGCCCTCGTCGGCCACTTCGGCCATATCCTCTGCCGCTTCCGAAATCTCGCGTTCGGCGCCGCGCCTGGCGGCGAGCTTGGCAAGTTCCTCGGCAAGGCACATGCGCGCCAGATCGAGATCCCCGGGGCGGCGCACCGGCGGGGCAATCTGCACATGGCGAGGCCGAAACAGCTTTTCAAGGGCCGGCGCGCCGAGATCGGCCTCGAGGCGGGCGCGCAGATCCTCCGCGCCGCCATGGGCGAGGATCGCGGCAAGGAGCGCGCGATGTTCGGGCGTGCGCATCTCGAGGCGCTCGAGCTCGGCCTCGAATTCCCCGAAAACCGCCGGGGTGACGATCAGCGTGGCGAGGATAACCGCCTCGCGCAGGTGATCTTCCACCGCCTCGCCGCCGCGCGCCAGCAGGGATTGGCGGGTGTCGGGGCGGCGAGGCGGTGGAAGATCACCTGCGCGAGGCGGTTATCCTCGCCACGC
>WFVA01000156.1 GCA_015491895.1 Albidovulum sp. | reverse complement strand
CGCTCCCGGAGGAGGAGCTCGAGGCGATGCGCGCGCGCGTGGAGGCGCTCGAGGAGATGACGGGCGAGGGCCTGCACTAGCGCCGCCGGCCTTCACGCCCAGACCGAGGAGATCTTGAAATGCCTTTTCCGAAGCTGACGGTGCCTGCCGGCGCCCTCACTCTCGCCGCCCTCGCGGCCATCACCTCCGCCCCCGCCGCCGCCGCGCGCGATCAGATCCGCATCGTCGGCTCTTCCACCCTTTTCCCTTTTGCCACCGTGGTGGCCGAGCAGTTCGGCCGCACCACCGATTTCAAGACGCCCGTGGTCGAGGCCACCGGCACCGGCGGCGGCATGAAGCTCTTCTGCGCCGGGGTGGGCATCGATACCCCCGACATCTCCAACGCCTCGCGGCGCCTCAAGGCCAGCGAATGGGAGATGTGCGTGGAAAACGGCGTCGGCGCCATCACCGAGGTCGAGATCGGGTTTGACGGCATCGTGCTCGCCAACGCCAAGGACGCCCCCGATTTCGCCATCACCCGCGCCGATCTGTGGCGCGCGCTCGCTGAAGCAGGGGAAAAGCCCGCCAACTGGAATGATGTGGATCCCGCGCTGCCGGCGGAAAGGATCGAGGTGCTCGGGCCGCCCCCTTCCTCGGGCACGCGCGATGCCTTCGAGGAGCTGGTGATGATCGAGGGCTGCATAGAGGCGGGCAAGGAGAAGGATTTCTGCAAGCGCGAGGGGCGCGAGATCCGCCGCGACGGCGCCTATGTGGATGCGGGCGAGAACGACAACCTGATCGTCGCCAAGCTCGAGGCCAATCCGGTGGCGCTCGGCATCTTCGGCTTCTCCTTCCTCGATCAGAACACCGACAGGATCAAGGGCGCCGGGATCGACGGCGTTCCGCCCGAATTCGAAAACATCGCCGACGGGAGCTACCCGATCTCGCGCAAGCTCTACTTCTACATCAAGAAGGCGCATGTGGGCGTGGTGCCGGGGGTTGCGGAATATGCCGCGCTCTTCCTCTCCGATCAGATGATGGACGAGGACGAGGGCGCGCTGATCGAGAAGGGCCTGATCCCGCTCCCGGAGGAGGAGCTCGAGGCGATGCGCGCGCGCGTGGAGGCGCTCGAGGAGATGACGGGCGAGGGCCTGCACTAGCGCCGCCGGGGCATCCGCCCGAAGAATTGAGGAAGGGCCGGCCCGCAAGGCGGCGCGTCGGCCACAACACGGAGTGAGCGCATGGGCGCGAAGCTTTTTCTGGCGGTTCTGGCACTGGCTGCCTTCGCCTATGTGGTGGCGCGGGCGCGCGCTTCGCGCGCCGCCGGCGGGGCGGGGGCGGCGCGCTTCCATTCCCGCCCCGGTCAGCACGGGCTTTACGCCGCGCTCCTTGTGCTGATCTCGGGCTGGGGGCTCCTTTTCGCCGCCGGGCTTTCCTCCGATATCCTGATCGAGCACCTGCTTGAAAGCGAAATCCTGCGCCTTGCGCCGGGGCTGGGGGCGATCGAGCGCGCGCTTGTCATCTCCGATGCCGAGGCGCTGGCCACCGGCGCGGTTTCCTCCAGTGATGACGCGCTGCGCCAGCAGATCGCCGCCTCCTTCGCGCGCTGGCGTTTCTGGCAGGTCTGGGGGCTTTCGGCGCTGGTGCTCGGCGCCGCCTCCTTCGCGCTCCTGCTGGCGCTTGCGCGCATCCGCCCTGATTTCCGCGCCCGCAACCGCGCCGAGCGCATCCTGCGCCGCGGGCTTGGCGTGATGGCGCTGATTGCCGTGCTCACGACCATCGGCATCGTGCTCTCGCTGGTGTTCGAGACCTTCTCCTTCTTCGCCAATATCGGCTGGCGGATCGACAAGTTCCTCTTCGGCACCAACTGGACCCCTCTTTCCGGCGTGATGGAAGGCCGCCTCGATCCCGATCGCGTGGGCGCGCTGCCGCTTTTTGCCGGCACCTTCCTCATCACCCTCATCGCCATGCTGGTGGCGGTGCCGGTGGGGCTTTTCGCGGCGATCTATCTTTCCGATTTCGCCTCTCCGCGCACCCGCGCCATCGTCAAGCCCATGCTCGAGATCCTCGCCGGCATCCCGACCGTCGTCTATGGCTTCTTCGCGGCGCTCACGGTGGCGCCCCTGCTGCGCGAATGGGGGGCTGCGCTCGGGCTTTCGGTGGCGAGCGAATCGGCACTCGCGGCCGGGGTGGTGATGGGGATCATGATCATCCCCTTCATCTCCTCGCTCTCCGACGACGTGATCAACGCCGTGCCCCAGGCCCTGCGCGACGGCTCCTACGGCCTTGGCGCCACCAGGGCCGAAACCGTCCGCTTCGTGGTGCTGCCCGCGGCGCTGCCGGGGATCGTCTCGGCGATGCTGCTGGGCATGAGCCGGGCGATCGGGGAAACCATGATCGTGGTGATGGCGGCGGGGCAGGGGGCGAATTTCACCTTCAACCCGCTCGAGGCGGTCACCACCGTCACGGTGCAGATCGTGATGCTGATTACCGGCGATACGGAGGCCAGCACCGCCGCCGGCCCCGCCTTCGCGCTCGGCTTCACGCTGTTCTGCATCACGCTCCTGATGAATTTCGCGGCGCAGCGGATCGTCAGCCGCTTCCGCGAAGCCTATGATTGAGGAGGGCCGGATCAATGCGTGACAAACCCGCAGGCAAGGCCGCCGGTTACTTCCAGTCCCCCGAGGCATTGCGCCGGCTGAAGCGGCGCCGGCGCGCCGAGGCGCGGCTCAGGGCCTACGGGATCGCCGCCATCGCCATCGCCGCGCTGGCGCTGGTGGCCCTGCTTTCCTCGGTGATCTCCAAGGCCGGCGGCGCGGTGACGGAGAGCTACCTCACCCTGCCGGTGCGCCTCGATGCCAAGGTGATCGACCCGGAGGGCACGAAGGATCCCGCCGTGATCCCGCGCGCCGATTTCGCCAAGCTGGTGAAGCGGGCGCTCAGGGAGCGTTTCGGCGCCGTGAAGGGGCGCAAGGCAAAGCGCGCGCTCTACGGGCTGGTTTCCACCGGCGCGAGCTTCGATCTCGCCCGCCACGTGGCCGCGAACCCGGATCTGATCGGCCGGGAAATCCGCTTCGATCTGCTGGCTTCCGACATCGCCGATCTTTACCTGAAGGGCGCCTACGGGGAGCTCGAGGAGATCCCCGTGAAAGGCGATCTCGCGATCACGGCCGATGGCAAGGAAGTGGTGCTGCGAGCGCCGCCCGAGGATTTCGCGGCGGCGCTTCAGGTGGTGCGCGCGGGGCTTCTTCGCGAGGCGGCGCGCCTCACCCGCCGCGCGGCGCGCGAGGAAAGCGCGGTGGCGGTGTTCAAAAGCCGCGCCGAGGCCACCCAGGATGCGACGCTGCGCGCGGAAAGCGAGGCCGAGGCCGCGCGCCACGAGGCCCTGCGCGAGAAATATCTCGCAGGGGTGCGCGATCTCGAAGCCCGCGCGGCCGGCGGGGAAGCCGCCGAAACCCTCGATGAGGACGCCCCCTCGCTCTTCATCGCCGCTGCGGGCGGCTGGCTGCGCCTCACCGAGATCGGCCCCGAAAGCGCGCGCGCCATCCCCTATGCGCCGCTTGGTGGGATGACGGGCGGCGAAATCCGCCTCGGGCCGGGGGAGTGGCGGCTCATGGTCAATCCCGTGCCCGAAGGCGCGCGCAAGGTGAGCGACCGCCAGATCGTCTGGCTCGAGCAGCTGCGCGGCGCGGGGGCGGTGAAGCAGGTGCTCAACACCCGCTTCCTCACCGCCTCCGATTCGCGCGAGCCCGAGCTTGCCGGCATCCGGGGCGCGATCATGGGCTCCTTCTGGCTGATGCTGGTGACCTTCGCGCTCGCCTTCCCGGTGGGGGTGTTCGGCGCCATCTATCTCGAGGAATTCGCTCCGAAGAACCGCCTTACCGCCCTGATCGAGATCAGCATCAACAATCTCGCCGCCGTGCCCTCGATCGTGTTCGGGCTTCTGGGGCTGGCGCTCTTTCTCGGGGTGTTCGGCGTGCCGCGCTCCTCGCCGCTCGCGGGCGGCATCGTGCTGGCGCTGATGACGCTGCCGACGATCATCATCGCCGCGCGCGCCGCGCTTCGCGCCGTGCCCCCCTCGATCCGCGAGGCGGCGCTCGGAGTGGGGGCCTCGCGCCTGCAGGCCACCTTCCACCATGTGCTGCCGCTCGCCATGCCCGGCATCCTCACCGGCACCATCATCGGCATGGCCCAGGCGCTCGGCGAAACCGCGCCCCTCATTCTGATCGGCATGGTGGCCTTCATCGTCGATGTGCCCCAGGGCATCACCGACAGCGCCACCGCGCTTCCGGTGCAGATCTACCGCTGGTCCGATTTCCCCGAACGCGCCTTCGAGGCGCGCACCGCCGCCGCGATCCTGGTGCTGCTTCTCTTCCTCGTGGTGATGAACGGGCTTGCGATCCTGCTCAGGAAACGCTTCGAGCGGCGCTGGTAGGAGAGGCGAAGAAGATGAAAGAAACCGCAAATAAGGAGGCCGCTATGGCCGCGAAAGCGCAGGCAGAACAGGCGGAGAAGGCCGATCAGGGCGATCAGGCGCAGGCCGGCGAAGGGGTGAAGATCACCGCGCGGGGGGTGAATGTCTGGTATGGCGAGAACCACGCCATCAGGGATGTGAACGTGGATATCGACGACAAGACCGTCACCGCATTCATCGGCCCCTCGGGCTGCGGCAAATCCACCTTCCTGCGCTGCCTCAACCGCATGAACGATACCATCGAGATCTGCCGCGTGGAGGGGCGGATCGAGATGGACGGGCAGGATATCTACGCCCCCGAGGTGGATCCGGTGCTCCTGCGCGCGCGCGTCGGCATGGTGTTCCAGAAGCCCAATCCGTTTCCGAAATCGATCTATGAGAATGTCGCCTACGGGCCGCGCATCCACGGGCTGGCGAAGAATCGCGCCGAGCTTGACGGGATCGTGGAGAAATCCCTGCGCCGCGCGGCGCTCTGGGACGAGGTGAAGGATCGCCTCTCCGCCCCCGGCACCGGGCTTTCGGGCGGCCAGCAGCAGCGCCTGTGCATCGCGCGTGCCATCGCCACCTCGCCCGAGGTGCTGCTGATGGACGAACCCGCAAGCGCGCTCGATCCCATCGCCACCGCCCAGATCGAGGAGCTGATCGACGAGCTGCGCGCGAAATTCGCGGTGGTGATCGTCACGCACTCCATGCAGCAGGCGGCCCGCGTCAGCCAGAAAACCGCCTTCTTCCACCTCGGCGAGCTTGTGGAATACGGCGAAACCGGGCAGATTTTCACCAACCCGCGCGATCCGCGCACCGAAAGCTACATCACCGGGCGGATCGGATAGGAGAGAGCCATGCCAGATCGTCACATCCTGCGCGCCTTCGATCGCGATCTGCGGGAAATCCAGGCCGAGATCATGAAGATGGGCGGGCTTGTCGAGGAGGCGATCCTCGAAAGCGCCCGCGCCCTGGCCGCGCGTGATCCCGAACTGGCGGAGAAGGTGCGCCGCAGGGATCGCGAGATCGATGCGCTGGAGGCGCGGATCAACGAGGAGGCCGCGCGGGTGATCGCCCTGCGCCAGCCCGCGGCCTCGGATCTGCGCACCCTGCTGACGGTGATCAAGATCGCCGGCAATCTCGAGCGCATCGGCGATTACGCCAAGAATCTCGCCAAGCGCACGGCGGTGCTGGTCAACATGCCCGATATCGAGGGCGCGCCGCGCGCCATCCGGCGCATGGCCAAGGAGGTGGAGCAGATGCTGAAGGATGCGCTCGATGCCTACATGCGCCACGATGCCGCGCTTGCCGAGGAGGTCCGTCAGCGCGATCACGAGGTGGATCAGATGTATAACGCCCTGTTTCGCCAGTTCCTCACCTTCATGATGGAGGATCCCCGCAGCATTACGCCTTGCATGCATCTCCATTTCATCGCCAAGAACATCGAGCGCATGGGCGATCACGTCACCAATATCGCCGAACAGGTGATCTATCTCGTGACCGGCGAACTGCCGGAAGAAAGCCGGCCCAAGGCGACGGGCTTCAGCGAAGAGGGGCTCACCCCCTGATGGCCCGCGCGCGGGGGATAGGGCGGCGAGGAGGGGTGCCATGCTGAAGCCCCTGGTGCTCGTCGTCGAGGACGAACCCGCCCAGCGCGAGGTGCTGCTCTACAATCTCGCCGCCGGGGGCTACCGCACCGCGGCCGCGGCCGACGGCGAGGAGGCGCTGCTCAGGATCGAGGAGGAGGCGCCCGATCTCATCCTGCTCGACTGGATGCTGCCGCGCGTCTCCGGCATCGAGATCTGCCGCCGCCTCAAGGCGCGCCCCGAAACCCGCGCCATCCCGGTGATCATGCTCTCGGCGCGCGCCGAGGAGGTGGATCGGGTGCGCGGGCTTGAAACCGGCGCCGATGACTACATGGTCAAGCCCTATTCCATGGCCGAGCTGATGGCGCGGCTGCGCACCCAGCTGCGCCGCACCCGCCCCGCCGGCGTGGGCGAGATGCTGCGCTACGAGGATATCACCCTCGATCCCGAAACCCACCGGGCAAGCCGCGCCGGGGCGCCGCTCGATCTCGGGCCCACCGAATTCCGCCTGCTGGCCACGCTGATGGAGCGGCCGGGGCGGGTGTGGAGCCGCGAACAGCTCCTCGACCGCGTCTGGGGCCGGGATGCCTACCCGGACACGCGCACGGTGGATGTGCATGTGGGCCGGCTCAGGAAAGCGCTCAAAAAGGGCGGCGGCGGCGATCCCATCCGCACCGTGCGCGGCACGGGCTACGCGCTCGGCTAGGCCGTAGCGCCGTCTTTTCCTCATCATTGGTCCATAAATATCCCGGGGGCGCGGGGCGGGGGCGGAAAAACAGAGGCGCAGAGCCCCCGCTCCGGCCTGTCAACCGCCTGTAAGGGCCGGGATTGCAAGCCGGCACGCGCCATGGCAGGCTTGCGCGGCGATTGGCGCGCATGAAAGGGGAGTGAATGGAGTATCTCGCGGATCTCTTTGCCGGTTTCGGGGATGAATTCACCCGCTCCTTCGTCGCCTTCAGCCCCGGCGTTGCACTGATACGGATGGTCACCGCGTTGATCCTCGGCGGCGCGCTCGGGCTCGAGCGCAAGCTGCACGATCCCCATGCGCCGCTGCGCCTGCACATGCTGATCTCGCTCGCCGCCGCCCTTTTCACGCTGATCGCCTTCGAACTGATCGCCGAAGGGGCAGGAGGGGCCAACCCGACGCTGCGGGTCGATCCGCTGCGCCTTGTCGCCGCCGTTACCTCGGGCGTCGGCTTTCTCGCCGCCGGTTCGGTGCTCAATGCCCGCTCGGGCATCCACGGCCCGACGACCGGGGCCAGCATGTGGCTTGCCGGGGCCGTCGGGCTGACCTGCGGCACCGGGCGGCTGATGCTGGCTTTCATGTGCACCGTGCTGGCGCTGGTGGTGCTGATGATCGTGCGCCGCCTGGCGATCCTGGCAGGGGTCGAGCGGCCTTCGGAGCCTGACGACCCCTGATCCCCTGTTGCCTCCGCCCGTTTGCCCGGGCTTGTGCGAACGCAACCATTTCACCGCCAAAACGCTTGTGTTATGCTGCGGTAAACCGGCAAAAGATGCCTCTCTTTCACGGATGCGGAGCCCGAACCCATGCCCCAGCAGAAGAAAGACGCCATTCAGAAGCCGCCCCGCCGCATCGTCTCCTCGCGCCACCTCGCCGAGGGCGAGGGCTGGGAGGCCTCCGAATTCGAATATGGCCTGATCATCGCCTTCAACGCCTTCAGCCGCTGGACAACCCGCTGCATGGCCGCCGCTGGCAATCCTGATCTGACGCCGCTCGAGATCCTGGTGCTGCACAACATCAATCACCGCTCCCGCGAAAAGCGGCTCTCCGATATATGCTTCCTCCTCAACATCGAGGATACGCATACGGTGAATTACGCGCTCAGGAAGCTGATGAAACAGGGGCTGATCGGCTCGGAGAAGCGCGGGAAGGAGGTGTTCTATTCCACCACGAAAGAGGGCGCGGCGCTCTGCGCCGCCTATCGCGAGGTGCGCGAGCAATGCCTGCTCGAGGGGCTGAAGCAGCTTGATCTTTCGGGCGAGGAACTGCGCCGCATGGCCGCCAATCTGCGCATGCTCTCGGGGCTCTACGATCAGGCCAGCCGCGCCGCAGCATCCTTGTAGGGCGGTTCTCTTCTTGTGCGAAGGATGGCGCCTGGCGGGGGATGAGGCGCTGAAGATTTCATGCCTCCGGCGGGAGTATTTTGGCCAAGATGAAGGGGAGACTCATCCTCCCGCCATGGCCGGGCGGTCGGGTTCGGGGCTATTATTGGCCGAGGGGGGCGAGCAGCGCGGCGAGCGCGGCGTCGGGATCCTCCGCTTTCCAGATCTCCTCGCCGATGGCGATGAAATCGGTGACGGGCGCGAGGCTTTGCACCAGATCCGGCCCAAGCCCGCCCTCGGCCACCACCGGGATCTCGATCATCTCGCTCCACCACTGGAAGAGATCGCGCTCCGCCCGGCTGCCGTCGCCGAGCGCGCTTTGCCCGACGGGGCCGAAGCTCACGTAATCGGCGCCCGCTTCGCCGGCGTTCATGCCGTCATGGCGCGAGTGTCCGCAGAAGGCGCCCACGATCGCCTCCTTGCCCAGTTCCCTGCGCGCCTTTCGCACCGAGCGCGCGCCATCCGAAAGATGCACGCCGTCGAGGCCGAGGCGGGTGACCATCAGCATGTGATCCTCGATCACGAGGGGGATGTCGCGCGCGTGGCAGATCTCGCGCAGCGCATCGCCGGCACGCAGGATCCTGTCTTCGTCCTGGGTCGCGAGCGCAAGGCGCAGGCAGGCCACGGGGCGGGAATCGAGCACGCGCACCAGCTGATTACCGAAGGTTTCGGGCGCGAATTGCGCCGGGGTGACGAGATATATTTGCGGCTGCTCGGTTTGCGGGGTGCTCATCGGCCGGCTCCTTCTGTTGTCCTGGCGGGATTGGCTTCCTATAGCGCCGTGATCGGGCTTTGGCCATTGCCTTGCGCCGGCCCCCGGCCTATCACCCGGGGCCGAAGCCAAGGAGCAGCGAAAGCCAGCCCATGACCACGCAAGACACGCCCCAACCCGCCCCCCAGCCCGTCTTCGTGCTGATCCGCCCCCAGATGGGCGAGAACATCGGCGCCGCGGCGCGCGCGATGCTGAATTTCGGGCTGGAGCGGATGCGCCTCGTTGCCCCGCGCGACGGCTGGCCCAACAGCCGCGCCGTGGCCATGGCCTCCGGCGCGGGGCGGGTGCTCGATCGGGCGGGCGTGCACGAAACCCTGCCCGAGGCGATCGCCGATTGCACCTATGTGCTCGCCACCACCGCGCGCAAGCGTGAACTGACGAAGCCCGTGCTCACCCCCGAGGAGGCGATGAAGCGCGCGCGCGCGATGATCGGTGCGGGCCAGAAGGTGGCGGTGTTGTTCGGCCCCGAGCGCGCGGGGATGGAAAACGCCGATGTGGCGCGCGCCGATGCCCTGATCCGCATTCCCGTCAACCCGGAATTTCCCTCGCTCAACCTCGCCCAGGCGGTGCTGCTTCTGGCTTACGAATGGGGGCGGGGCGAAAGCGCGGCCCCGCCCGAGGTGCTGGAGATGGCGAAAACCGATCTCGCCAGCGCCATCGAGATCGAGAAGCTGGCCGAGCATTACGAGGCGCGGCTCGAGGAGGCCGGGCTCTTCTTCCCGCCCCAGAAGGCGGGGGGCATGAAGCTGGTGCTCCGCAATCTCTGGAGCCGCCTGCCGCTCACGCGCGCCGATGTGCAGCTCTTGCACGGCATCCTGCGGCAAATGGTGCGCTGGAAGGCGCGCGGGGGGCGCGAGGAGTGACTTGCGGCGCGCGGGGGGGCGGTCTAACGTCCGGCGCGTGAACAGGAGGAATGGCGATGAGCGCGAAGAAACGCAGCATTTTCGAGGAGGTGAGCGAAGCCGCGCCCGATGCGGTGAAGGCGCCCCGGCCCGGCCTGATCGATCGTGCGCCAAGGGGCGCGCGCCGGGCGATCCGGCTGTGGCTGATGGCGATCTTCGCGCTGGTGGCGCTGATGATCCTCGTGGGCGGGCTCACGCGGCTCACCGACAGCGGCCTTTCCATCACCGAATGGAAGCCGATCACCGGCGCCCTGCCGCCGATGAGCGAGGCCGCCTGGCAGGCCGAATTCGAGGCCTATCAGCAGATCCCCGAATTCAGGCTCGTGAACAAGGGCATGAGCCTCGCGGAATTCAAATCGATCTACTGGTGGGAATGGGGCCATCGCCAGCTTGGCCGGGTGATCGGGCTTGTCTGGGCCGTGGGTTTTCTTTTCTTCTGGCTCACGAAGCGTATCCCGCCGGGCTGGACGGGCCGGCTCTTCGGTCTTGGCGTTCTGGGCGGCGTGCAGGGCGCGATCGGCTGGTGGATGGTCCGCTCGGGGCTCACGGGGCAGATGGTGGATGTGGCGAGCTACCGGCTCGCGGTGCATCTCGGCCTTGCCTTCGTGATCCTCGGGCTTTCGGCATGGTATATCCTCATGCTCGGGCGCAGCGAGGCGGAAATCCTCCAGGCGCGGCGGATGCGCGAGAAGAAGCTCTTCTCGATGAGCACGGGGCTCATGCATCTTGCCTTCGTGCAGATCCTCCTGGGCGCGCTGGTGGCGGGGATCGATGCCGGGCGCGGCTATATCGACTGGCCCTGGATGAACGGCCGGTTCATCCCCGATGAAATCCTCGATTACGAGCCCTGGTGGAGCAATTTCTTCGAAAACCCGGCCACGGTGCAGTTCGTCCACCGCATGGCGGGCTATCTGCTGGTGATCTTCGCGCTCATTGTCTGGCGGCGCTCGCGCGAAAGCGGCAATCGCGCGGTGCGCGGGGCGTTCAACCTCGTGGCGGCTATGGCGGTGCTGCAGATGCTGCTCGGGATCGCGGCGGTGATGACGGCGGCGCAGCTTCATGCGGCGCTCACCCATCAGGCCGGCGCGATCCTGCTGTGGGCGCTGATCCTGCGCGCCCGCTTCCTTGCCGGCTACCCGCCGGCGCAGAGCATCAGGGGATAGGCATGGCGGATACGCAGGAGGCATATGCGGCGCTGATGGCGTTTCAGCGCCGCACCGAGGCGCTCGGGCAGGTCGCCGGGCGGCTTGGCTGGGATCAGGAAACGGTGATGCCCGAAGGCGCCGCGCCCCAGCGCGCCGAGGAAGCGGGGGCGATGGAGGCGATGCTGCACGCGCGGCGCACCGATCCCCGGATCGGCGAATGGCTGGCTTCGATCGACGAAGCGGCGCTCGATGACGTGGGCCGCGCCAATCTCAGGCACATCCGGCGCAGCTACCGCCGCAATACCCGCGTGCCCGCCGATCTCGCCGAGGCGCTCGCCCGCCTCACCTCGCGCGCGCAGCGGATCTGGGCCGAGGCGCGCGCCAGCGAAGACGTGGCCGCCTTCCTGCCGACACTTGGCGAGGTGGTGAAGCTCAGGCGTGAGGAAGCGGCCGCCATCGCCGATGGCCGCGATCTCTATGACGCGCTCCTTGACGATTTCGAACCCGGCATGACGGGTGCCGAGATCGAGACGATGTTTGGCGAGATGCGGCCGCGGCTCGTGGATCTGCGCGCGCGCATTCTCGCTTCGGGGCGTCAGCCGGGGGCGCTCTCCGGCAGCTTCGACGAAACCCGCCAGATCGAACTCGCCCGCGATCTCGCCACCCGCTTCGGCTATGACTGGGCGCATGGGCGGCTCGATCGCGCGGTGCATCCGTTCAGTTCGGGAAGCGGGCTCGATGTGCGCATCACCACCCGCAGCGATCCCCGTGATCCCTTCAACTGCATCTATTCCACCATCCACGAGACGGGCCATGCGGCCTACGAGCAGCATATCGACCGCGCCTACCTGCTGACCCCGCTCGGGCGGGGCGTCTCCATGGGGGTGCATGAAAGCCAGAGCCGCATCTTCGAAAATCAGCTCGGCCGCTCGCGCGCCTTCACCGGCTGGCTGTTCGATGCCATGCGCGCAGGTTTCGGGGATATCGGCGTGGCGGATGCGGAGGCGTTCTTCGCCACGGTGAACCGCGTGACGCCCGGCTTCATCCGCACCGAGGCCGACGAGGTGCAATACAACCTTCACATCATGCTGCGCTTCGATCTCGAACGCGCCCTGATCCGGGGCGCGCTGGAGGTGGCGGACCTGGAAGCGGCCTGGAACGAACGTTTCGAGGCCGATTTCGGTGTGAAGGTGGACAGGCCCTCGAACGGGGTGCTTCAGGATGTGCACTGGTCGGTCGGGCTGTTCGGCTATTTCCCGACCTACAGCCTCGGCAATGTCTATGCGGGCTGCCTCCATGCGGCGATGCGCGCCGATCTGCCTGATCTCGACGCGGCGCTCTCGGCGGGCGATCCTGAGCCGGCCACGGAATGGCTCGCCGCGCATGTGCAGCGCTATGGCGGGCTCCATGAGCCGCGCGAGGTGATCGCCCGCGCCTGCGGCGGGCGGGCGCCGGAGGTGGCGCCGCTGCTTTCCTATCTCGAGGCGAAATTCGGGGCGATCTACGGGGTCTGAGGGGCTGCCTGCCCCTCTTGCCCCGCGGGCGCGGGGCAATTCACCCCGGGAGTATTTTCACCAAGATGAAGGCAGGGCGGGCGCGCGGGGGAGATCAGCGCCGGGCGTTATCGGCCTCGGGGCGCAGGGCGAGCCAGATCAGCGCGCCGCCGGCGAGCACGAGGAAGGGCACCATGGCCATGTTGACCGCCTGCCAGCCGGCCTCGGCATTGCCGCCCGAGCAGTTCATCAGCCCGCCCGAGGCAAGGGAGGCGAAGGTGACGCCGGCAAACACGATCATGTCGTTGAGGCCCTGCACGCGCAGGCGATCTTCGGGAGGGGCGGCGGCGGTGAGCATCGCCGTGGCGCCGATGAAGCCGAAGTTCCAGCCGATCCCCAGCAGGATCAGGGCGATGAAGAAGGTTTCGAGCTCCACCCCCGAAAGGCCGACGAGCCCGGCGGCTGCGAGGATCGCGAGCCCGGCGGCCACGATCAGCCGCGCGCCGAAGCGGGAGATCAGGAAGCCGGTGAAGAAGGAGGGGATATACATCGCCAGCACATGCGCCGAGACGATATCGGCCGCGTCGCCTTGCTCGAAGCCGCAGCCGACCACGGCGAGGGGGGTGGATGTCATCACGAGGTTCATCAGCGCGTAGCTGACCATGGCGCAGATGATGGCCACGAGGATCGGCGGATCCTTCAGAAGCTCGAGGTGCGAGCGCGCGGCGGCTGAGGCTTCGGCGCTCGGGCGGGGGGGCTTGGGGATATCGAGCAGGAGGAAGG
>WFVA01000155.1 GCA_015491895.1 Albidovulum sp. | reverse complement strand
GCCCGAGGGGGCGCGCGGAGGGGCAGCGCGCCATGAGGCGGGCGGGAAGCATGTTGGAGCCGTAGGCGAAATAGAGGAAGCGCCCTTCCTCACACATCCAGCTCCTCCACGAAGCGGGCGTTCTGCTGGATGTATTCGAAGCGCTTTTCCGGCTTCTTGCCCATCAGCCGCTCCACCAGATCGGCGGTTTCGCCGGGCTCGTCCTCGTCGATCGTCACCCGGATCAGCTTGCGGGTGGCCGGGTTCATGGTGGTTTCCTTCAGATCCTTGGCGTCCATCTCGCCAAGGCCCTTGAAGCGCTGCACGTCGATCTTGCCCTTGCCGCCGAGGCCCTCGGCCAGCACGCGCTCCTTTTCCGCGTCATCGGCCACATAGACCCGCTTCGCCCCCTGCGTGAGGCGGTAAAGCGGCGGGCAGGCGAGGTAGAGGTGGCCCTGATCTATGAGCGGGCGCATCTGGGTGAAGAAGAAGGTCATCAGCAGCGAGGCGATATGGGCACCGTCCACATCCGCATCCGTCATGATGATGATCTTCTCGTAGCGCAGATCGTCGATGTTGAACTTCGCGCCCATGCCGACGCCAAGCGCCTGGCAGAGATCGGAAATTTCGGCATTGGTGGTGAGCTTGGAACTTGCCGCGCCGAGCACGTTGAGGATCTTGCCGCGAAGCGGCAGCAGGGCCTGGGTGGTGCGGTCGCGCGCCATCTTGGCGCTGCCGCCGGCGCTGTCGCCCTCGACGATGAAAAGCTCCGTGCCCTCGCGCGTTTTCGCCGAGCAATCCACGAGCTTTCCGGGCAGACGCAGCTTGCGGGTGGCGGATTTGCGCTGGGTTTCCTTTTCCCTGCGCCGGCGCAGGCGTTCCTCGGCGCGCAGCACGAGATAATCGAGGATGGCGCCGGCGGCCTTCCTGTCGGCGGCGAGCCAGTTGTCGAAGTGATCGCGCACGGCGTTTTCCACCATGCGCTGGGCCTCGGTGGTGGCGAGGCGATCCTTCGTCTGGCCGACGAACTCGGGCTCGCGGATGAACACGGAAATCAGCGCGCAGCCGCCGGCCTGCATGTCTTCGCGGGTGATCTGGCCGGCCTTGCGGTTGTTGACAAGCTCGCCATAGGCGCGGATGCCCTTCAGGATCGCCGCCCAGAAGCCGCTTTCATGGGTGCCGCCCTCGGGGGTGGGCACGGTGTTGCAGTAGCTCTGGATGAAGCCATCGCGCGCGGGCGTCCAGTTGATCGCCCATTCCACGGAGCCCGGCACGCCGAATTTCTCGCGGAAATCCACCTTGCCGGCGAAGGGCTGATCGGCGTAGGTGCTGGCCTCGCCGAGGGTTTCCTTCAGATAATCGGCAAGCCCGCCGGGGAAGTGGAAGACGGCCTCGCGCGGGGTTTCTCCATCATCGATCGCGCTTTTCCAGCGGATTTCCACCCCCGAAAAGAGAAAGGCCTTGGAGCGCGCCATCCTGAAGAGGCGGGCCGGCCTGAAGCGGATATTGCCGAAGATCTCCGGGTCCGGGTGGAAGGTGACGGAGGTGCCGCGCCGATTGGGCGCCGCGCCGATCTTCTGCAAGGGGCCCTTCGGGATGCCGCGGGAAAATTCCATCGCGTAAAGCTCGCGGTTGCGCGCCACTTCAACCCGCAGGTAATCGGAAAGCGCGTTCACCACCGAAGAGCCGACGCCATGCAGGCCGCCCGATGTCTGATAGGCATCGCCGGCGAATTTTCCGCCGGCGTTCAGGGTGCAGAAGATGATCTCGAGGGCGGTTTTCGAAGGATCCTTGGGGTGGGGATCGATGGGGATGCCGCGGCCGTTGTCGCGCACCGTTACCGAGCCGTCCGCGTGCAGCTCCACCTCGATGCGGCTGGCGTGGCCGGCCACGGCCTCGTCCATCGCGTTATCGACGATCTCGGCCACGAGGTGGTGATAGGCGCGCTCGTCCGTGCCGCCGATATACATGCCGGGGCGCAGGCGCACGTGCTCCATGTCTTCCAGCACCTGGATGGAGGAAGCATCGTAATCGCTGGCGCCTTTTGCGGGCTCGTTTCCCATCAGAAGATCATCGGCGGGCATGGCGGCTGCTCTTTTTCGTTTCTTCTTTGCGCTGCATTAGAGCAGGTGGGGCGCGGCTTCGCAATGGGGCAGATGGCGCCCTCAGCCTTCCAGCAGGAAGGGCGAGAGGCTTTCGCGGAAGGCATCGCGGAATTCCAGCGTGATCATGGAAACAGGGGCCATGGTCGGCTGCAGGAGGGTGAGGCGGTGGGGCAGGGCGGGGGTGAAGGGGCGCATCACCAGCCCCGGCCCGCTGCCGCATTCCCGGTAGGCATGGGCATCCATCTCACTCACCACCGAAACGCCGATCCCCTCGGCCACCAGCATGCAGGCGGCGGTGAACTGGCGCACCTCGACCAGAGAATTCACCTCCATGCCGCGGCGCTGAAACAGGCTTTCGAGATCGCGGAAGAAGGGGCTGTCGCGCCGCGTGTGGATCAGGCCCTCGCCGGCGATATCCTCGGGGGTGATTTCGGGCAGCGCGGCCAGCCGGTGGCCGGCGGGCATGATGCAGACGGTGCGCATCGCCAGCGTTTCGCTCTGCACGGCGGGGTGGCCGGTGAAACCGTCGGTGATGCCGAAATCATATTGCTCGCCGATGATCCATTCGAGGATGCGCTCGGGGCGATCGGGCTCGAGCGTGACGGTAACGCCGGGGCGGGGCCTGAGGAAATCGGCCAGCACGCGCGGCAGATGGCTGGTGGCGAAGCCCGGCAGGCAGGCGATGCGCAGATGCCCCGCCTTGCGGTTGGTGATGTCCTTGGTGAGCTCCTCGATGTGGTGGAGGCTTTCGAGCAGGCGGTCCACCTCGCTCAGCAGATAGCGCGCCTCCTGGCTCGGCACGAGGCGGCCCTCCTTGCGGTGAAAAAGCTCGAATCCCACCGTTTCGGAGAAATGCCCGAGCAGACGGCTGACCGCGGGCTGGGAGATCCCGAGGGATTCGGCGGCGCGGGTATAACTTCCCGTGCGGGCCACGGCGCGGAAGGCTTCGAGCTGACGCAGGCGGATCTTCATGTGTCACATGGGTTTTTGGGGCATCAGGGCATAACGTAATGTTATATTTTCAGTCATGAAACTTTCAATTGAATTATGGGATGTTGCGTGTTTTTGTAGCAGCGGGGCAAGCTGGCCGCCGCAGCGGGAATGGTTGCCGTCGGCCCTTGCCGCAGGATGTCTGCAATGAAAACCGGGAGGCTGGAAAAGATGAAACACGCAGTATTTGGGGCCATGATTGCCGGAGCGGTGGGCTTTGCCACCACCGCGGGCGCCGTGACCGAGATCCAGTGGTGGCACGCGATGGGCGGCACCAACGGCGAGCGGGTGAACAAGATCGCCGAGGATTTCAACGCCACGCAATCGGATTACAAGGTGGTGCCCGTCTACAAGGGCAACTACACCGAAACCATGACCGCCGCCATCGCCGCCTTCCGCGCGAAGGAGCAGCCGACGATCGTGCAGGTGTTCGAGGTGGGCACCGCCACGATGATGGCCGCCAAGGGGGCGGTCTATCCGGTGGAAGATCTGATGGCCGATACCGGCACCCCGTTTGACAAGGCCGGCTATCTGCCCGCCGTGATCTCCTATTACCAGACGCCCGAGGGCAAGCTTCTCTCCATGCCGTTCAACAGCTCCACCCCGGTGCTGTGGTACAACAAGGACGCCCTCGATGCCGCCGGCGCCAAGGTGCCCACGACATGGGACGAGGTGAAGGAAGCCAGCGAGAAGCTGGTGGCGAACGGCATGGATTGCGGCTTCTCCTTCGGCTGGCAGAGCTGGGTGATGCTGGAAAACTATTCAGCCTGGCATGATCTCCCCTTCGCCACGAAGGAAAACGGCTTCGCGGGCTTCGATGCGGAGCTCGTTTTCAACAACGATGCCGTGGTGAACCGCCTGCAGCAGATTGCCGACTGGCAGGGCGCCAAGCTGTTCAAGTATGGCGGCCGGCGCGGCGACAGCCTGCCCATGTTCACCAATGGCGAATGCGGCATGTGGCTGAATTCCTCCGCCTATTACGGCTCGATCAAGGGGCAGGCAAAGTTCAACTTCGGCCAGACCATGCTGCCCGTTGACACCGCCGTGCGCGACAAGCCGCAGAACTCGATCATCGGCGGCGCCACGCTCTGGGTGCTTTCGGGCAAGTCGGATGAGCAATACAAGGGCGCGGCCAAGTTCCTCGCCTATCTCTCCACCCCCGAGGTGCAGGCCTGGTGGCATCAGGAAACCGGCTATGTTCCGATCACCACCGCCGCCTACGAGCTTTCCAGGTCGCAGGGCTTCTACGAGAAGAATCCGGGCACGGATACGGCGATCAAGCAGCTCAGCCTCAATACGCCCACGCCCAATTCCAAGGGCATCCGGCTTGGTAACTTCGTTCAGATCCGTGACGTGATCAACGAGGAGCTCGAGGCGCTCTGGGCCGGTGACAAGACGGCGAAGGAGGCCATGGATTCGGCCGTGGAGCGGGGCAATGTGCTCCTGCGCAAGTTCGAGCGCACCGTGGCCAGATAAGGCTATTCCAAAGGATCATGCCCGCAGGCCCGGCCTGCGGGCATGATCATCTCTGCCCGGATGGATCACCATGCTCAAGCGCGTCCACTACTCCCCCTCGCTCCTGCCCTATCTGCTGGTCGCCCCGCAGGTGGCGATCACGCTCGTCTTCTTCATCTGGCCGGCGAGCCAGGCGCTCTACCAATCCTTCCTGATCGAGGATGCCTTCGGCCTCAGCACCGAATTCGTGTGGTTCGAGAATTTCATCGCCCTGTTCAAGGATCCGATCTATGTGGAGACCTTCTGGCGCACGGCCTATTTCTCGCTCGCGGTGGCCGGGCTTTCGATGGGGCTTGCGCTGGTGCTCGCGGCCTTCGCCGATCGCGTGGTGCGCGGCGCAACCTTCTATCGCACGCTCCTGATCTGGCCCTATGCGATCGCGCCGGTGCTGGCGGGGGCGCTCTGGGTGTTCATGTTCAACCCCACGCTCGGGATCGTGGCCTATGCGCTTGACGCGCTGGGGATCGAGTGGAACCACAAGCTCAACGGCAGCCAGGCCATGCTGCTGGTGATCATGGCCGCCGCCTGGAAGCAGGTGGCCTACAATTTCCTGTTTTTCCTCGCCGCCATGCAATCGATCCCGAAATCGGTGATCGAGGCCGCGGCGATTGATGGCGCGGGGCCGGTGAAGCGCTTCTGGACGATCATCTTCCCGCTCATCACCCCCACCACATTCTTCCTCCTCGTCGTCAACATGGTCTATGCCTTCTTCGATACTTTCGGCATCATCCATGCCGTCACCCAGGGCGGGCCCGCCAATGCCACCACGATCCTCGTTTACAAGGTCTATAACGATGGTTTCGTGGGGCTCGATCTGGGCAGTTCGGCGGCGCAATCGGTGATCCTCATGGCGATCGTGATCGCGCTCACGGTGGTGCAGTTCCGCTTCATCGAGAAAAGGGTGGAATACTGATGATCGAGAACCGCCCCTTCCTCAACATCCTCACCCATCTGGTGATGATCCTCGGGATCGTGATGATCGCCTTCCCGATCTGGATCACCTTCGTTGCCGCCAGCCACGATCCGATCCGCATGACCCAGGTGCCGCTGCCGCTGCTGCCCGGCGATCAGTTCTTCACCAACATGAAGAACACCCTTTTCGGCCGCGGGCTTTCGGGCACCGAGATCGCGCCGGTGTGGCTGATGATGCTCAACAGCCTCGTGATGGCGCTCTCGATCGCCATCGGCAAGATCGTGATCTCGCTGTTGTCGGCCTTCGCCATCGTCTATTTCAGGTTCCCCTTCCGCATGGGCTTCTTCTGGCTGATCTTCATCACCCTCATGCTGCCGGTGGAGGTGCGCATCCTGCCCACCTTCCAGGTGGTGGCCGATCTGGGGCTATTGAACAGCTACACCGGCCTTTCCCTGCCGCTGATCGCCTCGGCCACGGCCACCTTCATGTTTCGCCAGGTGTTCCTCACCATCCCCGACGAGATGCTCGAAAGCGCCCGCATCGACGGCGCCGGGCCGATGCGCTTCTTCTGGGATATCCTGATCCCGCTTTCGCGCACCAATATCGCGGCGCTGTTCGTGATCCTGTTCATCTATGGCTGGAATCAGTATCTCTGGCCGCTCCTGATCACCACCGATACCAGCATGACGACCATCGTCATGAGCATCAAGCAGATGCTGGAGAGCGCCGAGCAGAGCCCCGAGTGGAACATCATCATGATGACGGCGCTCCTGGCGATGCTGCCGCCGATCCTGGTGGTGGTGTTCATGCAGAAGCTCTTCGTGAAGGGTCTGACGGAGACCGACAAGTAACGGAAAAAGAAGAAATGGCAGAACTGATCCTGAAAGACCTCCACAAATCCTATGGCAGCACCGAGGTGCTGCACGGGGTAAGCGGCGATATAGCGGATGGCGAATTCGTGGTGATCGTCGGGCCTTCGGGCTGCGGGAAATCCACGCTCCTGCGCATGATCGCGGGGCTTGAAGGCATCACCTCGGGCGAAGTGCGCATCGGGGGGCGGGTGGTCAACGATCTCGAGCCGGCGGAGCGCGATATCGCCATGGTGTTTCAGAACTACGCGCTCTATCCGCACATGAGCGTGCGCCAGAACATGGCCTATGGCCTGAAGATCCGTGGCCTGCCGAAGGCGGAGATCGAGCGGCGTGTGAACGAGGCGGCCGACATCTTGGAAATCCGCCAGTATCTCGATCGCAAGCCGCGCCAGCTTTCGGGCGGGCAGCGCCAGCGGGTGGCGATGGGGCGCGCCATCGTGCGCGAGCCGGAGGTCTTCCTCTTTGACGAGCCGCTGTCCAATCTCGATGCCAAGCTCAGGGTGCAGATGCGCCTCGAGATCCGCAAGCTTCAAGAGCGCCTTGGCGTCACCAGCGTCTATGTAACCCACGATCAGGTGGAGGCGATGACGCTCGGCGATCGCCTGATGGTGCTGAACGCGGGCCATGTGGAGCAGTTCGGCACCCCGCTCGAGCTTTACGAGCGCCCGGCGAGCGTGTTCGTGGCCGGCTTCATCGGCAGCCCGGCGATGAATTTCCTGCCCGCCGAGGGGATCGAGGGCGGGCTGTTGCGGCTCGAAAGCGGGGCAACGCTTCCGGGCGCGCGCGGGGCGGGGCCCGTCACGCTCGGGATGCGGCCCGAGCATCTGATCGCCGATAGCGAAGGCCCGATCCGCATCCGCGTTTCCGTGCTCGAACAACTCGGCTCCAACACGCTCGTTCACGGCACGCTCGAGGGCACGGAGCGGGAAATGGTGGCGAGCCTTCCGGGCATCCACCAGATCCCCGAGGGCGAGGTGCTCGGCTTCCTGATCCGCTCCGACGAATTGCACCAGTTCGATGCGGCCACCGGAAAGCGGCTCTGATGGATGCCCAGACGGTCTTTCGCCGCTACGAGGAATTGCGGCATATTCTTCCCACCCCGGGGCATCAGGGAAAGATGGCCAACGCCGGCGGGCTGATCGAGCTTGCCGGGCAGGCCGATGTGTTCGTGTTCGACGCTTACGGCGTGCTGAATGTGGGCGGCACGGCGATTGCGGGGGCGGCCGATGCCGTGCGGGGGCTGCGCACGCTCGGCAAGCGGCTCTTCGTGCTCACCAATGCCGCTTCGCTGAACCGCGCACGCACGGAAGCCAAGTTTGCCGATCTCGGCTTCGATTTCCGCCCCGAGGAGATCATATCTAGCCGCGATGCCACGCTCGAGGCGCTGGCGCGGCACGGGGAGGTGCACGGGGAGGTGGAAGAATGGGCGGTGATCGCCGATCCCTCGCACAGGCCCGCCGATCTGCCCTGTGCGCATCGGGTTCTAGGCGATGATCCGCGGGATTACGATCGGGCCGGGGGCTTTCTCTTTCTCAGCGCTAACGCCTGGAACGACGGCCGCCAGCAGCTTCTGACGGAGGCGCTGGCGCGGCGGAAGCGGGCGCTTCTCGTCGGCAATCCCGACCTGGTATCGCCACGCGAGGGAGGGCTTGCGCGCGAGCCCGGATGGTATGCCAACGAAATAGCAGACATCACCGGGATCACCCCCGAGTTTCACGGCAAGCCCTTTCCCTCCGTTTACGGAATGGTGATGCGCGCGCTCCCCGCAGATCAGCCGCGCGAGCGCATCATGATGCTGGGCGATACGCTTCATACCGATATTCTCGGCGCCCAGGCGCAGGGCTGGCAGGCGGGGCTGGTTACGGAACACGGGCTGTTTGCGGGGCTTGACGTGCGCCCCTTCATCGAAGCTTCGGGGATCCGGCCGGATTGGATCATGCCCTCGATCTAGGGCGAAAGGCCCGGCCGATGGGCCGGCGGCGAAGGCGGGATGCCTCCGGCGGGGATATTTATGGACCAGTGATGGGAGAAGATCGCCTCAGCGGGCGGCCCAGCGGCGGAAGGTGCGGGCGAGGGCGGGATCGGAGGTGAGGCGCATGTCGGTGTCATGC
>WFVA01000154.1 GCA_015491895.1 Albidovulum sp. | reverse complement strand
TGCTGCGCCTTCTGAAGGCTGCCGCGCGGCTGATCGCCAATGGTGGCGTCCTGCTCGCCGGCGGCATTGCCGATGCGCGTGCGAGAAGGGCCGCGCGCAAGGCAAGGCGGCGGGAAGCGGCCCAGGTGCAGAACGATAGCCGCGAAGATGCCGAGCTTGCGGGCCCATCGGCGGTGCAGGACAGGAAAATGCCGCGAATCATTGCGCCGGTAAGCCATGGCGAAGCCGCAGAGCCTCCCGCTCCCGAAAGCGGCGCTGCCGCCTTTGAAGATACGCCTCCCGAGGCTCCCCAGCGCCAGGGGCTTCTTGATCGCCTGCCCTCGATCCTGAAGCGCCAGCCCATGCCGGAGCCGGAGCTTGTCGAGCCGAAGCCGGGCCCGGATGCGACCGGGGTTGCCGGTGGCGAGGATCGGATCAAGGCCAAGATCGCCGATGCGATCAGGGCCCGGGTGCGCAAGCCCCAGATCCTGCCCGAAGCCGCCAGGGCGGAGCCGAAACTTTCGCGCCCCGATCGCCCCGAGCCGATGATCCTCGCGGATACGCCACCGCTGACCGCCTCCCCCGGGCAGGATCAGCCGGCGCATGAAGCGGCCTTGCGCGCCGCCCCGCCGCTGCGCCCGGAAACGGCTGTGCACAAGCCTGTCGTTCAGCATCCGCCGGCAAAACCCGTGAAGCCTTCGCGCCAGGCGCTTGAAGAGGCGCAGCCGAGCCTTCTCTTCGAGGAGGATGAAAAAGATTACGAAAAGCCGCCACTGGCGCTTCTCGCCAATCCTGACGCCACGCCGCGCGTGCAGCTTTCCGAAGAGGCGCTGGAAGAAAACGCCCGGATGCTCGAGAGCGTGCTTGATGATTACGGCGTCAAGGGCGAGATCGTGAGCGTGCGCCCCGGCCCCGTGGTGACGATGTATGAGCTCGAGCCCGCCCCCGGCCTCAAGGCCAGCCGGGTGATCGGGCTTGCCGACGATATCGCACGCTCTATGTCGGCGCTTTCGGCGCGGGTCTCCACCATCCCCGGGCGCAGCGTGATCGGCATCGAGCTGCCCAATGAAACCCGCGAGATGGTGATGCTGCGCGAGATCCTCTCGAGCCGCGAATTTGGCGACAGCACCATGCGCCTGCCGCTGGCGCTGGGCAAGGATATCGGCGGCACGCCCGTGGTGGCGAATCTCGCCAAGATGCCTCACCTCCTGATCGCCGGCACCACCGGATCGGGCAAATCGGTTGCGATCAATACCATGATCCTCTCGCTCCTCTACAAGCTCACGCCCGAGGAATGCCGCCTCATCATGATCGATCCGAAGATGCTCGAGCTTTCCGTCTATGACGGCATCCCGCATCTGCTTTCGCCTGTCGTCACCGATCCCAAGAAGGCCGTGGTGGCGCTGAAATGGGTGGTGGGCGAGATGGAGGAGCGCTACCGCAAGATGTCGAAGATGGGGGTGCGCAACATAGAGGGCTACAACGGCCGCGTGCGCGATGCGCTTTCGAAGGGAGAGATGTTCTCGCGCACCGTTCAGACGGGCTTTGATGACGAAACCGGCGAACCCATCTTCGAAACCGAGGAATTCGCCCCCGAAACCCTGCCCTATATCGTGGTGATCGTTGATGAAATGGCCGATCTGATGATGGTTGCGGGCAAGGAAATCGAGGCCTGCATCCAGCGCCTGGCGCAGATGGCGCGCGCCTCCGGCATCCACCTCATCATGGCCACCCAGCGCCCGAGCGTGGATGTGATCACCGGCACCATCAAGGCCAATTTCCCCACGCGCATCTCCTTCCAGGTGACAAGCAAGGTCGACAGCCGCACCATTCTGGGCGAACAGGGCGCCGAGCAGCTTCTCGGCATGGGCGACATGCTCTACATGGCGGGCGGCTCGCGCATCACCCGCGTGCACGGGCCTTTCGTCAGCGATGAGGAGGTCGAGGAGGTGGTGAATCATCTCAAATCCTTCGGTCCGCCCGAATATGTGGGCGGCGTGCTGGAAGGCCCCGACAGCGAGAAGGAAAGCGAGCTTGATCTGGTGCTCGGCCTTGGCGGCAATACCGGCAAGGAGGATGCGCTTTACGATCAGGCGGTGCAGATCGTGATCCGGGATCGCAAATGCTCCACCTCCTATATCCAGCGCAAGCTCGCTATCGGCTACAACAAGGCCGCGCGGCTGGTGGAGCAGATGGAGGAAGAGGGGCTGATCAGCCCGGCCAATCATGTGGGCAAACGCGAAATCCTCGTGCCCGAGCAGCAGTAGCGGCAAGTTGCCGGCTGCGTGCCCGGCTGACGAAATTGTGAGCGCCGGGGGGTGAAATCCCCCGGCCGCGCGCGTATATTGGAGGCATGAAAAGCATGCGTTTCCTGATCGTGCCCTTGCTGTGGGCCGCGTTGGCGCTTCCGGCAATGGCCCGCAAGCTCACGCTCGATGAAATCTCGGCCTATCTCAACAGCTTCAGGACAGCCGAGGCCGCCTTCACCCAGATCAACGACGATGGCTCCAAATCCACCGGGCGGCTCTTCATCAAGCGCCCCGGGCGGGTGCGCTTCGAATACGATCCGCCGCAAAAGGCGCTGGTGCTGGCTAGCGCCGGCACGGTGGCGATCTTCGATCCGAAATCCAATCAGGCGGCAGAGCAATACCCCCTGAAGCGCACCCCGCTCAATCTGATCCTGAAGCGCAGGGTGGATCTGAAACGCGCGAAAATGGTTGTCGGCCACAAATCCGATGGCAAGACGACCACGATAATCGCCCGGGATCCCGAGCACCCGGAATACGGCAGTATCGAGCTGGTGTTCGCCTCCGATCCCGTGCGGCTGAAGAAATGGATCATCAATGACGATGCCGGCGGGCGCACGGTGGTGATCCTCGAAGACATGCAAACAGGCGTCAGCCTTCAGCCGAGCCTCTTCAGCATCCCCTATGCCGAACAGGAGCTCTATGGCCGGCGCAATGATTGATCCCGCACCTCAAAGCTTGCCGCAGGAGGCAAGCTGCATGCGGTAGCGCTCGGCCCGCGCGCCGACATCATTTGCCACCCGCATGAGCCAGGCCTTGGAGCGGTGGCTGCCGCGGGCATAGCCGCTGCGGCCCTCGTGATAGGCAAGATACTGGCTGCGGGCATCGGAAAGCGGGATCCCGAGCATTTCGTTCGTTTGTGCCATGTACCAGCCCATGAAATCCGTCGCGTCCTCGATATCGTCGCGTCGCGCACCATATCGGCCCGTCTCGCGCTTGTATTCCTTCCAGGTGGCGTCAAGGGCCTGGGCATAGCCATAGGCCGAGGATTGCCGCCCCATCGGGATGACACCAAGCACATAGCGAAACGGCGTGCGTGCATCGCTTACGAATTTGCTCTCCTGGTAGATGGTTGCCATCTGCACATGCACCGGAACGCCCCAGCGCCGCTCGGTGCGCTTCATGGCTTTCAGATATTTCGGCCGCTGATCGGCGATGCTGCAGGCATTGTCGAGGTTGCGCGGCGCGGTATTGTTGCCCCCGCCGCAGGACCCGACAAGAAATACCAACAGGGTTGCACGAAGAATTCTGCTCATGGGCCTCTTGCTCGGTTGTCTTTTTGTTTGTGGGCGAGAATAGACGAAAATGATCTTCGGCGAAACAGATTTCCATTGCCGGCCGGGATCACAAATACCTCATGTGGATATGCCGGCCGCGCCCTGCCATCGCGCAAGTTCATGACCTTTCCGGGTTTTCCCGTGCGAGCCCGGCTGACTGTCAGCGCAAGCATCACAGACTGTTTCTTTCAATTTGCTTTCCCCGGCATGGACATTGGTGCAGAATTCCTTCAAAAAGCTCGGCAGGGGCTGAATGGACATGCTGAAAAAACGTGCGAAATATCACATCGGGCAGGTTGTCCGCCACCGGAAGCACCCCTTCCGGGGGGTGATATTCGATGTGGATGCGATTTTCTCCAACACCGAAGAATGGTATGATGCCATCCCGGAGGAGAGCCGCCCCTCCAAGGAGCAGCCCTTCTACCACCTGCTGGCGGAGAATGACGAGAATTACTACGTCGCCTATGTTTCCGAGCAGAATCTCATGGCCGATTATACCGGCGAGCCGGTAACCCACCCCGATCTCCCCGATCTGTTCGGCGAGTTCGAGGGGGGCAGCTATCCGCTCCAGTTCCAGCTCAACTGAAACAGCCGAAACGGCGCTTCAGTAACCGAGGGCGCAGCCATCCTTGCGCGGGTCGGAGGCGCCGATCAGCACGCCTTCGCTCTCATTGATAATGATGGCCTGCGCGCCGCCAAGCGGCACCTCGGGAATCACCACCCGATGGCCCATTTCCCGCAGCGCCTCGCGCACATCCTCGCCATATCCCCGCTCCACCTGAAGCACGCCCGCATCCGGGAAGCTGCGAGGGGCGTCGATCGCGGCCTGAAGCTCCATGCCGTAATCCACGAGATTCGTCATCAGCCTCACGTGCCCTGTGGGCTGATAGGCGCCGCCCATCACCCCGAAGGGCATCCATGTCTGCCCCCCACGGCGCAGGAATGCGGGAATGATCGTGTGCATCGGCCGCTTGCCGCCGCCGGCCTCGTTGGGATGGCCGGGCATGAGGCTGAATCCGGCGCCGCGGTTCTGAAACAGGATGCCATATCTTTCCGAGGCGATGCCGGAGCCGAAGGAATGATAGATCGAATGGATCAGCGAAACGGCGCAGCGATCACGGTCCACCACCGTCAGATAGACGGTATCGCGGTGCACGGCTTCGCTCAGCGCATGCGGATCAGGCATGGCATGCGCGGGATCGATGAGCGCGGCCAGGGCATCGGCCGTGGCCTGCGAAAGCATGTGTTCGAGGCGATCCACATGCGCCGGATCGGCGATGAAGCGGTTGCGTGCATCATAGGCGAGCTTCGCGGCTTCCGCCTCAAGATGGGCGCGCATGGCGCCGAGAGGGTCAAGCCCGGGAAGATCGAAATTCTTCAGGATATTGGCCATGAGGATCGCAGTGGCCCCCTGCCCGTTCGGTGGGTGCTCGAACAGCTCGGCATCCTTGTACTGCCCGATCACCGGCTCGGTATATTCGCATGCCGTCGCGGCGAAATCTTCCGCCTGAT
>WFVA01000153.1 GCA_015491895.1 Albidovulum sp. | reverse complement strand
CCACGGCGGCGGCAATGATCTGATGTTCCCCCACCACGAGAACGAGATCGCGCAAAGCTGCTGCGCCCATCCCGCGCCGCCGGGTGAGGAATGCTTTGCAAGATACTGGCTGCACAATGAAATGTTGCAGGTGGAGGGGAAGAAGATGTCGAAATCGCTCGGCAATTTCTTCACCGTGCGCGATCTTCTCGATCAGGGCGTGCCGGGCGAGGTGATCCGCTTCGTGATGCTTTCGACCCACTATCGCAAGCCGATGGACTGGACGGAGAAGAAGGCGCAGGAAGCGGCGGCCACCTTGCGCAAATGGCGCGCGCTCGCGGGCGATCTTGCGCCGGGCGATGCGGGGGCGGGCGCGGTGGACGCGGGCGTCGTGCAGGCGCTTTCGGACGATCTCAACACGCCCGCTGCGCTGGCGCGGCTGCATGAGCTGGCAGGCGCGGGCGAGGGGGCGGCGCTCCGGGCTTCGGCGGCGCTTCTGGGGCTTCTGGGCGAGGATCTGGGCGGCTGGGCGGCAGAGCCGCAGGCGGGGGCGGATGTGGCCGCCCTGATCGAGCGCCTGCTCGAGGCCCGCGCCGAGGCCCGGGCTGCGCGCGATTTCGCTCGCGCCGACCGCCTGCGCGATGCCTTCGCGCAAGCCGGCGTGATCGTGAAGGATACGCCCGAGGGGGCGAAATGGGAGCTGGCCCCAGATTTCGATGCGAAGAAGCTGGAGGGGCTGGAATGATATGCCGTTGCAAGCAGAGGGCAGCACCCGGCCGCGGGTGGGCGAGAAGCGCCCGCCCGGGGGGGCGGCCGCGCGCTGCCCGTGACGCAAGCGCCACGGGCGGAGGAATGCCATGAGCCGCGAACGCCTCTACATCTACGATACGACCCTGCGCGATGGCCAGCAGACCCAGGGCGTGCAGTTTTCGCTTGGCGAAAAGCGCCGCATCGCGGAGATGCTCGATGCGCTCGGCGTCGATTACATCGAGGGCGGCTGGCCCGGCGCCAACCCCACCGACAGCGGCTTTTTCGAAAACGCCCCCAAAACCCGCGCCACCATGACGGCCTTCGGTATGACAAAACGCGCCGGCCGCTCGGCGGAGAATGACGACGTTCTGGCCGCGGTGATGAACGCGGGCACCAGGGCCGTCTGCCTCGTGGGCAAGACCCATGATTTCCACGTGGAAACCGCGCTCGGCATCTCGCTCGAGGAAAATCTCGAAAACATCCGCGCCTCGATCGCGCATATCGTGGCTTCGGGGTGCGAGGCGCTGTTTGACGCCGAGCATTTCTTCGACGGCTGGAAGGCCAACCGCGCCTACGCGCTTTCCTGCCTCGAGGCCGCCCATGCGGCCGGCGCGCGCTGGATCGTCCTGTGCGATACCAACGGCGGCGCGCTCCCCGAAGAGGTGCGCCGCATCACCGCCGAGGTAATCGCAGCCGGCATCCCCGGCGCGCGCCTCGGCATCCACACCCATGACGACACCGGCAATGCCATCGCCAACACGCTGGCGGCGGTGGATGCGGGCGCGCGCCAGGTGCAGGGCACATTGAATGGCCTCGGCGAGCGCTGCGGCAATGCCAATCTCGTCAGCCTGATCCCGACGCTGATGCTGAAGGAGCCCTACAGGAGCCGCTTCGATCTCGGCATTGATGCGGACGCGCTGAAGAACCTCACCCGCACCTCGCGCCAGCTTGACGAGATCCTCAACCGCGTGCCGCTGAAATCGGCGCCTTACGTGGGCGCCAGCGCCTTTGCCCACAAGGCCGGGCTCCACGCCAGCGCCATCCTCAAGGATCCCAGCACATACGAGCATATCGATCCGGCGCTGGTGGGTAACGCGCGCATCATCCCGATGAGCAACCAGGCCGGGCAATCCAACCTGCGCCGCCGGCTCTCGGAAGCGGGGATTGCGCTCGAAAAGGGCGATCCCCGCCTCGCGCGCATCCTCGAGGAGGTGAAGGCGCGCGAAGCGCGGGGCTATTCCTACGACAGCGCCCAGGCGAGCTTCGAACTGGTGGCGCGCCGGGTGCTCGGGATTCTCCCCGATTTCTTCGAGGTGAAGCGCTACAAGGTCACCGTCGAGCGGCGCAAGAACCGCCACGATCAGATGCGCAGCTTCTCCGAGGCGGTGGTGGTGGTGAAGGTGGGGGGCGAGAAGAAACTCTCGGTTTCCGAAAGCCTCGATGAGCGGGGCAATGATCGCGGGCCGGTGAATGCGCTGGCGCGCGCGCTGGCCAAGGATCTGGGCCCCTATCAGCGCTATATCGAGGATATGCGGCTCATTGATTTCAAGGTGCGCATCACCGATGGCGGCACCGATGCCGTCACCTGCGTCACCATCGACAGCGAGGATGCCGCGGGGCGGGTGTGGTCCACCGTCGGGGTTTCGGCCAATATAGTGGACGCGAGCTTCGAGGCGCTGCTGGACGCGATCAACTGGAAGCTGCTGCGCGACGGAGCGCCGGCGCCGTGAGCGGCGAAGGGGCCCCCGGATCCGGCCTCGACGCCTGCGCCGATCTGGTGAAGCGCGGCGATCGCGAGCGCTTCATGGCCACCATGGCGCTGGCGCCCGGGGAGCGGGCGCGCGTGCTGCCGCTTTACGCCTTCAACCTCGAAATCGCCCGCGCGCCCTGGATGAGCCCCGAGCCGATGATCGCCGAGATGCGGCTTCAGTTCTGGCATGACGTGCTGGAGCAGATCGCCGCAGGCAAGCCCCACCATGCCCATGAGCTCGCCGGCCCCCTGCGCGCGGTGATCGAAGGGCAGGGGCTGCCGTTTGACTCCCTGCAGGAGATGGTGGCGGCGCGCCGGCGTGATCTGGAGCGCGCGCCTTTCGCGCGGGGCGGCGATCTTCTCGCCTATCTCGATGCCACCGCCGGCAATCTCCTGTGGCTCGCGGGGCTTGCGCTCGGGGCAGGGCAGGGCGATGAAACCGCCTTGCGCGCCATCGGCCGCGCCCAGGGGCTCGCCAACTGGCTGCGCGCCATCCCCGCGCTCGAGGCGCGCGGCCGCCAGCCCCTGCCCGAAAGCCGCTCCGAAGCCATCGCCGATCTCGCGCGCACGGGGCTTGAAAGCCTCGCTGCCGCCCGCCGCCCGCCGCTCACGCGCCCGGCGCAGAAGGCGGCGCTCGCCGCCTTCATGGCCCGCCCGGTGCTCTCGCGCGCCATGCGCGAACCGGCCCGGGCCGCCGCCGGGCAACTGGAGCCGTCCGAATTCCGCCGCCGCCTGCGCCTCCTCCGCCTCGCCCTGATCGGCGGGCGGGTCTGAAGCAACACGCCGCCTCCATCATTGGTCCGAAAATATCCCCGGGGGTGCGGGGCGGGGGCCGCAAACAAACCGTGGAGCCCCCGCTCCGACGCTTTGCGGCCCGATGCAGCCCTCGCCGCCTCAGGCCTTGCCCCTGTAGATATCCACCAGCTTGGCGAGCATCGCCAAGGCCTCCTCGCGCGGGCGCTGGAAGGTGTTGCGGCCGATGATCGAGCCGTTGCCGCCGCCGTCGCGGATGGCGCGGGCGTCATCGAACACCCCCTCGATCCCCTTCTTCGAGCCGCCCGAAAACACCACCAGCCGCCGGCCGTTGAAGGCCGCCTGCATGCAGTGGCGCACGCGTGCGGCCTTGGTGGCGATGTCGATCCCCTCCTCTTCATAGACCTTCTTCGCCGCCGGCAGCGAAAGGTGATCGGTGCTGAGCTTGATCTTGATGATATGGGCGCCCAGAAGGGCGGCGATCTGGGCTGCATAGGCGGCGATGTCGATCGCGGTTTCGCCGGCCGAATCCAGCGCCTCACCCCGCGGGTAGGACCAGATCACCGTCGCGATCCCCTTCGCGGCTGCCTCCTCGCGCATGGCGCTGATCTCCTCGAACATCTCGAGCCCCTGAGAGGAGCCGGGATAGATGGTGAAGCCGATCGCCGAAGCGCCGATTCTGAGCGCATCATCCACGCTGGCGGTGATCGCCTGATCCTTGGGCGCTTCGGCGGGGATCAGGGAATTGGCGGAATTGGCCTTCAGGATCAGCGGGATCTGGCCGGCGAAGGTTTCGGCGCCGGCTTCCAGCATTCCGAGGGGGGCGGCATAGGCATTGAGCCCGGCATCGATCGCCAGCTGGAAATGATAGTGGGGATCATAGGCATCCGGGTTGGGCGCGAAGGAGCGCGCGGGCCCGTGCTCGAAGCCCTGATCCACCGGCAGGATGATCATCTTGCCGGTGCCGCCGAGCTTGCCGTTCATCAGGATGCGGCAGAGATTGGCCTTCACGCCGGGGGCATCCGCCTCGTAGTTGGAAAGGATTTTCTGAACAATACGCGTGGCTTTCATCGGAGGATTCCTCTTGCAGCAGCTTCAATGCCACCACGTTTATCCCCCGTGCCGCCGGGCACAAGACTGTTCGCGCTAACGGGCGGCAGATATGCCGCCGCCCGCGTTTTCCTGTTTCGAGTTTCGAGGCCCGGGCCTCAGCCCTCGAGCGCGGCGACGCCCGGCAGCGTCTTGCCTTCCATCCACTCGAGGAAGGCGCCGCCCGCGGTGGAGACATAGGAGAAATCATCCACCACGCCCGCCTTCTTCAGCGCCGCCACCGTATCGCCTCCGCCGGCGACCGAGATCAGCTTGCCGGCCTTCGTAAGCTCCGCCGCCTTCTTCGCGCAGGCAGTGGTGGCGGCATCGAAGGGCTCGATCTCGAAAGCGCCGAGCGGGCCGTTCCAGACCAGCGTCTTGCATTTCTCGAAAGTATCGCAGATGCGCTTCACCGCGCGCGGGCCGGCATCGAGGATCATCGCGTCCGCGGGGCATTTGTCGGCCGGCACCACCTTGTGCTCGGCGCCGGCCTCGAATTTCCAGGCCACGACGACATCCTCGGGCAGGATGATCTCGCAGCCCTGCTCGAGCGCCGCCACCAGGATCTTGCGCGCCACCGGCGCAAGCTCGTGCTCGCAGAGCGATTTGCCCACGTCGATCCCCTCGGCGGCGAGGAAGGTATTGGCCATGCCGCCGCCGATCACCAGATGATCCACCTTGCCGACGAGATTTTCCAGCAGTTCGATCTTGGTCGAGACCTTGGCCCCGCCCACCACCGCCACCACCGGGCGCTCGGGGCGGCCGAGCGCGCGCTCGAGCGCGCCGAGCTCCGCTTCCATCAGCCGCCCGGCGCAGGCCGGCAGCTTGCGCGCGATCGCTTCGGTGGAGGCATGCGCCCGGTGGGCGGTGGAAAAGGCATCGTTGCAATAGACATCGCCAAGCGCCGCGAGCTTTTGCGCGAAGGCTTCGTCATTGGCCTCTTCGCCCGGGTTGAAGCGAAGGTTTTCCAGCAGGATCACCTCGCCCGGCCCGGCCTTTTCGATCGCCTCCTTCGCCTGATCGGGATCGGACACGAAAACGACCTTTCGCCCAAGCGCCTTTTCAAGCGCCGGCACCACCACGGCGAGGCTCATTTCCGGCACCACCCTGCCCTTGGGGCGGCCGAAATGGGCCATCAGCACCGGCTTGCCGCCTTTCGCGATGATGTCGTTTATGGTGGGCACGATGCGCTCGATGCGCGAAGCGTCCGTCACCTCGCCATCCTGCACCGGCACGTTGATATCCACCCGCACCAGCACCGTCCTGCCGGCGAGATCCATGTCGTCGATCGTTTTCCAGGCCATCTGTTCCTCCGCTCTCGATTCAGGCCCGGCGCCGGGATGGCGCGGCCTGGCTTTATCCCGTCAGATGGGGCATGGGAGCGCTTCCGTCAATGCGGCGATTGACGCAGGGTTCTGAAGCATGCCGATGTTGAACGGGTTCCATAGTGCCTCAGACGGAGGGTATGCGACCGCCCGGGTGGGCGCGTATGCGCCCGCCAAGGGGGCGGGCGGGCACATGCCCGGGCCGCTCTGCGCGCGCCCCGGGCGGATAAATGCAATCGGAAGCCCCGCTTCGGACAGATGCCAGGCAGGAAGATCTGCTCTCGACGCCCTGACAATGCCCTGATCGGGCCGTCTTATTGCGGGGCGCTGGCGCGGGCCTCCACCTCGTCGGCGATCGCCTCGGCGCGGGCCGCGATCTCGGCCATCGTATCGGTGACGATCGGCGGGATCACCGGCACCTCGATGCGCTCGGGCTCCGGTTCGGGGCGGGCGCGCAGCTCGGCGATCAGCGCCTCCTGGCTTGCGAGCTTTTCCTCCAGCGCCGCGAGCTTTTCCTCGAGCCCGGCCGTCTTGTCGGCCAGCATCAGCCCGGCCATCAGGAGCATCCGTGATTCGGGGAGGCGGCCGATCTGATTGACAAGCGCCGTGGCCTCGGTATCCAGAAGCCGCGCCGCCGCCTCGAGGTAATGCTCCTCGCCCTCCTGACAGGCGACCTGAAAATTGCGTCCGCCGATGGTGATCGTGAGTTCGGGCATCAGGCTTCCTCCCCGACAAGCGGTTTCAACTCGCCAAGCAGGGCCTCGATCTCGCCGCGCTCGGCCTCGCGCAGGGCGCGGAAGGCCTCGAGCTCGGCCTGCATCGCCTTGTTGAGGAGATGGGCATCGGGGATCCGCCCCGCCTCCGCCTCGCGCAGCGCCTCAAGGCTCTCGCGCAGCTGGATGGTGACTTCCTTCATCTGCACCATGCGCGCTTCCTGGGCCTTCATCTGCTCGCTCATCCCGGCGATCTTCTCTTCCAGTTCGCGCACATGGGTTTCCTGCTTTTCCTTGATCGCGCGCACCCGCTCCTCAAGCTCGGCGGTGATCGCGCGTTCCTGGGCGAGCGCGGCCTGCAGCGCTTCCATCTCGGCCGGATCGGCGGCCGGGGCGGGCGCCTCGCGGGCCAGCGCCTCGAGCCCCGTGCCGATGCGATCAAGTGCGGAATTGATGCGCCGCTCCAGTTCGGTGATGTCACTCATTTCTGCCCGTCCCTGTCCGTTTTCCTGTCCGTTTGCCCGTCATCCGCCCAAGTCGCAGCCCAAGCCGCAGCCCGCCCGCCCCCTGTGCGCGAACCCGCACGCGAATCGCGCGCGGGGCCGGTTTCGGGGAAGTTTACCCAAAGCGGCGGGGAAATGCGCGCCTTTTTGGCCAGTGGCTTGCGCGGCGCGCTTGATCTTGCCGGGGCGGCTGATATGCACATGGGGCATCTGCACTCAAGCGAAGGAACATCCCTTGGACATCGAAACCCTGCGCAGGAAGCACCCCGCCCATTTCATGCGTGCCGCCGCCATCCGCACCCTCACCCTCGATGCGGTGGCCGCCGCCAACTCGGGCCATTCCGGCATGCCCATGGGCATGGCCGATGTGGCCACCGTGCTGTTTGAAAAACACCTGAAATTCGATGCCTCCGCGCCCGACTGGCCCGATCGCGATCGCTTCATCCTTTCGGCCGGGCATGGCTCGATGCTCCTCTATTCGCTCCTCTACCTCACCGGCTACCCGGAGATGACGCTCGAGGAGCTGAAGAACTTCCGCCAGTGGGGCGCGCGCACCGCCGGGCACCCGGAATACGGCCACGCGCCGGGGATCGAGATCACCACCGGCCCCCTGGGCCAGGGGATCGCAAGCTCGGTGGGCTTTGCCATGGCCGAGGAGATGCAGCGCGCCCGCTTCGGCAAGAAGGTGATCGATCACCGCACCTGGGTGATTGCCGGCGACGGCTGCCTCATGGAGGGGGTGAGCCAGGAGGCGATCGCCCTTGCCGGGCGCTACAGGCTCTCGCGCCTCACGGTCCTGTGGGACAACAACAACATCACCATCGACGGCACGGTGGAGCTTTCCGACCGCACCGATCAGATGGGCCGCTTCCGCTCCGCCGGCTGGGCGGTGTTCGAGTGCGACGGCCACGATCCCGAGGATATCGACCGCGCCCTCACCGAGGCCAGGCGCGCGCAGAAACCCTCGCTGATCGCATGCCGCACCCATATCGGCTTCGGCTCGCCGGCGCAGGATACCTCGAAGGCCCATGGCGCGCTCACAGATCCCGATCTGATCGCGGCAACGAAAAAGGCCTATGGCTGGGCGCATCCGCCCTTCACCATCCCCGTGGAGGTGAAGAAGGAATGGGAAGCGATCGGCGCGCGCGGCGCGGCCGAGCGCAAGGCGTGGGAAGAGCGCCTCGCCACCATCCCGCAGAACAAGCAGCGCGAATTCTCCCGCCGCTATACGCTGGAGGCGCCAAAGAAGCTCTCCGCCACCATCAAGGCGCTGAAGAAGGCGGCGGTGGAGGAAGCGCCCACCCTCGCCACCCGCCAGGCCAGCCACCGGGTGCTTGCGGCCGTCAATCCCCTGATGCCGGAAAACGTGGGCGGCTCGGCCGATCTCACCGGCTCCAACAACACGAAGACCGACGATCTCGGCGTGTTCGACATCGACAACCGCGCCGGACGCTATGTCTATTGGGGGGTGCGCGAACACGGCATGGCGGCGGCGATGAACGGCCTCGTGCTGCACGGCGGCCACCGCGCCTATGGCGGCACCTTCATGGCCTTCACCGATTACGCCCGCCCCTCCATGCGCCTTGCCGCCCTGATGCGCATCCCCACCGTCTTCGTGATGACCCATGACAGCATCGGCCTTGGCGAGGACGGCCCCACCCACCAGCCGGTGGAGCATCTCGCCATTCACCGCGCCACGCCCAACACCTTGCTCTTGCGCCCCGCCGATCTGGTGGAAACCGCCGAGGCCTGGGAAATCGCGCTGACGGCGAAGGAAACCCCTTCGGTGCTCGCCCTTTCCCGCCAGGGGCTGCCGCCGGTGCGCCGCGCGCACAAGGTGAAAAACCTCACCGCCCAGGGCGCCTATGTGCTGGCCGATGCCGAAGGGCGGCGCCAGGCGATCCTCATGGCCAGCGGCTCGGAGGTCCATGTGGCGCTCGCGGCGCGCGAGATCCTGCAGGAGGAGGGCATCGGCACGCGGGTCGTCTCCATGCCCTGCTGGGAGCTGTTCGAATCACAGGACGAGCGCTACCGCCGCCGGGTGCTGCCGGGCGGGCCGGTGCGGGTTGCCGTGGAAGCGGGCGTGCGCACCGGCTGGGATCGCTGGCTCTGCGGCGAACGGGGCAAGGCGGCGAAGGCCGGGTTCGTGGGCATGGAGGGCTTCGGCGCCTCCGCTCCCGCGCCCGTCCTCTTCGAGAAATTCGGCATTACCCCCGAAGCCGTGGCCGAGAAGGTGAAATCCCTGCTCTGAGGCCCGCTCTTTTCACTGGCCCCTGAATATCCCCGCCGGAGGCATCCCGCCGGCGGGGCCGGGCGCGGCGCCGGGCCGATGGCGCGGGGGGAAATGGTGCAGGTTTAGCGCTGCGCAGGGAAATCCCGGTTCACGCACCAAAGCCTTTCCGCCCGGCGGCACCGCCGGGCAGCGCCCGCCCCGCCCCCACGGGCGGGCGCTTCTCGACCACCCTCGGGCCGTGCGCTGCCCTCGACGCTCCTTGCATGATTTGGCACAGCGGGCGTCAGGCGCTCCTGAGCCGACCCGCCCATCTTCTTGAGCCGCCCCCGCCCATCTCCTTGAGC
>WFVA01000152.1 GCA_015491895.1 Albidovulum sp. | reverse complement strand
TCTGCGCCCCTTTCCCCGCCCTGCGCGCTGCGCTATCTGCGGGGGAAAGGGAAGAAGGCCGCGGTGCGGCCGTGCAGATCGGGGGAGAGCCCATGGCGGCCCATGACGAACAGATACCGATGGAGGCCCGCGCCGGCGCGCCGCTCAGGGGCACGGCCCAGGTGCCGGGCGACAAGTCCATCTCCCACCGCGCCCTGATCCTCGGCGCGCTGGCGGTGGGCGAAACCCGCATCAGCGGGCTTCTGGAGGGGCAGGACGTGCTCGATACCGCCGCCGCGATGCGCGCCTTCGGGGCGGAGGTGGTGCGCCATGGCCCGGGCGAGTGGAGCGTGCACGGGGTGGGCGTGGGCGGCTTCGCCGAGCCCGAAGACGTGATCGATTGCGGCAATTCCGGCACCGGGGTGCGGCTCGTCATGGGCGCGATGGCGACCACGCCGATCACCGCCACCTTCACGGGGGATGCGAGCCTGCGCGCCCGCCCCATGGGGCGGATCACAGATCCGCTGGCGCTTTTCGGCGCGCGCGCCGTGGGGCGGGAAGGCGGGCGCCTGCCGATGACGCTCACCGGCGCCGCCGATCCGGTGCCGGTGCGCTATGAATTGCCGGTGCCCTCGGCGCAGGTGAAATCGGCGGTGCTGCTGGCGGGGTTGAACGCGCCGGGTGAAACCGTGGTGATCGAGCGGGAGGCGACGCGCGATCACACCGAGCGGATGCTGGCGGGTTTTGGCGCCGAGATCTCGGTGGAGGAGAGCTCCGAGGGGCGGGTGATCACGCTCGCCGGCCAGCCCGAGCTTCGGGCGCAGGAGATCCATGTGCCGCGCGATCCCTCTTCGGCGGCCTTTCCCGTCTGCGCGGCGCTGATCGTGCCGGGCTCGGATGTGCTGGTGCCGGGAATTTCGCTCAACCCCACCCGCGCCGGGTTGTTCGAGACGCTCTGCGAGATGGGCGCGGATCTGACGTATGAAAACGAGCGCGAGGCGGGGGGCGAGCCGGTGGCGGATCTGCGCGCCCGCTATTCGCCCGCGATGAAGGGGGTGGAGGTGCCCCCCGGGCGCGCGCCTTCGATGATCGACGAATACCCGATCCTCGCGGTGGTGGCGGCCAATGCCGAAGGGGTGACGCGGATGCTTGGCGTGGGCGAGCTCAGGGTGAAGGAATGCGACCGCATCGACGCCATGGCGAAGGGCCTTCGCGCCTGCGGCGTGGCGGTGGAGGAAGGCCCCGACAGCATGGCGGTGCAGGGCCTTGGCGCGGGCAATGTGCCCGGCGGCGCCACTTGCGAAACGCGGCTCGATCACCGCATCGCGATGTCGTTCCTCGTGCTCGGGCTGGCGGCGCAGCGGCCGGTGGCCGTGGATGACGCGGGGCCGGTTGCCACATCCTTCCCGGTATTCGAGCCGCTGATGAAGGCGCTCGGGGCGGCGATCATGCGAAAGAACCGCTGATCCATGTGCCCGGGGCCCGGCCCGGGTTTTCGATTCCGATCCGGGCCGGCTTGAGGGCCGTGCCGTGGTGGTGGGATGCGTGTTTGCCGGGCTGGTGATTCTTGCTATGGTTGCGTGGGTGTGGCAGGCTTGGCAGCGCCTGCGTGCGGGCGCAAGAGGACAGGGCGGTGGCAGCATGGGTGCTGAAGGATGACGGATCACGTGAAAACCGGAAGATGCCTCTGCGGCGCGGTGCGCTATCGCGCCCATGGGCCGCTGCGCGCCGTGGTGGCCTGCCATTGCAGCCAGTGCCGCAGGGCGAGCGGGCATCAGGTGGCGGCAACCGCCTGCGCGCGCCCCGCTCTGGAGATCGGGGGCGAGGTGAGATGGTATCACTCTTCCGCCGAAGCCCGGCGCGGATACTGCCCCGTCTGCGGCAGCAATCTCTTCTGGGATGGCGGCGGGGAGCGGATCTCGATCATGGCCGGCACGCTTGACCGGCCCAGCGGCCTTTCCATGACGCGGCACATCTTCTGTGCCGACAAGGGGGATTATTACGAAATCCGTGATGATCTCCCGAAGGCGGATGGTTGGGAGTGATTGACAGGGCAGAAGCGGGGGCTCTGCCCCCACACCCCCGGGATATTTGCAGGACCAGTGATGAGAAGCGGGGCGTTGTTTGCGTGGAGCTGCCGAGGCGTGATAGGGGGGCGGAAGGAAATGGGCGGCGGGAGAATGCAGGCATGAGCTTCACGGTGGCGATCGACGGGCCGGCGGCCTCGGGCAAGGGCACGATCGGGCGGGCGGTGGCCGAACGTTTCGGATTCGCGCATCTTGATACGGGGTTGCTGTATCGGGCGGTGGGCAAGCGCGTGATCGAAGGGGCTGATCCTGTCGGGGCGGCAAGGAGCCTCGGGGCCGAGGATCTGGAAGCCGGGGGCCTGCGCACGGCCGAGGTGGCGCAGGCGGCGAGCAAGGTGGCGGCGATTCCCGAGGTGCGCGCGGCGCTTCTTGATTTCCAGCGCGCCTTCGCCCGGCGCGCGGGCGGGGCGGTGCTGGACGGGCGCGACATCGGCACGGTGATCTGCCCGGATGCGGATGTGAAGCTATACGTGATCGCTTCGGACGAGGTGCGCGCCCGGCGGCGGCTGAAGGAGCGGCTGGCGCGCGGCGAGGATGTGGGCCTCGAGGAGGTGCTGGCCGATCTCAGGGCGCGCGATCAGCGCGACAGCGCGCGCGCCACCGCGCCCTTGAAACCGGCGGAGGATGCGGTGCTGCTCGATACCACGCATCTTGGCATCGACGAGGCCGTGGCGCGGGCGATCGGAGTGATCGAGGCGGCGCTGGGCGAGAGGGGCGGGCGCACGGTTCGGGAGTGAGGCGCGCGCCTCCCGCAGGCCGGCCCCGGGCCTTGCATTGCGGGGTGGAGCGATAGCCCTTGCGTTGCGGGGGGCGGGGGCCTATATAGCCCCCGTCGAAGAGGTCGTCAGAACCGCATGAGATGAGTGAGGCAGGGTCGGGATCGTTACCGGCCCTTTGTTTCATTCATTGCTGCGGTTCGGGCGTTCGGGCCGGCCAATGCAATCCGAAAAGACCGGCGGAGACAACCGCGCGGCCAGCAACATATGTAAAGGAACACGAGACCACATGGCGCAACAAGCATCGCTGGAGGAATTCGAAGCCCTCCTTGAAGAAAGCTTCGAGATCGACACCCCGAAGGAGGGCAGTGTCGTCAAGGGCAAGGTCATCGCGATCGAAGCGGGACAGGCCATCATCGACGTAGGCTACAAGATGGAAGGCCGCGTCGATCTGAAGGAATTCGCAAATCCGGGCGAGGAGCCCGATGTGAAGGTGGGCGACGAGGTGGAGGTTTTCCTGCGCCAGGTCGAGAATGCCAGGGGCGAGGCCGTGCTTTCGCGCGAGCTGGCGCGGCGCGAGGAGGCCTGGGACCGCCTCGAGAAGGCCTATGCCAATGACGAGCGCGTCGAAGGCGCGATCTTCGGCCGCGTCAAGGGCGGCTTCACGGTGGATCTGGGCGGTGCCGTGGCCTTCCTGCCCGGCAGCCAGGTGGATGTGCGCCCGGTGCGCGACGCCGGCCCGCTGATGGGCCTCAAGCAGCCCTTCCAGATTCTGAAGATGGATCGCCGCCGCGGCAATATCGTCGTCAGCCGCCGCGCCATTCTCGAAGAGAGCCGCGCCGAGCAGCGCGCCGAGATCATCGGCAAGCTGAAGGAAGGCGATGTGGTGGAAGGTGTTGTGAAGAACATCACCGAATACGGCGCCTTCGTGGATCTGGGCGGTGTCGATGGCCTCCTGCATGTGACGGACATGGCCTGGCGGCGCGTCAATCACCCCTCCGAGATCCTTTCCGTCGGCGAGACGGTGAAGGTGCAGGTGATCAAGATCAACAAGGAAACCCACCGCATCAGCCTCGGCATGAAGCAGCTGCAGGATGATCCCTGGAATTCGGTGACGGAGAAATATCCGGTCGGCTCCGTGCACAAGGGGCGGGTCACGAACATCACCGATTACGGCGCCTTCGTGGAGCTCGAGCCCGGCGTGGAGGGCCTCGTGCACATCTCCGAGATGTCCTGGACCAAGAAGAACATCCACCCCGGCAAGATCGTCTCGACGAGCCAGGAAGTGGAGGTCATGGTGCTCGATATCGATACCGCCAAGCGGCGCGTATCGCTCGGCCTGAAACAGACCCAGCGCAACCCGTGGGAAGTGTTTGCCGAAACCCACCCCGTGGGCACCGAGATCGAGGGCGAGGTGAAGAACATCACCGAATTCGGCCTCTTCATCGGCCTCGAGGGCGATATCGACGGCATGGTGCACCTTTCCGATCTCACCTGGGAAGGCCGCGGCGAGGACGTGATCGGCAACTACCAGAAGGGCGACATCGTGAAGGCCGTCGTCACCGAGGTGGATACCGAGAAGGAGCGCATCAGCCTGTCGATCAAGGCGCTCGAGGGCGATCCCTTCTCGGAAGTGGTCGCCGGGGTGAAGCGCGGCGACGTGATCACCGTCACCGTGACCGCGATCGAGGATGGCGGCATCGAGGTGGAATATGAAGGCATCAAGAGCTTCATCCGCCGCTCCGATCTTTCGCGCACCCGCTCCGAGCAGCGCCCGGAGCGCTTCCAGGTGGGCGACAAGGTGGATGCCCGCGTGACCAACGTGGACGCCAAGAACCGCAAGCTCGGCCTTTCCATCAAGGCGCGCGAGATCGCCGAGGAGAAGGAGGCCGTGGCGCAATACGGCTCGACGGACGCGGGCGCCTCGCTCGGCGACATCCTCGGCGCCGTTCTCAAGAGCGAAGACAAGGAAGCGGAGAAGGAATAAGCCCTTCTCACCGGATGAAGAACATGCAGCAGCCCCGGAGCGATCCGGGGCTGTTTTGCATCGCACGGATGCGCTCTTGCGGAGCGCTCCGCCCGTGGCGTGATTATCGTATCCGAATCAATGATTTCCCGGCTTGCGGGCCGGGATTCGCAAAACAGGCGGGAGAGCGCTTGGAGATCGGGCGCCGGAAATCCCTGAGAAAGCGGCATTTTGTCAGGGCATTTCATGATTTCGGCGGCACTCTGCTTATTCCTAACGCGCCGTTTTCGCCCTATAGTCTCCGTGTTATGATCTGTTGAATTCGCCAGTTTCTGAAACCTGTGGGGGTAGGCCAGATGATCCGTTCGGAACTGATCCAGAAGATTGCCGAGAAGAATCCGCATCTCTATCAGCGTGATGTCGAGCGGATCGTGAACACCATATTCGATGAGATCATCGAAGCCCTTGCGCGCGGCGATCGGGTGGAGCTGCGCGGCTTCGGCGCCTTTTCGGTGAAGAAGCGCGAAGCGCGCATCGGGCGCAATCCGCGCACCGGCGAGGCGGTGCAGGTGGAGGAAAAGCACGTGCCCTTCTTCAAGACGGGTAAGCTCCTGCGTGACCGCCTGAACGGAAAGGCCTGAGCCCATGTTCCGCTACCTGCGCTACGCGTTTCTCGCCCTGCTGGCGATCGTGCTGATCACGCTGGCGCTGGCCAATCGCCAGATGGTGAGCCTGCACCTCCTGCCCGAGGGGCTGGCGGAAATCGCCGGCACGCCCAATACCGCAGAACTGCCGCTTTTTCTCGTGATCTTCGGGGCGATCGTGGCCGGGCTGCTGATCGGATTCGTCTGGGAATGGCTGCGCGAACACAGGGTCCGCGCCGAGGCCGCACGCGCCCGGCGCGAGGCGCAGGCCCTGAAGCGCGAGGTCGAGAAGCTGAAGGGCCGCAAGCGGGAGAAGCCGGAAGACGAGATCCTCGCTCTCCTGGACGATGGCGCAACGGCGCGCTAGGCGGAAATTCATGCAAAAGAAGCGGGTAAAGATCTGCGGCCTCACCGAGGCGCGCCATGTGGCGGTGGCGGCCGAGGCGGGGGCGGCCTATGTGGGGTTCGTCTTCTTCGCGCGATCCCCCCGCAACCTCATGCCCGCGGCGGCCCGCGCGCTGGCGCACGAAGTGCCGCCGGGCGTGGCCAAGGTGGGGCTGGTGGTGGATGCCTCCGATACCGATCTCGAGGCGATTCTCGCCGAAGTCCCGCTCGACATGCTCCAGCTGCATGGGCAGGAAAGCCCCGCGCGGGTGAGCGCGGTGAAGGCGCGCTTCGGCCTGCCGGTGATGAAGGCCGTGGGCGTGGCGGATACGGGCGATCTGGCGGCGCTCGATGAATACGCCCGCGTGGCCGATCAGATCCTCGTCGATGCGAAACCGCCGAAAGACGCAGCCCTTCCGGGCGGCAACGGGGTTGCCTTCGATTGGCGGCTGATCGCGGGGCGGCGCTGGGCCGTTCCCTGGATGCTCGCGGGCGGGCTTGCGCCTGATAACGTCGCCGAGGCGATCCGGCTCACGGGCGCGCGGCAGGTGGATGTCTCGAGCGGGGTTGAAACCTCGCCGGGGATGAAGGATGAAGGGCTGATCCGAGCCTTCATCGCCGCGGCCCAGGGAGAAACAGCATGAACGATCTCTTCAACAGCTTCATGAACGGCCCCGATGAAAAGGGCCGCTTCGGCATTTTCGGCGGCCGCTTCGTCTCCGAAACCCTGATGCCGCTCATCCTCGAGCTCGAGGAGGAATATGAGCGCGCCAAGAGCGATGAGAGTTTCTGGGCCGAGATGGACGACCTCTGGAAGCATTACGTCGGCCGCCCCTCGCCGCTCTATTTCGCCGAGCGCCTCACCGATCACTTGGGCGGCGCCAAGATCTACATGAAGCGCGACGAGCTCAATCACACCGGCGCCCACAAGATCAACAATGTGCTCGGCCAGATCCTGCTCGCGCGCCGCATGGGCAAATCCCGCATCATCGCCGAAACCGGCGCCGGCCAGCATGGCGTCGCCACGGCCACCGTCTGCGCCAAGTTCGGACTGAAATGCGTGGTCTACATGGGCGCGCATGACGTGGAGCGCCAGGCGCCCAATGTTTTCCGCATGCGCCTCCTGGGGGCCGAGGTGATCCCCGTGACCTCCGGGCGCGGCACGCTGAAGGACGCGATGAACGACGCCCTGCGCGATTGGGTCACCAATGTGCGCGATACATTCTACTGCATCGGCACGGTCGCGGGCCCCCATCCCTATCCGGCCATGGTGCGCGATTTCCAAAGCATCATCGGCAAGGAGGTGCGCGCCCAGATGCAGGCGGCCGAGGGGCGCCTGCCCGATACGCTCATCGCCGCGATCGGCGGCGGCTCCAACGCCATGGGGCTCTTCTATCCCTTCCTTGACGACGAGAACGTTCGCATCATCGGCGTCGAGGCCGGCGGCAAGGGGGTGAACGAGAAGATGGAGCACTGCGCCTCGCTCACCGGCGGGCGGCCGGGCGTGCTCCACGGCAACCGCACCTATCTCCTGCAGGATGACGATGGCCAGATCCTCGAGGGCTATTCGATCTCGGCCGGGCTCGATTACCCCGGCATCGGCCCCGAACATTCCTGGCTGCATGAAACGGGGCGCGCCGAATATGTAGCGATCACCGACAGCGAGGCGCTCGAAGCCTTCCAGCTCTGCTGCGAGAAGGAGGGGATCATCCCCGCGCTCGAGCCTTCCCATGCGCTCGCCCATGTGATGAAGATCGCCCCCGATCTGCCGAAGGATCACCTGATCTGCATGAACATGTGCGGCCGCGGCGACAAGGATATCTTCGCCGTGGCAAGGCACCTCGGATTCGAGATCGAAACCGGCGGCTGAGCGCTCCGCACTCCGGTTTTCTCTTTATCCTGGAAAATGCTCCCGCCGGGGGAGATCTGGCTCCTTTTGTGTTTTCTGTTTTATTTCAGCCGGTTGCCGTGAGCTTTCTGCCATAAACTCCGGTTTATGCACCTAAACCGGCCGCTTAAACGCCCGAGCATAAACCCCCGGCCAATGGCTTTGCGGCCCGCAAGCTGGCCATGTCTCCCCACGGCTGCCCGCCAACTCACGGACACACACCACACACGGGCAGACAGCAAACCGGAAGAAAAGGAGACGAAACGATGTTCAGGAAAATGCTCACGACCACGGCGCTCGTCGCGCTCGGCCAGGCTGCATATGCCGAGCCGATCACCGTTGAGGAGGTTGTAACGGCTCTTGAGAGTGAGGGTTTCACCGTTCGCGAGGTGAAATCCGGGATGACCCGTATCAAGGTGGAGGCGATCGGCAGCAATGGCGAGAAGCTCGAAGTCGTCTACAACAAGGAAAACGGCGATCTCCTGAAGCGGGAAATCGAGTTCGGCAATGGTGGCGGTGACGGCACCGGCATGGGCAATGGCACCGGCATGGGGGCCGGCGCCGGTGGCTATGATGATGATGACGACGACGATGATGATTACGACGACGATCACGACGATGATCGCGATGACGACGACGATGATCGCGATGACGATCATGACGACGATCACGACGACGATGACGACGATGATCGCGATGACGATCACGACGATGACGACGACGATGACGACGACGACGATCACGACGACGATGATTGATCAGGAATTCGGCCCTGCATCGTGAAGGGGCCGAAATGCGCCAAGGCTTGCGTTCAGGCCCTGGACGTCCGATATTGTCATCAAGCGCAAGGAATGATGCGATGATTGACAGGCGCAAATTCATATCAACATGCATGGCCACCCTTCTGATGGGTGGCCATGCCCATGCCGACATAAAGGATGTTGTCATCTCCCAGCTCAAGCAGCAGGGCTTCCGGGATATTCGTATCGGCCGGACGTTTTTCGGCCGGACCCGGATTCTTGCAACAAGCCCGCAGCTGCGCCGCGAGATAATCATCAATCCCCGAACCGGTGAGATCCTGCGCGACTATTGGGAAGAAATCGGCCCGGGCCCTGCCGGAGGAGAGCAGATCATCAGCAGTTCTGCCCCCGGCGATTCTGGCGAGGACCATGATGACGGCACTGACGGCACTGACGGCAATGGCGGCAATGACGACGATCACGGCGGTGGCGATGACGGTGACGACGATCATGGCGGCGGCGATGACGGTGACGATGACGACGGCGGTGATGATGACGACGACGGCGGCGATGACGACGACGGCGGTGATGATGACGACGGCGGTGATGATGACGACGACGGCGGCGATGACAACGACGATGATGACGATGATTGATGAGAGCGTGCTGACGGCGTCGAGGAAAGTGGTTCCGAGTGATATCTGATTCCGTCCCCCCTCAATCGGTGCGCCGGGCGCGGGCATGAAGCATAACGCCTTTCTGATTCTGGTCCTTGCCGTGCAGCTGCTTTGCACGCTGTTCTTCGTGTCCGATATCGTGATTACGGTGCTCGGACTGCGAACTCATCCGATCAGCTGGCAGACGCGCGAATACCTCGAACTCGGCGCCGCCATCGGGCTTGTGCTCGGGGTGGTGCTCGGGGGCTTCGCGCTCTGGAGCAGCCTGCGCCGCTCGCGCCGCGCCGAAAGCCGCCTGCGCGCCGCCTCCGGCGCCTTCATGGATCTGATGGAGGAGCGTTTCCGCGAATGGGGGCTGACGGCGGCCGAGCGCGATGTGGCGCTTTTCGCGATCAAGGGGCTTTCCACCGCCGAAATCGCGGATCTGCGCAACACCTCCGAAGGCACGGTCAAGGCCCAGACCAACGCCATCTACCGCAAGGCCGGCGTCAACGGCCGCCCCCAGCTCCTGAGCCTCTTCATCGAGGATCTGATGGACGAAAAGCTGCTGGAGGCGGGCAGGGATTAGGATATGGCAAGTTCGATATATTCTCGTGTCATGGTGAGATGGCTTGCCGGGCAGCTTTTGCTGATCCAATATTGCCCACATGAATATCGGAGGCGCGAATACGGGCAGACAATATCTCAGGGAATGGCTTGAGAACATTCATGAGGTGCACAGGCAGGAATTCGCCTCCTTGATCGCACATCGTGCAGCGATGCGGGTTTTGCCGGTATATTGGATGTATGCGTCACAGGC
>WFVA01000151.1 GCA_015491895.1 Albidovulum sp. | reverse complement strand
GATATTTTCGGGGCCATTTTCGGGGCCAGTGGCAGAGGGTCGGCGCTCAGGTGAGCGGCGAGACGCCGAACAGCCATTGGTGGGCATGAAGGAAGGCGGCATAGGCCAGCAGGCCGAGAGCGAGGCGCAGGAGGCCGCCCGGGGTGAGGCGGATTTTGCGCTTCGTGCTGGCGAGGCGTTGCCATTCCTGCGCTCCGAGAAGGCGCTGTTTGCGGCGATCGACGATCTTCATGCCGAGGAGGGCGAAGCCGGCGAAGAGGCCGAACAGGATCACATGCGCGAGATCGCCGTTTGGCACCAGATGTGCGAGTGCCCAGAGCAGCAGGGCGAAGAGGAGGGGGTGGCGGATCCAGCCAATGAGGCCCGGATGAGCGGGATCGAAGCGTTCGTTGTTGAGGCCGCCGAAGGAGAGGGGGTTGGGGCGCCCGAGCGCGAGGGCGGCGATCGTGAAGGCGAGGGCCATGGCGATGAGGGGCACGTGATTTTGCCATGGCGCCCAGGGCCAGAGTTCCACATGGGGCGCGCGCCCGGCGGCGGCGATGATCCAGGCGAGCACGGCGATCGAGAGGGCGGAATAGGCCAGCGTGAAGCCGCGCCGGCCGATCCTTTCCACCACGCGCTGCTTGATGGGGGGGCGCACGGGGAGCGTATGGGAGAGGAAGAACACCACGAATGCCGCGATCATTTCGCCCCAGCCGTTCAGCATCTGCTCTTTCTCCTCTTTCTTCGGATAGGCAGTCGGCGCGGGCCCGCCCGCCCCGCACAGATGGGCCGGGGCAAGGCCCGTGACAAGCGGGTGCGGCAGTTTTTCCGGGGATTCTGGAGCTTCCCCGGGCGGCGCGATTCAGAGCATGGCCATGCCGCCGTTCACGTGCAGGGTGGCGCCCGTCACATAGGCCGCTTCGGGGCTTGCGAGATAGAGCACCGCGGCGGCGATCTCCTCGGGCGTGCCCATGCGCGCGGCGGGGATCTGGGCGTTGATCCTTTCCTTCTGATCGTCCGTGAGCTTGTCGGTCATCGCGGTGGCGATGAAGCCGGGCGCAACCACATTGGCGGTGATGCCCCGGCTGGCCACTTCCTGGGCGATGGATTTCGTGAGCCCCACGAGGCCGGCCTTCGCGGCGGCGTAATTGGCCTGGCCGGCATTGCCGGTGCTGCCCACCACGGAGCCGATATTGACGATCCTGCCCCAGCGCGCCTTCATCATCGGCCGCATAACGGCGCGGCAAAGGCGCATGGCGGCGGTGAGGTTCACGTCCAGCACGCTCTGCCATTCCTCATCCTTCATGCGCATGAAGATGTTGTCACGCGTGATGCCGGCGTTGTTGACGAGGATATCGAGCCCGCCCATGGCCTCGGCGGCCTGCTTCGGCAGCGCCTCGACGGCCTCCGGATCGGAGAGGTTGCAGGGCAGCACATGGGCGCGTTCGCCAAGCGCGCCCGCCAGCGCCTCCAGCGGCTCGACCCGCGTGCCCGAGAGCCCGACCTCGGCGCCTGCGCCGTGAAGCGCGCGCGCGATCGCGCCGCCGATGCCGCCCGATGCGCCGGTGATCAGCGCCTTCTTTCCCGTCAGATCAAACATGTCTGCCCCTCTTTCCTGATGTCGTTCGATATTGCCGGTCTTCAGCCCCTGAGCGCCGCGATGTCTTCGGGCTTTCCGGCGGGCCTGCAGGCGGACTCCCTCGAGATCCGCCGGATCATGCCGCACAGCGCCTTGCCGGCGCCGGTTTCGATGAATTCGCTCACCCCTTCTTCCACCATGAAGATGACCGATTCGCGCCAGCGCACCCGGCCCGTGACCTGCTCCACCAGAAGCGAGCGGATGGTGGCCGGATCGCTGACCGCCTGCGCGCAGACATTGGCCACCAGCGGCACCGCGGGCCGCGCGATCGAAACCTCCGCCAGCGCCCGGGCCATCGCTTCGGCCGCGGGCTTCATGAGGGAGCAGTGGAAGGGGGCGGAAACGGGCAGCATGACCGCCCTTTTCGCGCCGCGCTCCTTGGCGATCACGCAGGCGCGCTCCACCGCCGCCTTGTGCCCCGATACCACCACCTGGGAGGGATCGTTGTCATTCGCCACCTCGCAGACGAGATCTTCGCCCGTCTCGCTCGCCATCTGGGAAACGGCCGTGGCCGCCACCGCCTCCACCGTTTCGATATCGAGCCCGAGGATCGCCGCCATCGCGCCGACGCCCACCGGCACCGCCTCCTGCATGGCGCGCCCGCGGATGCGCAGGAGGCGCGCGGTATCGGCGATGGTGAGCGCGCCGGCAGCCGCAAGGGCGGAATATTCGCCGAGGCTGTGGCCGGCCACGAAGGCGGCATCGCCGATCATTATGCCTTCGCATTCAAGTGCTTTCACGGCGGCCAAGGAGGTGGCCATCAGCGCCGGCTGGGCGTTTTCGGTGAGGGTGAGGGCTTCCTGATCGCCCTCCCAGATCAGCTGCGAGAGCTTTTCGCCGAGGGCTTCGTCCACCTCTTCGAACACGGCCTTCGCGGCAGGGCAGGCCTCGGCGAGCGCCCTGCCCATGCCCACCTGCTGGGCGCCCTGGCCCGGAAATATGAATGCACGGCTCATGATGTCACTCCCTTGATCCTGCCCGGCGCCGCCGCGCCTTTCCTCCGCAAATAGCGTGCTGCCGCGCGCGAGGCAATTGCTTCATGTGCTTCGTGCGCCCGGCGCGGCCACCGCAGGCCATGCGCAGGCCTTGTGCGGCTGCCGGCCTTTTCACCGGAGGCTTTCGTGCTATCAATCGCGGGAGAGCCGAAAAGAGCAGGTGCCCATGCCAATCCACAATACCCCCGGCCGATACGGGAGCGTTGCCAAGGCGTTTCACTGGATCACCGCGCTCCTGATCCTGATCGAATACCCCCTCGGCCGCATCGCCAATGACCGGCCGATCGATACGCCGCGCGATCTCGAGGCGAAGTTCACGCTCTTTTCCGCGCACAAGACCTTGGGCCTCCTGATCTTCGCGGTGGCGCTCCTGCGCATCCTGTGGGCGCTCATGGAGCCGCGTCCGCGCGCCCTCCACCCCGATCGCCCGATCGAGACATGGCTCGCCCATGCCGTTCACTGGCTCCTCTATTTCTGCCTGGTGCTGGTGCCGCTGACGGGCTGGGCGGCGCATGCAGCCACCGGCGGCCTCGCGCCGATCTGGTGGCCCTTCGGCCAGGGGCTCCCCCTCATTCCGAAAAGCGAATTCGCCCAGGTCGTGTTCGCCGGGATGCACGGGGTGCTGACGTCCCTCCTCCTCATCGCCGTTGGCCTGCATGTGGCGGGGGCGCTGAAACACTGGCTGATCGATCGTGATCTGACGCTGGCGCGCATGCTGCCGGGCAAGCCGCTTATGGCCGGTCTGCCCGGGGAAGCGCCCCGGCTCCCGGAGCCCCGGATCCGGCGCCCGGCACCACTGTCAGCGGCAGTGCTCGTCATGCTGGCCACCCTCCTTGCCGGCGCCGCATCTGGCTGGAGGGAGGCGCCGGCGCCGCTTGCGCTGGAGGAGGCCGGGATCGGGGAAACGGAGGAAATCGGAGATCTGGAGCCGGTGCCGCTCCCGCTTCCGCAAGCAGATCAGCCCCCGATGTGGGAGGTGACGGAGGGGGAGATCACCTTCACCGTCAGCCGCTTCGGCAATCCGGTGACGGGGCGGTTCGCCAGATGGGACGCCCGGATCACCCATGATCCGGCGTTCGGGAGCGAAGGCGCGGGCCATGTGCGGGCGCAGATCGACATCACCAGCCTTGACATGGGCAGCCTCACCGGTCAGGCGCTGGGCTTTGATTTCTTCGATGCGGACGAGCATCCGCAGGCGGTGTTCGAGGCCGATATCCTTTCGGTGATCGATGGTCATGTGCTGCGCGGCACATTATTGCTCAGGGGGGTGACGCAGGCAGTGGAAATGCCCCTGACGCTGCGTATCGATGGCGATGAGGCCGAAGCGGGCGCAACGATCAGCCTCGACAGATTCGCCTTCGCCATCGGCAGGAACATCCCCGATACCTCGATCCTCGGGCGCGATGTGCGGGTGAACGTGAAGCTGAAGGCGCGCCGGCGCCAGGAGTGAGGCACAAAGGGCGCCATGCCCCCTCCGCTCACGGCTGCGCCGTATCCCGGCCCGGGATCCCCATGGAAAAGGCCGCCCCGGGAGGCGGCCTTCACGCGACATGCGCCGTGCAACAAGCAATATCTGCGGCTCAGCCTGCGGTTTCCATCCGGCCCGGGGCCTTGCGCAGCCAGGGCTGGGCCTGGCGCTTCATGGCCTCCTGATGGCGCCTGCGCAGCAGGCTGAGGCCGAGGATATCGCGCGCGAGGCGATCGCGCATCAAGGTGAGCGCCTCTTCCCCGGCCCGCGCCACCTCGATCACCTCGGCGGTGTCGCGATAGCGCAGGAGGAGGGTCAGCTGATTGTCGAGCGTCGGGCTCGAGCGATCGATGAACACGCTGCCGATGCGCTCGAAGGGCACGCGCTGGAGGATGCGCACCTGGCCCTTCCTGTTGCGCACCGCCTCGCGCAGTTCGCCCTTGGAAATATCCACCTGCAATTCGTAGCACGCGCCCTGCGTGCCGAACCACAGGAACAGGACCCCCACCGCGGCCAGCACGATCGAGAGGCCGTATTTCAGCACCACGATATCCTCGCCGAAATTTGATCCGGGCATGATCCAGAGGCTGCTGGCGGCAAGGATCAGGCTGAAGCCGATGAGCCCGGAAAGCCACTGGCTGGCGCGCGCCGCGGGGCTCGGCCGCCCGCCCGAGCGCACGATATAGCCCCAGGGCATCTCCACCCCATGCGCAAAATCGCAGTTCTTCACAGTGCGGGCGAGATTCTTCTCGCTCATCATCGCCACAGGGTGGCGTTCCAGCATTTCTTGCTTGATTCCAGGCTCTGCGCCCATCTCTGCACCTCCGTCCATGCCGTGCATGTTCCCCTGCCGGACCTTCACGCAATGGTGCATTGCCACCATCATTCCCATACCCGGCCTTTCACCCATGCAACCTGACCGGGAAACGGGGCCGAAATTGGGCGGCGGTGGGAAAATTTCGGGACCGGGGGCGCCGGGCATCGCCTTCAGCCCCTTGCATCTTCGCGCCCCGGGTGTATAAGGCAGCCTTCTTCCGCTGGATGAAAGGCAAACGCGCAACCTCTCGTGGGCGGGAAGCGGAAGATGGATGCCCGTCCTTTGAAGTGCGCCAGACATGATTGGAGATTGCATGCCCCTTTACGAGCATGTTTTCATCGCGCGCCAGGATCTTTCCGGGCCGCAGGCCGAAGGGCTGATCGAACACTTCGGCTCGATCCTCGCCGACAACGGCGGCAAGGTCGTTCACAGTGAATACTGGGGCCTCAAGACGATGGCCTACAAGATCAACAAGAACCGCAAGGGCCACTACGCCTACATGCGCACCGACGCCCCGGCGCCGGCGGTGCAGGAAATGGAACGCCTGATGCGCCTGCATGACGACGTGATGCGCACGCTCACGGTGAAGGTGGACGAGCATGAAGAGGGCCCGTCCGTCCAGATGCAGAAACGCGAAGAGCGCGGCGATCGCCGCGAGCGGCGCTGAAGCGATACATCAGGAAAGGACCGTAAAACATGGCTATGAAACCATTTTTCCGCCGTCGCAAGGTCTGCCCTTTCTCGGGCGACAACGCGCCGAAGATCGATTACAAGGATACGCGCCTTCTGCAGCGCTACATCTCGGAGCGGGGCAAGATCGTGCCCTCGCGCATCACCGCCGTTTCGGCCAAGAAGCAGCGTGAGCTTGCGCGCGCCATCAAGCGCGCCCGCTTCCTCGCCCTTCTGCCCTACGTCGTGAAATAAGGAGCAAGGCACATGCAAGTCATCCTTCTGGAACGCGTGGCCAAGCTTGGCCAGATGGGCGATGTGGTGACCGTCAAGGACGGTTTCGCGCGCAATTACCTCCTGCCCCAGGGCAAGGCGCTGAGGGCCTCGGAAGAGAATATCAGGCGCTTCGAGGCCGAGAAGGCCCAGCTCGAGGCGCGCAACCTCGAAACCCGCAAGGAAGCCGAGGCGCTCGCCGAGAAGCTCGACGGCAAGCAGTTCGTGGTGATTCGCACCGCGTCGGAGATGGGCTCGCTCTACGGCTCCGTCTCCACCCGTGACGCCGCCGAAGCGGCCACCGCCGAGGGCTTCACAATCGATCGCAAGCAGGTGATCCTGCAGGCGCCGATCAAGGAGCTCGGCCTGCATGAGGTGACCGTGCGCCTCCACCCCGAGGTGGATGCGAAGATCACCCTCAATGTGGCCCGCTCGCCCGAAGAGGCCGAGCTTCAGGCCTCGGGCAAGTCGATCCAGGAGCTTGCCGCCGAGGCCGAGGCGGAAGCCGAATTCGAGATCGCGGAGCTGTTCGAGGATATCGGCGCGGCGGCGGCCGAGGACGAGGAGCTTCTCGCTGCCGGAGGCGAAGCCGGCGCAGGCGCGGAGGCCGAAGAGGCGGCGCCGCAGGAGGGCGAAGCGAAGGAAGACTGATTTTCCCTTCCCGTCACTTTCGGGGGCTCCCGGCAGAAGAACAGGATCGGCCGCTCCGGCGAAGGAGCGGCCTTTTCATTTCAGCACGCACAGGCGCGGCCGGCGCCGATCATCCCATATGGGGGCCGGATACCGCAGGAGGCGATCCGTGGCGAGGTGGAAAGCATTTGCCTTGATGGCATGATGTGCTATAGGCGGCGCAGATTTGCCGGGGCGCAAGCGCGCAGCCCGGCATCGCC
>WFVA01000150.1 GCA_015491895.1 Albidovulum sp. | reverse complement strand
GCAGGAGGGGCGGGGGCGTTTCGTCCTGCCAGGCGGCGATGCCGCGCCCGGTGGCCGTGAGCACCTCCCAGGCGCGCTGCACGCGCATCGGATTCTTCGTATCGATCCGCGCCCGGCTCGCGGGATCGAGCTCGGCCACCATCGCCGCCACCTCTCCGGCCGCGATTCGCGCAAGCGCGCGGGCGCGGATTTCTTCCGGCACGGGCGGGATCTCGGCGAGGCCTTCCGTCAGCGCCGCGAAATAGAGCCCGGTGCCGCCCACGATCACGGGCCGTGCGCCGCGCGCCCGCATGTCGTCCAGCAGCGCCGCCACCTCGCGCAGCCACATGCCGGCGGAATAATCCGCCTCGAAGGGCTGGTGGCCATAGAGGTGATGGGGGGCGCGCGCCTCCTCCTCGGGCGAGGGCCGCGCGGTCAGCACCCGCCAGCAGGCATAGACCTGAAGCGCATCGGCATTGACGATCTCGCCCCCCGCCGCTTCAGCGATCGAGAGCGCCAGCGCCGATTTGCCCGCTCCGGTGGGCCCGGCGATCAGCACCGGCAGGCCGGGCGCCGCCTCGAGCCGGGGCAGGATCTCGGCCAGGGGATCTTTCATCGGGCTATCATCGGCGCGCAGCCATTCGCTGTTGAACACGGGGCCGTTTTCCGACATTTTCCCCCGGGGCGCAAATGCCGATGCGCAGGGGCGCTTGCAGGAATGGCACAACCGCGCCCGGATATGGTATCCACAGGCGCGCAAACCGGCGGGGCAGCATGGAAAACATGGAAAAGAAACAGGACAGGCAGGAAAAGAACGGGCCGCAGGCGGATGCGGCCGTGGGTGGAAAGGCCCCCGGGGAACAGAAGGCATCTGAAGATCAGAAGGCCCCCGAGGATCAAAAGACCCCAGAGGATCTCAAATACAAGCGGGTGATGCTCAAGATCTCGGGCGAGGCGCTGATGGGCGATCAGGGCTACGGGCTGCACCCGCCCACGGTGGAGCGCATCGCGCGCGAGGTGAAATCGGTGCGCGATCTCGGGGCCGAGGTCTGCATGGTGATCGGGGGGGGCAACATCTTCCGCGGCCTCCAGGGCAGCGCCCAGGGGATGGAGCGCACCACCGCCGATTACATGGGGATGCTGGCCACGGTGATGAACGCGCTTGCCATGCAGTCGGCGCTCGAGGGGATGGGGGTGTTTACCCGCGTCATCAGCGCCATCCCGATGGATCAGGTCTGCGAGCCCTATATCCGCCGGCGCGCCGTGCGCCACCTCGAGAAGGGGCGCGTGTGCATCTTCGCCGCCGGCACCGGCAATCCCTATTTCACCACCGATACCGCCGCCACGCTTCGCGCCAACGAGATGGGCTGCGAGGCGATCTTCAAGGGCACCAGGGTCGATGGTGTCTATGACAAGGATCCCGAGAAGCACCCGGACGCGAAGCGCTATGACGAGATCACCTATGACGACGTGCTGCAGAAGCATCTCGGGGTGATGGATGCCTCCGCGATCGCGCTGGCGCGTGACAACAAGCTGCCGATCATCGTCTTTTCGCTCGACGAACCGGGAGGCCTGCGCGGCATCCTTTCTGGGGAAGGCACCTATACAACGGTGCATGGTTAGCACTATATAGCCACAATCGCGCGAAAAGCGGCCGGCGCGGCTGGCCGCAGGAAGGCGCACAGTGAAGCGCAGGGAAGAAAAGTGAAGCGCACGGAAGAAAACATGCCGGAGAGGTGTCATGTCGGAAGAATTCGAGCTTGATCTTGAGGATCTCGAGCGCCGCATGGAGGGCGCGATGAATGCGCTCAGGGGCGAGTTTGCGTCCTTGCGCACGGGGCGTGCCTCTGCATCCATGCTCGAGCCGGTGATGGTGGAAAGCTACGGCCAGATGATGCCGATCAATCAGGTGGGCACGGTGAACGTGCCCGAGCCGCGCATGGTCACCATCAACGTGTGGGACAAATCCCTGGTGCAGAAGGTGGAAAAGGCGATCCGCGAATCCGGCCTCGGCATCAATCCGCAGACGGACGGTACCATCATCCGCCTGCCGATCCCCGAACTCAACGAGGAGCGCCGGCGCGAGCTTACCAAGGTGGCCGGCCAATATGCCGAAAACGCCCGCATCGCCATCCGCAACATCCGCCGCGACGGCATGGAGAAGCTCAAGAAGGCCAAGGCCGAGGGGATGAGCGAGGACGATCACAAGATCTGGCATGACGAGGTGCAGGAACTGACCGACCGCTACATCGAGGCGGTGGACAAGGCGCTGGAGAAGAAGCAGGCGGAGATCATGCAGGTCTGAGCGGGCCTGCATTCTTGACCGATGGGATTGCTCCGGCAGGTTTCAGGTAAGATTTTTCAAGTGACGGGTTTCAGGAGCGGGGCCGGAAAGGCGATGATGGCATGAAGGACAATCCCGAAAGCGGCGATCTGCACGTGGCCATCATCATGGATGGCAACGGCCGCTGGGCGCAGAAGCGCGGCAAGCCGCGCCTTTTCGGCCATCACGCCGGCGCGCGCCGGGTGAGCGAGGTGCTCGAGGCCTGCCCCGATCTCGGGGTCAAGTATCTGACCATATTCGCCTTTTCCACCGAGAACTGGAAGCGCACGCAAAGCGAGGTGGCGGGGCTGATGAGCCTTTTTCGCCGCTATATCGAGCGCGAGGCGCACCGGCTGGCGGAAAAGGGCGTGCGGGTGCGCTTCATCGGCGATCGGGTGCGGCTCGACCAGAAGCTCGTGAAGCTGATGGACGATCTGGAGGCGCTCACCGAGGGTAATGATCTCGTGCATCTCACCATCGCCCTCAATTACGGCAGCCGCGACGAGGTGGCGCGCGCCACGCGCCGCCTGGCGCAGGATGTGGCCGCCGGGCGCCTCGCCCCCGGGGACGTGGACGAGGAAACCCTGCCGCGCTACCTCGATACCTGCCTGCTGCCCGATCCCGATCTGGTGATCCGCACCTCCGGCGAGGCGCGGATCTCGAATTTCCTGCTCTGGCAATCGGCCTATGCGGAATACGAGTTCGTCGATACGCTCTGGCCCGATTTCTCGGCCGCGGAATTCGTGAAGGTCGTCGGGCGCTATCACCAGCGCGAGCGCCGCTTCGGTGCCGTTCCCGGATGAGTTCGCCCGGCAAGTGGAACGATCTCGCGCCCCGCGTGCTTTCGGGGGTGGCGATGGCGGGGCTCGGCGCCGGGGCCGTCTGGGCGGGCGGGGCTTTCCTGCTGATCGTCGTGGCCGCGCTGTGCGGGCTGATCCTGTGGGAAATCGCCCTGATGACGAACCCCGAGCAAAGGGCTGAGGCGCTCCAGATCGGCCTGATCGCGGCCTTCGGGCTCCTGCTTGCCGGGCTCCTGCCGGGGCAGTTCAGCCTGCCGCTGGTGCTGGCGCCGGTGCTTGTCGGCGTGGGAATGCTGAGCGAAAACAGGGGTTTGTTCGCCGCTTATGGCGCCTGGATCATGCTCGCGGGGCTCGGTTTCCTGATGATCCGGGGCGAGGGCGGGGTGATCCTGCTGGTGTGGATGGTGCTGGTGGTGGTGGCGAGCGATATCGCCGGCTATTTCGTCGGCAAGGGCGTGGGCGGGCGCCGGTTCTGGCCCGCCGTCAGCCCGAAGAAAACGTGGTCGGGCACCATCGGCGGCTGGGCGGCGGCGGCGCTGGTTGGCGCGGCTTTCGCGCTCCTTGGCCGGGCGGGCTGGCATTTCGCCTGGCTCGGGGTGATCGTCGCCTTCGCCGCGCAGATGGGCGATATCGCGGAAAGCGCGCTGAAGCGCCGCCTCGGCGTGAAGGACAGCTCGCGCCTCATCCCCGGCCACGGCGGGGTGTTCGACCGCTTCGACGCCATGGCCGGCGCGGCGGTGCTGGTGCTGGTGCTGCTGGCGCTCGGGATCATCGATCCCGCCATGGGCAGGGGGTGAGAGATGGTGCGGCGGATCTCCATCTTCGGCGCCACCGGCTCGATCGGGCAGAGTACCCTCGATCTGATCCGCCGCGATCGGGCGCATTTCCGCGTGGTGGCGCTGACGGGCGGGCAGAACATCGCCCGCCTCGCGGCGGACGCGCGCGAATTCGGGGCCGAGATCGCGGTGACGGCCGATCCCGCGCTGCTGCCTGACCTGCGCGCGGCGCTTTCGGGCAGCGGCATCGAGGCGGCGGCGGGCGAAGCGGCGATCACCGAAGCCGCGGCCCGCCCGGCGGAGTGGTTCATGTCGGCGATCGTGGGCATTGCCGGGCTCGCGCCGGGGCTCGCGGCGCTCGAACAGGGCACCACACTGGCCCTTGCCAACAAGGAAAGCCTCGTCGCCGCCGGCCCGCTCCTGATGGAAACCGCGCGCCGCCACGGGGCGCGCATCCTGCCGGTGGACAGCGAACATTCCGCCATCTTCCAGGCGCTCGCGGGCGAGGAGGCGGCGGCGGTGGAGCGGGTGACGATCACCGCCTCGGGGGGCGCCTTCCGCGACTGGCCGCTCGAGCGGCTCGCCCACGCCACCCCCGAAGAGGCGGCCACGCATCCCAACTGGAGCATGGGCCAGCGGATCACCATCGACAGCGCCTCGATGTTCAACAAGGCGCTGGAAATCATCGAAACACACGAGTATTTCGGATTTTCCCCCGATCAGATCGAGGTGCTGGTGCATCCGCAATCGCTGGTGCATGCGCTCGTCACCTTCCGCGATGGGGCCACGATGGCCCATCTCGGCGCGCCCGACATGCGCCATGCCATCGGCCATGCGCTCTACTGGCCCGAGCGGCGCGAGCTGCCGGTGGTGCGCCTCGATCTCGCCGCCGCCGGGCAGCTCGATTTCGCCGCCCCCGATCCCGCCCGCTACCCCGCGCTTGCGCTTGCGCGCGAAGTGATGGAGATGGGGGGGCTTGCCGGCGCGGCCTTCAACGGCGCCAAGGAGCACGCGCTTACCGCCTTCATCGAGCGGCGGATCGGATTTACGCAGATGGCCGAGGTGGTGGCGGCGGTGCTCGAGGCGATCGGGCGCGCGGGCAGCCACAGGGCCGGGGCCTTCACCCTTGCCAATGTGGCCGCAATGGATCAAATGGCACGGCAGGAAGCCGAGCGCATCATCAACAGGATCACCGGCTGAGCCCTTCGGGCCGGCCGCAGCAAGGAAAGAGCGATACCGCATGGACATCTCCACCCTGATCCCCTCCTTCGGCGGATTTCTCTTCACCGCCGCGGCCTTCATCATCGCGCTTTCGATCATCGTCGCGGTGCATGAATTCGGCCACTATATCGTCGGCCGCTGGTCGGGGATCCACGCCGAGGTGTTCTCGCTCGGCTTCGGCCCGGTGATCTGGAGCCGCACCGACAGGCGCGGCACGAAATGGCAGATCGCGGCGCTCCCCTTCGGCGGCTATGTGAAATTCCTCGGCGATTCGGATGCCGCTTCCTCGGGCACGGACGAGGAGGCGGTTTCGGCCCTCAGCGAGGAGGAGCTGCGCCACACCATGCATGGCGCGCCGCTCCGGGCGCGCTTTCTCACGGTCCTGGCCGGGCCGGTGTTCAATTTCCTGCTCTCGATCCTGCTGTTCTCCGCCCTCGCGCTCACCATCGGCATCGCCCGCGAACCGCTCACCGTGGAGGAGATATACCCGCTGCCGGTGGAGGGGATCACGATAGAGCCCGGCGATGCGCTTCTTGCCGTGGAGGGCAAGGCCCTGCCCAGAAGCCGCGAGGAGGGGGGCAAGGGCCTCTGGGAGATCGGCAAGACCCTCCCGCGCCGCGATCTCCTGACCTACGAGGTGGCGCGCGGCGAGGGGCAGACGCAGGCCCTCGGCCCCCAGCTCTTCCCGACGCGCGTGGGCGGCGTCAACGTCAATTCCGCGGCGCGCGAGGCGGGCATCCGCACCGGCGACGTGATCCTGAAGATCGACGGAGAGAAGGTCTATCGCTTCGACGAGATGGTCGAGATGGTGAAGGCCTCGGGCGGGCGGGCGATGACGCTCGAAGTGTGGCGCGAAGGCGATACCTTCGAGGTGACGCTGAAGCCGCGCCGGCGCGACATCCCAAAGGGCGACGGCACCTTCGAGACCCGCTGGCTGATGGGCATCCAGAGCAGCCTCTTCTTCATCCCGGCCGCCGAGACCCCGGACCCCCTCACCGCGCTCACGCTCGGCGCCGCGCGCACCTGGGGGGTGATCAGCCTCAGCGCCTCGGGCATCTATCATCTGGTGACGGGCCAGATCAGCAGCTGCAACGTCTCGGGGCCGGTGGGCATCGCGCGCGCCTCGGGCAGCATGGCGAGCGAGGGGCTCGCGGCCTTCATCGGCTTCATCGCCCTCCTTTCCACCGCGATCGGCTTTCTCAATCTCCTGCCGGTGCCGATGCTCGATGGCGGGCATCTGGTGTTCTACGCCTGGGAGGCGGTCAGCGGGCGCCCGCCCAACGAGAAGCTGCTGCGCATCCTGATGACGATCGGCCTCGTCCTCGTGCTTTCGCTGATGGCCTTCGGGCTCACCAATGACCTGACCTGCAAATAGGCGCGCGCCCTCATCGCGGTTCCTGCCGATATCCCGCCAGAGGCATCCCGGCGCGCCACGAAGCCGGGCGCCGGGCCGGGATGCGCACCGCCGCCATCGCCCCTGCCGCGCGTGCCGCCCAGGCCGCCTGTCGGCGGATTTCCACCTGCCGGCGCCTTCCGGGCTGCCCTGCGGCCCAATTCCTGCCATATTCCGGCGGTAGCATGTCCCTCACGACATCGAATCCGTCTCGCAATTTCGGGCAAGTACAATGCAGGCCATTCAGGAACACCATGAAGAAAGCCGCCACGGGCTTTCGCTTTTTCTCGATCTGAACTGGGATCGGATTCTCTATCTGGCGACGATCGTCATCGCGCTGGGAGTGGGCGGGATGCTCGGCTCCCTGCTGCGATAGGCGCCCGTCGGGCGGATCCGCAGGGCCGGCCTGGCGCCAAATCATCCGCAAGGCCCGGGAAAAGCCCCGTTCGGGGCGAAGATGATGTGACACGCCACATCCGCCATGCTATATCTCGTGGAGAGGCATATCCGGGGCGGTGAATCGGCGGTGCCATCCGCACGCTTTGACACGATACCCCCCGGAGGTTTAGGGATGGTCCGAAGGCGGAACTTCGGCTGAGAGAACGGGACGGGGCACAGCATGAACGATCACGGGGCGGGTTTTCACGGCAATCAGGCCAGCGGCAATGGCGCGCCGGGCGGCGGGAAAGGCGGGCTTTCGGCCGCATGCGCCGCGCTGCGCTGCGCGGCCCTGGGCCTCATGCTGGCGCTTGGCGGAGGCGGGTATCTCCTGATCGCCGCCACGCCGGCAGCGGCGCAGCAGAGCTACCGTTTCTCGCAGGTGAAGATCGAGGGCAACCAGCGGGTGGATGCCGCCACGATCCTTTCCTATGCCGGGCTGAAGCGCGGCGCGGCGGTGAGCGCGGCCGAACTCAACGAGGCCTATCAGCGCGTGGCCGCCTCGGGGCTGTTCGAGACGGTCGAGTTCATCCCCGCCGGCGGCACGCTCATCATCAGGGTGCAGGAATATCCCACCATCAACATCGTCAATATCGAGGGCAACCGGCGCCTCAAGGACGAGGATCTGATGGCCGTGGTGCAATCGCGCCCGCGCCATGTCTACAGCCCGGCGCAGGCCGAGGCCGATGCCGCCGCCATCACCGAGGCCTACCGCCAGCAGGGCCGCCTCGCGGCCACCGTCACCCCGAAGATCATCCGGCGCAGCGAAAACCGCGTCGATCTGGTGTTCGAGGTGGCCGAGGGAAAGGTGGTGGAGATCGAGCGCATCAGCTTTGTCGGCAACCGCGCCTATTCCGACCGCCGCCTGCGCCGGGTGCTCGCCACCAAGCAGGCGGGGCTCCTGCGCGCCTTCATCAAGAGCGATACCTACATCCCCGACCGCATCGAATTCGACAAGCAGGTGCTGCGCGATTTCTACCTCTCGCGCGGCTATGTCGATTTCCGGGTGCTCTCGGTCACCAGCGCGCTGACGCGCAAGCGAGATGCCTTCCTCATCACCTTCAAGGTGCATGAGGGCCAGCAGTTCCGCATCGGCGAGGTAACCGCCAGCAGCGATCTGCCGGGGATCGACCCGGAAGAATATCTGAAGGTTTCGAAGATGCGCACGGGCAAGGTCTACAACCCGGCGATCCTCGATCGCGCCATCACCCGGATGGAGCGGCTGGCGCTGCAGAAGGGGCTGAATTTCATCCGCGTGGAGCCGCGGGTCAGCCGCAATGACCGCGATCTGACGCTCGATGTCGAATTCGTCATCAGCAAGGGGCCGCGGGTGTTCGTCGAGCGGATCGACATCGAGGGCAATGCCACCACGCTCGATCGCGTGATCCGCCGGCAGTTCCGCACCGTGGAGGGCGATCCCTTCAATCCCCGCGAGATCCGCGACGCGGCCGAACGCATACGCGCCCTCGGCTTCTTCAGCAAGGCCGATGTGGAGGCCCGCGAGGGCACGGCGCCGGATCGTGTGATCATCGATGTCAATGTGGAGGAGCAGCCCACCGGCAATCTCAGCTTCGGCGCCTCGTTTTCCTCCGATACCGGCTTCGGGCTCACCCTTGGCTTCTCCGAGCGCAATTTCCTCGGCCGCGGGCAATCGATCAATTTCAAGGCAAATACCGCCTCCAAGGATCGCTCCTTCCTCTTCGCCTTCACCGAGCCCGCGCTTCTGGGGCGCGATCTCTCCTTCGGGATCAACATGTCCTATGTCACCTCGGATCGCTCCAATGCGCTCTACAGCACCAGGATCGCCCGCTTCTCGCCCTCTCTCGCCTTCCCGGTGAGCGAAAACGGGCGCCTGCAGATCCGCTACGAGGCCAGGGCGGCGGAGGTTTTCGATGTGGATGCCGGCTCCTCGCTCATCCTGCAGGCCGATGCGGCGCGCGGGCGCGAGATCTCGAGCGGGATCGGCTACAGCTACAGCTATGATTCGCGCAAGACGGGGCTCAACCCGAATGCCGGTATCGTCTTCCGTTTCAGCCAGGATTACGCCGGGCTCGGCGGCGACAACAAATACATCCGCACCACCGCGCTTCTGGGCGGCGAGACAAAGGTGCTGAGCGAGGAAGTCACCCTGCGCGCGGTGCTCGAGGGCGGCGCGATCTCGAGCCTTTCGGGCGAAACCCGCATTACCGATCGCTTCTTCCTCAACAGCGGCAAGCTGCGCGGCTTCGAGCCCAACGGCCTCGGCCCCCGCGATACTACCGCCGCCAACAACGATGCGCTCGGGGGCAATCTCTTCGCCGTGATGCGGCTGGAGGCCGAATTCCCCCTCGGCCTGCCCGAGGAATACGGCATCACCGGGGGGGTGTTCCTTGATACCGGATCGCTCTGGGGGCTCGACAATCTGCATGGAACGGGAGTGGATGACGGATTCCACCTGCGTTCGGCGGTCGGGTTCTCGCTGTTCTGGGATACGGCGATCGGCCCGCTGCGCTTCAATTTCTCCCGCGTTCTGAAGAAGCAGCCCTATGACGAGGAGCGCAATTTCGAGTTCACCATCTCGACGACCTTCTGAGATGGCTCTGCGCCAGGCCAGCCCTGCCCTGACCGGTGGCCCGGAAGGCCGCGCGGCGGGGCAGAAGGG
>WFVA01000149.1 GCA_015491895.1 Albidovulum sp. | reverse complement strand
GGCCAGCACCTCGGCCGATTCCCGCTTGAAGGGGATTTCGAGGCGGGCCGTCACGGTGCCCTTCGCATCGAGCTGATCGAGGCGCAGCCGGTAAAGCCCGGGCGCGAGCCCCGCAAGCGGCATGTGCCAGCGGCCATCCGCGCCGATCTCGAGCGTCTGCTTCAGGCGGTTGTCGAGATAGAGGCGCAGGAAGGCGCCCGGCGCGCCCCGCCCGGCCAGCGAAACCTCGCCCGCATCATCGTAGCTGATCGCGTCGATCACCAGATCCGCCTCACCCGCCGGCGCGGGCGGCTGGATCAGTTCGACCCCTTCCTCCCCGAGGAGCAGCACCGCCGGCGGCGCATCGGCCCCGGCTCCGGCCTCTGCCCCGCCTCCGGCCTCGTCCCCGGCTCCGGCCTCTGTCTCTGCTTCTGCAACAGCTTCCCCCGCCTTGCCATCCGCCGCCGCGACGGCGGGCGCTTCGCCGGCAGGCGCGGGCTCGCCGCCCGCCTCGCCCGCTGATGCGGTCTGCGCTGCGGCCTGCGCTTCGGGCGGCTTGACGGGGGCTATCAGCACGGTCTTGTCCGAGGCCACGCGCCGGCCGTCCGCCGCCTCGACGGCAAGCGAGATGCTGCGCGCCGCCTCGGAGGGGCCGAGATCGAACAGCAGCACGAAATTGCCGGCCCGGTCGCTCACCCCGGCGGCGATCTCTTCGCCATCGAGCAGCACGCGCACCCTCACCCCCGGCGCCGTGCGCCCGGCCACCAGCGCCGCGCCGGAGGCATCGACGCGCACCACGTCAAATTCCGGCGGGCGGACGGGCGCAGCCTCCGGCTCCTCCTCCGGTGCCGTGGCTGCACCGGGAGCAGGTGCGGGCACGGTTTCAGCCCCGGCTTGCTCCTCAGGCTCTTCGGGCATGATCTCCCCTGCGGACTCCGCTCCCGGCGCGGGCATGACCAGATCGCCATCCCGGCCTTGCATCTCCTCCTGCGCCGCACCAGATGGCTCCTGCATCGCAGACTTCGCCGGCTCTTCGCCCTGAACCTGTTCCTGCGCCTGCTCTTGCGCCTGCTCTTGCGCCTGCTCTTGCGCCTGTTCCTGCGCTTCGTCCAGAACCGAAGCCTGCGGCTCCCGCTCCGGTGCTTCGCCAGAGGCGGCCGGTGCCGGACCTTCCTCAAGAGCCTCTGCCGGCAGAGCATCTGCGGACACGGATTCGCCCTGCTCCATCTCGGACTGCCCGCCCACACCGGCGCGCTGCCCCTTCAGCCAGTAATAGCCGGCCCCCGCCATTGCCAGCAGCACCGCGATCACCACCAGCCCCCGGCTCGGGGGCACAAGCCCCCCCCTTGCGCTCTTGTCAGAAGGCATGCAATCCCCTCGTTCCTTGCCCGCCAAAGCACCGCCTCCCGGCCGCTCCGGCGCTGTTGTCAGACATCGCATCCCTCGCTATCACGGGGGCCAGCACCATGCAACGAAAGCAGACAATGCCGCCACATGAGCCACAGCCCCCGCAGGCCCCCGCCGCCCCGGATACCTGCGCCGCGCGGCATACCGCCCCGGCGGCTGGCGCGCCTTTTTCCGTCTGCGTCTATTGCGGCTCGCGCCAGGGGCGCGATCCCGCCTTCGCAAAGGCGGCACGGGATCTCGGGCACGCCATCGCCGAAGCCGGCTGGCGGCTGGTTTACGGCGCGGGCGATGTGGGGCTGATGGGCGAGGTCGCGGCGGCGGCGATCAGGGCGGGGGGCAATACCTTCGGCGTGATCCCGGTGCATCTTCTGGGCCGCGAAAGGGGGCGGCGCGATCTGACGCGCTTCGTGATCACCGAAAACATGCATGAGCGCAAGAAGGTGATGTTCATGAATTCGGATGCGATCGTGGTGCTGCCCGGCGGCGCGGGCTCGCTCGACGAATTCTTCGAAGTGCTCACCTGGCGCCAGATCGGGCTTCATGAAAAGCCGATCCTTCTCCTCAATGCCAACGGCTTCTGGGATCCGCTGCTGGCGCTTCTCGATCACGTGATCGCGCAGGGCTTCGCCGAGCCGGGCTTGCGCGATTTCCTCTCCGCACCGGGGGATGTGGAAACCCTGCACGCCGCCCTTTGCGCGGCCTCAGCGGCGCGCTCCGCACCGGGAACCTGAAGGCGGCACGCGCGATCCCTTCTCGCCTCACTGCTCTACCGTGCCGAACCACCTGCGTATCAGCCGCTCCATCTCGCCGCTCTCCACCATGCCCAGCAGCGCCCGGTTCACCTCTTCGCGCAGCGGGCTGCCCACGGGAAAGGCGATCCCGTAGGGCTCGCGGCGGAAAACGGGCCCCACGAGGCGCACCCGCCCCCGGCCCTCTGCGCTGCCGGCATGATGGGCAAGCACCGGAAAATCGTAAACCAGCGCCTCCGCCTCCCCGCTCCCGAGCGCCGCCACCGCATCCTCGAAGCGCGGCCGCGCCACGATCTCCACCCCCGGCACGCCGGAAAGCCAGGCCTCGCTCGTGGAGCCGCTGACGGTGGCCACGGCATGGCCCGCAAGATCCTCCGGCCCGCGGATCTCGCCCTCGAGGCGCGAAACGGTGATCGAGGCCGAGATGGTGGCGGTGAACCAGGCGAAGGCCACATAGCCGAACACGATCAGCACCAGCGCGATCAGCCGCCCGGCATGGGTCTTCGGGGTCTTGTCGCCATAGCCGACGGTGGAGATGGTCACCACCGTCCAGTAGATGCCGTCCCACAGGCCGAGGGGCCAGGCGCGGGTGAAATCGCGATTGCGCCGCCGCTCCACCAGCCAGATCACATGCGCCGCGATCAGCACCAGCAGGGCAATGGCGATCAGCGCCGCGCGAAAGCCCGGTGCGGCGAGCAGCGCGCCCACCACGGAAAATGCCCGCGCAATGACGCTCTCCCCGCCCGCCGGCACCATGATCTGCAGCCCGGAGCGGAAATAGGGATGCGAGAAATCCATGCGCCGCTCGCGCTCGGCGGTGATGGTGATCGCGGCGATCGCGAGATCCCCTTCCCCCGCCTCGACAGCCGCGAGCAGCGCCCGGATATCGGGCAGCATGGTGATTTCGCTCTCCCGCCCGAGCCGCGCCGCAATGGCACGCCACAGATCGATGCTGAAGCCCTGCACCCCGCCGCCTTCGCGCGCCATGACGAAGGGCGCGACGGGCTTGACGAGCACCTTCAGGGGCCCCCTCTCGCCCCCCTGCCCGCCCGTTTCGGGGCCTGCGGCGGCACCGGACGCCATGAACGCGAACAGCACCAGCACGGCCAGAACGAGACGCCTCATCCGGTAGCCCCCTTTCACACGTGCCGCCCCTTCCCCCGGCCTTTTTCACCGCCCGTTTCTCCGCCGGGCCGGCACGGGCCACCGGCCCGCGTGCGCCGATAATGGCCCATGGACGCCCCGCCGATCAAGCGCGCTGCGACAATCCCGGCGCCTGACAGCCAGAGCTGCCCGTAACGCAAGGAAAAGGCGCCCCGCGGGGCGCCTTTCGGCATTCGGATCGCGCGCCTTCGGATCAGGCGTTTTCCAGCCGCTCGGCGACGTTTTCCCAATCCACCAGATTTTCGATGAAGTTGATCAGGTATTTCGGCCGCGCGTTCTGGAAATCGACGTAGTAGGAATGCTCCCACACGTCGCAGCCCAGAAGCGCCGTCTGGCCGAAGCAGAGCGGGTTGACGCCGTTCGGGGTGTTCGTCACCTTCAGCTTGCCGTCGGTATCGAGCACCAGCCACACCCAGCCTGAGCCGAACTGGCCCGCGCCCTTGGCATAGAATTCATTGTAGAATTCCTCGAGCGAACCCAGATCCTTGACGATCTTCTTCTCGAGCTCGGCGGGCATGTCCACCTCGCCCAGCACATCGATGTGGCGCGGCTTCATCCAGTTCCAGAACTGGGTGTGGTTCCAGTGCTGGCTGGCGTTGTTGAAAATGCCGCTCTGGGTGCAGGCATCCGCATCGAAGGTGCCCGTGACGATCTCTTCAAGGGATTTCTTTTCCCATTCGGTGCCCGCGATCAGCTTGTTGAGATTGTCTACATAGGCCTTGTGGTGGCGGTCGTGATGGAGGGTGAGGGTCTCCATCGACATCCCCTGCTCCTGCAGGGCGTTGTACTTGTAGGGAAGATCGGGAAGTGTGAAAGCCATGGTGAGCCCCCTTGCTGTTCATGCGTTTCCGGTTGCAATTGCGATCCCCCTACATGTGGCGCGCGCGGGGGCGAGGTCAAGGGGGGATGGCATCAATCGGATGCCGGACGAACGGCGGCCCTGCTTTCACCCTCCTCCTGTTACTGGCGGATCCGACATCTGCCGCGGCCGGTGAATTCATCGCTGTAGCCGGCCGGGTGGGAATGCACGACCACCTTGCGCGATTTCTTCAGGAAGGTGGCGCGAAACTCGAAGCGCAGCACGGTGGGGCCGTTGGGCACCTTGAATTCGGGCAATGTCCAGGCGAAGGTGATGCGCTTCTTGTTGTCCACGCTCACCTTCGCGGGCAGGGGCTTGTCGAAGAAGGTCTTGATGATCTCGTCATAGACAAGCACCTTGCCGGTTTTCTCATCGTGATCGATGATCAGGGTCTGCGGGATCCAGGCCCCCTTGGCATCGGGCTTGATCTTGCAGACATATGTGACCGCCCCCGCAGCCGCGGAACTCAGGAATACCGCGGCAGCCGCGGCGGGTATCAGCTTTTTCATGGCCAGTCCTCGCATCTTCCCCCAGAGCCAGAAAAACAGATGGGAGCCACAACCGCAAGCGGCCAACTGACGCGCCGCGCCCGGCGCGCAAACGGGCGCTTTCTGGTGGCCATTCACCGCGGCCTCTTTTCCGGGAAAGCTCTGGTGCGGTCGAGAGGACTCGAACCTCCACGGGTGTTACCCCACAGCGACCTCAACGCTGCGCGTCTACCAATTCCGCCACGACCGCACGTGATCAGGTAGCAAGCCCGGGCGATATAGCGAGTCGGCCGGGGGATGTGAAGGGGGGAGAGCGGTTTTTTTCGCACAAATCCCGCCGCCCCGGGCACAGGCGATTGACACCGCCTTCCCGCCCCCCTTTCATGGCCGCGGAGTGCATATGAAAACGAGCCCGCCAATGCCCCATCCCACGATCAGCTTCCGCCACGCCATCGCCCGCCAGCCCGCCCGCTCGGCCACGAGCGGCCTGCGCGCCGAGGATCGGGGCGCCCCCGATATCGCGCGCATGCGCCGCGATCACGCCGCCTATGTGGAGGCCCTCGAAGCCACCGGCGCGCGGGTCACCGTGCTGGAGCCGCTCGAAGCCTTCCCCGATGCCCATTTCGTCGAGGATGTGGCGCTCTGCCTGCCCGAAGGCGCGGTGCTGCTGAAGCCCGGCGCCCCCTCGCGCGCCGGCGAGGTGGAGGCCATGGCCCCTGCCCTCGCCGCGCATTTCGATGAGATCCGCGCCATCACCGGCCCCGGCACCATCGAGGGCGGCGATATCCTCGTCACGCCGCGCGAGATCCTCGTCGGCCTCTCGGCGCGCACCAGCCGCGAAGGCGCCGAGGAGCTGGCCCGCCTCGCCGCCCCCTGGGGCCATGAACTCAGGATCTGCCAAACCCCGCCGGGCGTGCTCCATTTCAAGACGGGCTGCGCCCTCCTTGACGAGGAAACCATCCTCGCCACCCCCCGCCTCGCCGCCTCGGGCTGTTTTGCGGGCTACCGCACCCTCCTTACCCCCGAGGGCGAGGAACCGGCCGCCAATGCGATCCGCTTCAACGATAAAGTGATCCTGCCCGCGGGCTTTCCCCGCACCGCCGAGATGCTCACGGATGCGGGCTTCACCGTCACCCCGCTCAGGAACGACGAATTCGCGCTCCTCGATGGCGGCATGTCCTGCCTCTCGCTGCGCTTCTGAAAGCACGCCACCCTCTTCCGCCCCCGCCCTTCTTC
>WFVA01000148.1 GCA_015491895.1 Albidovulum sp. | reverse complement strand
TCCATCCCCCTTGCGGAGTGCTAGGGAAGCCCCGACATGCGAGCGAAACCAATTGAACCGATCGAACCCAACTGAACAAGGTGGCCCGATGGCCGAGCATTCCGCCCCGCCCCCCGGAGCACCCCCCGAGATTTCGGTGGTGATCCCGATGAAGAACGAGGAAGGCAACGTGCAGCTTCTGCTCGACGGCCTGGCCGAGGCCTGCGCCGGGATCCCCCATGAAATCATCGTGGTGGACGATGGCTCCACCGATCGCACCGCCGAGATCGTGCGCGCCGCCCATGGCGCCAATCCCGCCGTGCGCCTGATCCGCCATGCGCATTCGGGCGGGCAGTCGGCGGCGGTGCATTCGGGCGTGCTCCATGCCCGCGCGCCGGTGATCTGCACGCTCGATGGCGATGGCCAGAACCCGCCCGCCGAAGTGCCCCGCCTCGCCGCGCCGCTACTGGCCGCGGACGCCCCCGCGCGCCTCGGCCTCGTGGCCGGGCAGCGGGTGAAGCGGCGCGATACGCTCTCCAAGCGCCTTGCCTCGAAATTCGCCAACCGCCTGCGCGCCTTCATCCTCAAGGACAACACCCGCGATACCGGCTGCGGCCTCAAGGCCTTCCGCCGCGCCGCCTTCCTGGAGCTTCCCTATTTCAACAACATGCACCGCTATCTGCCCGCCCTTTTCTCCGCCTATGGCTGGGAGGTGGCGCATGTGGACGTTGCCCACGCCGAGCGCCATGCCGGGCGCTCCAACTACACCAATTTCGGCCGCGCGCTTGCGGGCATCCACGATCTGATCGGCGTGGCCTGGCTGATCAAGCGCGCCAAGAAGGTCCGCCCCGAGGAAGACGATTACCGATGATGCAGCAGCTCCTCGAATATTTCCGCATCGAAAGCACCGCCGATCTGATCTGGCTGATGGTGGGGCTGTTCGCGCAGCTGATGTTTTCCATGCGCTTCATCATCCAGTGGATCACCTCCGAGCGGCAGAAGAAATCGGTGGTGCCCACTGCCTTCTGGTGGTTCTCGCTGTTTGGCGGGCTCCTGCTGCTGGCCTACGGCATCCGGCGCGGCGAGCCGGTGATCATTCTCGGCCAATCGCTCGGCATCTTCATCTACCTGCGCAACCTGTGGTTCATCCACCGTGTCCCGCATGAGTGAAAGGCAGGCGCTGGGGCTCGGCCTCGGCTTCGTGCTGGCGCTGACGCTCTGGCGCGTCGCGCTCCTCGCCTTCGCGCGCACCGAGCTTTTCGTTGATGAGGCGCAATACTGGTTCTGGGGGCAGAACCTCGATTTCGGCTATTATTCGAAGCCCCCCCTGATCGCCTGGATCATCCGCGCGGTGACGGATCTCGCCGACTCCGACGCCCCCTTCTGGGTGCGCCTGCCCGCGCCCCTCTTCCACATGGGCACAGCCTTCATCCTGATGGCGATCGCGCGCCGCCTCTACGGGCCCGGGGCCGCGGCCTGGGCCGGGCCTGTCTATGCCGCGCTGCCCTTCGTGAGCGTCGGCTCGGCGCTGTTTTCCACCGATACGCCAATGCTCTTCTTCCATGCGCTGGCGATCCTGCTGTGGCTGAGGCTGATGGCGCGGCCCACGGGCGCCGGCGCGCTGATGCTCGGGCTGGCGGTGGGCCTCGGGCTGCTGGCGAAATATGCGATGATCTATTTCGTGCTCGGGGCGGGCCTTGCGAGCCTCTTCATCCCCGCCGCCCGCATCCCGCCCCGCGCCGCCCTGATCGCCGGGGCGGTGGCGCTCGCGGTTTTCGCGCCCAACATCTGGTGGAATCTCCAGACCGGGGGCACGACCGTCGAGCACACGCTCTACAACGCCGAATGGAAGGACCCCGCCGCCGGGCCGGATCTTATGGGGGGGCTGAGATTTCTCGGCGAACAATTCGCCGTGTTCGGGCCGATCCTCTTTGCCGCCTATCTGCTGCTCGCCCTGCGCGCCCCCTTCGGGCTGCGCTTTCCCCATGCCGGGCTGCTGCTGTGGCTCTCCGCGCCTGTCACCGCGCTGATGGCGGTGCAGGGGATGTTCGGCAGCGCCAATGCCAATTGGGGCGTGGCGGCCTATACGGGGGGGAGCGTTCTTGTCACCGCCTGGCTTCTGGCGCGCGCGCGGCCCTGGCTCATCGCCAGCCAGGCGCTGCATCTTGCGCTGGCGCTGGCCCTGCCGGTGCTCCTGATCCTCGCCCCCGGTCTGCGCAAGAGCGACGGCCATCAGTGGCTGCACCGCTATCTCGGCCGTGGCGAGGTGAGCGAAAGGCTGGCCGGGATCGCACGCGAAAACGGGATCGGCGTGATCGTTGCGGGCAACCGGGATTTCTCCGCCGATCTTCACTACACGCTGCGCGATGCGGGCGATCTGAGGCTATACGCCCTGCCCGGCCCCGGCTTCCCGGCGAGCTACTACGAGCAGGAATTTCCCGTGCCCGCCGATACCGCTTCGCCCGTGCTGCTGGCCACGCTCGATCGCAGGCCCGCCTGTGGCCAGGTGCTGGCCGAATGGTCCCCGAAGGACGGCGCATATGACGATCAGACCATCTACGCCAGCCGCGTCACCCCCGATTGCCTGAAAGACCTGATAAAGGAGGGCTTCCGGTGAATCCGCAGGCTGAAACCGCCCGCATCCGCCTGTGGCGCGACATCGCCCTCGTGGCGCTCGTGCCGATGACGGCGTTTTTCCTCGCCTTCCCCGAGGCCGATATCCGGTTTTCCCGCCTGTTCACCGATGCACGGGGGCATTTCCCCTATTCGGGCGGGATTTGGCATGTGATGCGGATGATCGTGTGGGATTCGATCCTGATCGCGGCGGCGGCGAGCCTCATGATGCTGGTGATCGCGCTCCTGCGCGGGTGGCGGGGGAGCGGGCGGCAGAGGCAGGTGCGGATCTGGCTCTTCGCCTTTCTCTCCTTCGCCCTTGGCCCCGGCCTTCTGGTGAACGGCATCCTGAAGAATTACTGGGGCCGGGCACGGCCGCAATCGGTGCATGAATTCGGCGGCACGGCGGAGTTCACCCCCCCGGTGCTGCCGGCCGATCAATGCGCGCGCAACTGCAGCTTCGTTTCCGGCGAGGCGGCCGGGGCGGTGACGGTTGCGCTGGTGGCCTGGCTCGTCATCGCGCCGCGCATCGCCCCGCGCTGGCGTGCCCCCTTCGCGCTCGCGCTTGCCGCCTTTGCGCTCTGGGGCGGGCTCATGCGGGTGATGGCCGGGCGCCATTTCCTCAGCGACATTCTCTTTGCCGCCGATCTGATGATCGTTCTTGTTCTCAGCCTCTATCTGTGGCTGGATGTGGCACATGCCCAGAGGCAATCCCCGGAGAAGTGATGAAGATCGCAAGCTGGAACATCAACGGCATCAAGGCGCGCCTGCCGCTCCTGCTGGAGTGGCTCGCGGACGAAGCCCCCGACGTGGCGCTGCTGCAGGAGCTGAAATCCAGCGATGAAACCTTCCCGCGCGAACCGATCGAGGATCTGGGCTACAATCTCGAAACCCACGGCCAGAAGGGATTCAACGGCGTTGCGATCCTCTCGAAGCTGCCGCTCGAGGATGTGCGGCGCGGCCTGCCGGGCGATGACGGCGACGATCAGGCGCGCTGGATCGAGGCCACGGTGGTGGGCGAGCGGGCGCTCAGGGTCTGCTGCCTCTATGCCCCGAACGGCAACCCGGCGCCGGGGCCGAAATACGATTACAAACTCGCCTGGATGGACCGCCTGAAGGCCCATGCGCGCGATTTTCTGAAGCGGGAGGAAACCGCGCTGATGGGCGGCGACTGGAACGTGATCCCGGAGCCGGAGGACGCGGCCAATCCGCAGCTCTGGGTGAAGGACGCGCTTTTCCTGCCCGAAACGCGGGCCAAATTCCGCGAGATCCTCAATCTCGGCTACACGGACGCGCTGCGCGCCATCACCGACGCGCCCGGGATCTATACCTTCTGGGATTACCAGGCCGGCGCCTGGCGCAGAAACAACGGCATCCGCATCGATCATCATCTGCTGACACCCCAATGCGCCGACAGGCTTCTGGATTGCCAGGTGGAAAAGGAGATGCGGGCGCGCGAGAAGCCCTCCGATCACGTGCCGATCTGGGTGGAACTGGACTTGTAGGCAGCCGGCGCAGGGGGCCTTGCGCCCCCTCTTGCCCTTGCGGGCAATTCACCCCGCAGAGTATTTCCGCCAAGATGAAGGGGCCTGCCTTTTCAGACGGCTTCGGCGGCGCGGGCGGCGCGCAGATCCGAGAGCTCTTCGGCCACGAGGAACGCCAGTTCGAGCGACTGGCTGGCGTTGAGGCGCGGATCGCAGGCGGTGTGGTAGCGCGAGGAGAGATCCTCGTCCGTCACCGCGCGCACGCCGCCGGTGCATTCGGTGACGTCCCGCCCCGTCATCTCGAAATGGACGCCGCCGGGCACCGTGCCCTCGGCCTTGTGGATGGCGAAGAATTCGCGCACCTCGCGCAGCACGCTCTCGAACGGGCGGGTCTTGAAGCCCGAGGAGGACTTGATCGTGTTGCCGTGCATGGGATCGCAGGACCAGACGACATTGGCGCCCTCTTCGCGCACGGTGCGGATCAGGCGCGGCAGGTGCTCGCCGACGCTGCCGGCGCCGAAGCGGGTGATGAGGGTGAGGCGGCCGGGCTCGTTATCGGGGTTGAGGCGCGCCATCAGGCGCTTGAGATCATCGGATGTCATCGACGGGCCGCATTTGAGGCCGATCGGATTTTGCACCCCGCGGCAGAATTCCACATGCGCGCCATCGGGCTGGCGGGTGCGATCGCCGATCCAGAGCATGTGGCCCGAGCCCGCGACCGGCAGGCCGGTGGTGCTGTCGATACGGCAGAGCGCCTCTTCGTATTCCAGCAGAAGCGCCTCGTGGCTGGTGTAGAAATCCACCGTCTGGAGGGTGTGGGCGCGCGAGCTGTCCACCCCGGCGGCGCGCATGAAATCGAGCGTATCGGAGATGCGCGCGGCCATGTCGCGGTAGCGCACGGCATTTTCGCCGCGGGTGAAGCCCAGCGTCCAGCTGTGGACCTGATGCACATCGGCATAGCCGCCGGTGGAGAAGGCGCGCAGGAGATTGAGCGTGGCGGCGGCCTGGGTATAGGCCTGAAGCATCTTCTTCGGATCGGGGATGCGGGCCTCGGGGGTGAAGGCAAGCTCGTTGATGATGTCGCCCCGGTAGCTCGGCAGTTCCCGATCGCCGCGAACCTCCGTGGGCGCGGAGCGGGGCTTGGCGAACTGGCCGGCCATGCGCCCCACCTTGATCACCGGCACCTTGGCGCCGTAGGTCAGCACCATCGCCATCTGCAGCATCACCTTGAAGGTATCGCGGATGTTGTCGGCCGAGAATTCGGCGAAGCTTTCGGCGCAGTCGCCGCCCTGGAGCAGAAAGGCGCGGCCCTCGGCCGCATCGGCCAGAGCGGCGCGCAGACGGCGCACCTCGCCGGCAAAGACGAGCGGCGGGTATTTCGCAAGCTGCGCCTCGACCTCGGCCAGCGCGGCCTTGTCGGGGTAATCGGGCATCTGCACCCGGGGCTTTTCGCGCCAATCGCTCTTCTGCCAGTCGCTCATCTTGTTCAGTGCTCCGCAACCATCGTCATGTCGGCCAGCTTATACGCCGATCGCCCCTTCCTGCCAACCGCAGAAATCGGCCCGCCATGCGCCATGGGGCAAGGGCGGCAGAGGCGGCTTGCGGGGAGCGTTATGCTCTTGATCCGGCCTGCCAAAGCTGATTGGCTCGCAAGCGGATCATGGGCGCAACCGACAGGATTTCCCAATGACGGAAAAGGAGGTTTCTGCCGCGAAACAGGCCCCGGGGGGCGGCGAGGCACCGCGCCATTTCACCTTCGTGCTGCTCGAGAATTTCTCGCTGCTGGCGTTTTCGTCCGCGATCGAGGCGCTCAGGATCGCCAATCGCATGGCGGGGCGCAGGCTTTACGGCTGGTCGCTCACCGGCGAGGGCGGCGAGGATACGCCCGGCGCCGTCACCTGTTCGGCGGGGATCGCGATCGGGCTCGATCACCCCCTGCAGGAATGCGGCCGCCATGACGTGATCGTGCTTTGCGGCGGGCTTGATGTGCAGCGCGCCACCACGAAGCCGCTGCTGAACTGGCTGAGGCGCGAGGCGCGGCGCGGGCTCACCATCGCCGGGCTGTGCACGGGTGCGCATGTGATGGCACGCGCCGGACTTCTTAACAACCGCCGCGCCACCATCCACTGGGAAAACCAGGACGGCTTTGCCGAGGATTTCCCCGATATCGAGCTCACCCGCTCCGTTTTCGTGACCGACGGCAACCGCCTCACCGCCGCCGGTGGCGCCGCTTCGCTTGACATGATGCTGAAGCTGATCGCCGCCGATCACGGGGAGGCGCTGGCCAATGACGTGGCCGATCAGCTGATCTACAACCAGCTGCGCACCGATCGCGATACCCAACGCCTTTCGCTGCCCACCCGCATCGGCGTGCGCCACCCCAAGCTCGCGGCGGTGATCAAGCGGATGGAGGAAAACATCGAAGAGCCGATCAGCCCTTCCGAGCTTGCGCGCGACGTTGGGATGTCCACCCGCCAGCTCGAACGGCTCTTTCGCCGCTATCTCGACCGCAGCCCCAAGCGCTATTACATGGAACTGCGCCTCCAGAAGGCGCGCAATCTCCTGATGCAGACGGACATGAGCGTGATCAACGTGGCGCTCGCCTGCGGCTTCTCCTCGCCATCGCATTTTTCGAAATGCTACCGCGCCCAATATGACATCACCCCCTATCGCGAACGCGGCTCGGCGGCGGGCAAGGCGGCCACATGAGGCGGGCGAAGGGCGCGGGCGGCGGCCCGAAGCCGCCCAGGCCCGCCCCGGCCGCACAACAAACTGTTGAGCTTCGCGCCGCCAGCGCCTAGATTGGCGGCGGATTAATGCCACCAATAACGCCACTTAGGGAGAGACATCATGAAAAAGCTGCTGATGGCCACGGCCACGACCGCCCTGCTTGCAGGCGCCGCCTCGGGCGAGGAAATCAAGATCGGGATCATCTTGGGCTTCACCGGCCCCATCGAATCGCTGACGCCCTCGATGGCCGATGGCGCCGAGCTTGCGATCAAGGAGGTTTCCGACAGCGGCAAGCTTCTGGGCGGGGCCAAGATCACCCCGGTGCGCGCCGATTCCACCTGCATCGATGCCGGCGCGGCAACGGCGGCCGCCGAACGCCTCGTCACCTCCGATGGCGTGAAGGGCATCATGGGGGCCGATTGCTCGGGCGTGACCGGCGCGATCCTCGCCAATGTGGCGGTGCCCAACGGCATCGTGATGATCTCGCCGTCGGCCACCAGCCCCGGCCTTTCCACCGCCGAGGACAACGGCCTCTTCTTCCGCACCGCGCCCTCGGATGCCCGCCAGGGGCAAGTGATGGCCGATATCATCACCGATCGCGGCTACAAGTCCGTCGCCCTGACCTACACCAACAACGATTACGGCAAGGGCCTCGCCGACAGCTTCAAATCCGCCTTCGAGGCCGCCGGCGGCACGGTGACGATCTCCGCCGCCCATGAGGACGGCAAGGCCGATTACTCGGCCGAAGTGGGCGCGCTGGCCTCTGCCGGAGGCGATCTTCTGGTGGTCGCGGGCTATGTGGATCAGGGCGGCTCGGGCATCGTGCGCGCGGCGCTTGATGCGGGCGCCTTCGATACCTTCGAATTCCCCGACGGCATGATCTCCGACAAGCTCACCGAAAACTTCGGCACCGAGATCGACGGCTCCTTCGGCCAGCACCCGGGCACCGACAGCCCCGGGGTGGCGAAATTCGGTGAAATCGTCGGCGACAAGTTCGACGCCACGTCGCCCTTCACGCCCGAATCCTACGATGCGGCGGCGCTGATCCTGCTGGCGATGCAGGCCGCGGGCTCCTCCGATCCCGCCGCCTACAAGGACAAGGTGATGGACGTGGCCAATGCGCCGGGCGAGAAGATCTATCCCGGCGAGCTTGCAAAGGCGCTCGATATCCTCGCCAAGGGTGGTGACATCGATTACGTCGGCGCCTCGGCGGTGGAGCTGATCGGCCCCGGTGAATCGGCCGGCAACTACCGCGAAATCGAGATCAAGGACGGCAAGATCACCACGGTGCGCTACCGCTGAGCGGGCGAAAGCGCCGTCTTGCACATGAAACGCAGCAGCCCGGTGGCCAAACCGGGCTGTTTTGCGTATGGAGTGCCGCCAAGCGGAGAATCGCTTGAAAAGGGTGACGGGCGATGACAACGGCCAATGAAAACAACGCGATGATCCGGGTCGAGGATCTGCACAGGCATTTCGGCGGCTTCCATGCCGTTGACGGCGCCACGCTCGAGATCGAAAAGGGCACGATCACCGGGCTGATCGGCCCCAATGGCGCGGGCAAGACGACCCTCTTCAACGTCATCGCCGGCGTGCTGCCGCCCACCTCCGGGCGGGTGTTCATGGAGGGCGAGGAAATCACCGGCCTCCCGCCGCATGAGCTTTTCCACAAGGGGCTTTTGCGCACCTTCCAGATCGCGCATGAATTCCCGACCATGACGGTGCGCGAAAACCTGATGATGGTGCCGGGCGGGCAATCGGGCGAGCGCCTGTGGAATGCGTGGTTCCGCCGCAAGCGGGTGGCCGAGGAAGAGGCGGCGCTTCTGAAGAAGGCGGACGAGGTGCTCGAATTTCTCACCATCGATCACCTGAAGGACGAAAAGGCGGGCAATCTTTCGGGCGGGCAGAAGAAGCTTCTGGAGCTTGGCCGCACGATGATGGTGGATGCGCGCGTCGTGTTTCTCGACGAGGTGGGCGCAGGCGTGAACCGCACGCTTCTCAACACCATCGCCGATGCGATCGAGCGGCTCAACCGCGAGCGCGGCTATACCTTCGTGGTGATCGAGCATGACATGGATTTCATCGGCCGGCTGTGCGATCCGGTGATCTGCATGGCCGAGGGGCGGGTGCTGGCCGAGGGCACGCTGGACGAGATCAAGGCCAACGAACAGGTGATCGAGGCCTATCTCGGCACCGGGCTGAAGAACAAGGTGATGGCGGGGGCGGAAACGTGAGAAGCGAAGGGATTTCATGCCTCCGGCGGGGATGTTTGCGCACCCGTGACGGGAGCAGGGGCCGGAGGGGGGCGCGCCATGTCTGAGCCGTTTCTGATTGGCGAGAAGATGACGGGCGGCTATGGCAAGGGCCCCGACATCCTGCATGAATGCACGATCGCGGTGGAGAAGGGCGAGATCGCGGTGATCGTGGGGCCGAACGGCGCGGGCAAGTCCACCGCGATGAAGGCCGTGTTCGGGATGCTTGACATACGCGGCGGATCCGTTCGGCTCGACGGCGAGGACATCACCAGGCTGACGCCCCAGGCGCGGGTGGCCAAGGGCATGGCCTTCGTGCCGCAGACGAGCAACATCTTCACCTCGCTCACGGTGGAGGAAAACCTCGAGATGGGAGCCTTCCTGCGCCATGACGACATCAGCGAGACCATGGAGCAGGTTTACGGCCTTTTCCCGATCCTGCGCGAGAAGCGCCACCAGGCGGCGGGCGAGCTTTCGGGCGGGCAGCGCCAGCAGGTGGCGGTGGGCCGCGCGCTGATGACGCAGCCCACCCTTCTGATGCTCGACGAGCCCACCGCGGGCGTGAGCCCGATCGTGATGGACGAGCTTTTCGATCGCATCATCGAGGTGGCGCGCACCGGCATCTCGATCCTGATGGTGGAGCAGAACGCCCGCCAGGCGCTGGCCATCGCCGACAAGGGCTATGTGCTGGTGCAGGGGCGCAATGCCTACACGGGAACGGGGCGCGAGCTTCTCGATGATCCCGAAGTGCGCAAGAGCTTTCTGGGGGGGTGAGCATGGATTTCCTGAACGCAATCGTGGCCATCGCCAATTACGTGCTGATCCCGGGCATCGCCTATGGCAGCCAGCTTGCGCTCGGCGCGCTCGGGGTGACGCTGATCTACGGCATCCTGCGGTTTTCCAATTTCGCCCATGGCGATACCATGGCCTTCGGCACCATGGTGACGATCCTCTTCACCTGGTGGTTCCAGAGCCTCGGCATCTCGATAGCGCCCCTGCCCACGGCGCTCCTCGCCCTGCCCTTCGGGATCGTCTTCACCGCCCTGCTTCTGCTGGGCACGGATCGGGCCGTCTATCGCTTCTACCGGGAAAAACGCGCCGCGCCGGTGATCCTGGTGATCGTTTCCATGGGGGTGATGTTCATCATGAACGGGCTCGTGCGCTTCATCATCGGCCCCGACGAGCAGCGCTTTGCCGATGGCGCGCGCTTCCTGATCCGGGCGCGCGATTTCAAGCAGTGGACGGGGCTTTCCGAGGGGCTCGCGATCCGCACCAGCCAGGCGATCACGGTGGTGACGGCGGTGGCGGTGGTGGCGCTTCTGTTCTGGTTCCTGATGCGCACGCGCACCGGCAAAAGCATGCGCGCCTATTCCGACAACGAGGATCTGGCGCTTCTTTCGGGCATCAACCCCGAGCGGGTGGTGATGTATACGTGGCTGATCGTGGCCGCGCTCGCCACCATCGCCGGCGTGCTCTACGGGCTCGACAAGAGCTTCAAGCCCTTCACCTATTTCCAGCTGCTCCTGCCCATATTCGCCAGCGCCGTGGTGGGGGGCTTGGGCAATCCGATCGGCGCCATCGCCGGGGGCTTCGTGGTGGCGTTTTCGGAAGTCACCATAACTTACGCCTGGAAGAAGGTGCTCGTCTATCTCCTGCCCGAGAGCCTCGAGCCCTCCGGCCTCGCGCAGCTTCTCTCCACCGATTACAAGTTCGCGGTGAGCTTTGCGCTCCTGATCATCGTGCTCCTGTTCAAGCCCACGGGCCTATTCAAGGGGAAGACGGTATGACCGCCATGAAGGTGAACTGGAAGAATGTCGCCCTGTTCGCGCTGGTGGCGGTGCTGATCGTCGCCACCGGCTTCGTGCAGAGCTGGAACACCGCGCTCCTCATCCTCAACATGGGGCTGATCAGCGCCATCATGTCGCTCGGGGTCAACCTGCAATGGGGCTATGCGGGGCTGTTCAATGTGGGCATCATGGGGCTGGTGGCCGTGGGCGGGCTCGCCACCGTGCTGACGGCCATGCCCCCGGTGAAGGAGGCCTGGGCGGCGGGGGGGATGCGCATGATGCTGGCGCTCGCCACCGGGGCGGCCACCATCGGCGGCGGCATTCTCCTCTACAAGCGGATGCGCCCCGGACGGCGGCGCACGTTGGCGCTCATGCTCTGGCTCGTGGGCGGCTTCTTCCTCTACCGCGCGCTCTTCGATCCCGCCGCCGAGGCGATCGAGGCCGTCAACCCCGCCTCCACCGGCTATCTCGGCGGCGCGGCGCTGCCGGTGCTGCTGGCCTGGCCTCTGGGCGGGCTGATGGCGGCGGGCGTGGCCTGGCTCATCGGCAAGACGGCGCTCGGCCTGCGCTCCGACTACCTCGCCATCGCCACGCTCGGCATCGCCGAGATCATCGTCGCCGTGATGAAGAACGAGGACTGGCTCGATCGCGGGGTGAAGAATGTCGTCGGCATCCCCCGCCCCCTGCCCTACGAGGTGGATCTCCAGAGGGATCCCGGTTTCGTGGAAACCGCTTCCTCGCTCGGGCTCGACCCCGTTACCGCCTCCACCCTTTTCGTGAAGCTCGGCTATGGCCTGATGTTCACGGCAGTGCTGGTGATCGTGCTGGTTCTGGCGGAGCTGGCGCTGCGCTCGCCCTGGGGGCGGATGATGCGCGCCATCCGCGATAACGAGGTGGCGGCCGAGGCCATGGGCAAGGATGTGGTGGCGCGCCATCTTCAGGTGTTCATCCTCGGCAGCGCCATCGTCGGCATGGCCGGCGCGATGATGACGACCCTTGACGGCCAGCTCACCCCCGGCACCTACCAGCCCCTGCGCTATACCTTCCTGATCTGGGTGATGGTGATCGTCGGCGGCTCGGGCAACAACTGGGGCGCGATCCTCGGCGGCTTCCTGATCTGGTTCCTCTGGGTGCAGGTGGAGCCCCTGGGCAAGATGCTGATGGATCTGCTGACCGCCCCCCTGCCCGATGGCGCGCTGAAGGCGCATCTGCTGGAATCGGTGGCGCATATGCGGCTCTTCACCATGGGGCTGATCCTGCTCCTCGTGCTGCGCTTCAGCCCGCGCGGGCTGATCCCCGAGAAATGAGCGGCCCATGAGCTCCCGGGCCGATACCGCCGCGATCATCGTCGCCGCCGGGCGGGGGGCGCGCGCGGGCGGCGATCTGCCCAAGCAATACCGCGATCTCGCCGGCCTGCCGGTGCTGGCGCGCACGCTCGGAGCCTTCGCCCGCCATCCAGAGGTGGATCGCCTGATCGTGGTGCTGAACCCCTCAGATCAGGCGCTGTTCGATACGCTGATCGCGCCTCACTGCGATTTTCCGGTGCTGCGCGCCGAAGGGGGCGCCACGCGCGCGGCCTCGGTGCAGGCAGGGCTTGCGGCGGCAGAGGGCGCTTCGCGGGTGCTGATCCATGACGCCGCCCGCCCGCTGGTTTCCCGCGATCTGATCTCCCGCGTGATCGCCGCGCTCGATACCACCCCCGGCGCCGCCCCGGCCCTGCCCGTCACCGATGCGCTCTGGCGCGGCGAGAGCGGGCGGGTGATCGCGCCCGTGGCGCGCGCCGGGCTCTTTCGCGCCCAGACGCCGCAGGGCTTCCGCCTGCCCGAAATCCGCGCCGCTCATGAGCGCGCGCCGGAAACCGCCGCCGACGATGTGGAGGTGGCGCTCGCCGCCGGGCTTGACGTGGCGATCGTCGAGGGCGAAGAGAACAATCTCAAGATCACCTGGCCCGGCGATTTCGCCCGTGCCGCCCGCATTCTGGAGCATGCGCAAGAGATGGACATCCGCACCGGCAATGGCTTTGACGTGCACGCCTTCTGCGAGGGTGATCACCTGGTGCTCTGCGGTGTGCGCCTGCCCCATGATCGCGCGCTCAAAGGCCATTCCGATGCCGATGTGGGCATGCATGCGCTCACCGACGCCATCTACGGCGCCCTTGGCGAAGGCGATATCGGCCACCACTTCCCGCCCTCCGATCCGCAGTGGAAGGGCGCGGCAAGCGAAATCTTCCTGCGCCACGCGGCCAGCCTCGCGGACAGGCACGGCTACCGGATCGCCAATTGCGATGTCACCCTGATCTGCGAAGCCCCGAAGATCGGCCCCCATGCGGATGAAATGCGCGCCCGGCTTGCCGAAATCATGGGGGTGGAAAGAGATCGCGTGAGCGTCAAGGCCACCACTAGCGAGGGCCTCGGCTTCACCGGAAGGCGCGAGGGCATCGCCGCGCTGGCCACCGCAACCTTGGTGCGCCCGTGAGCCCCGCCCGCCTCATCGCCACCTTCTTCGGCATCGGCCTCCTTCGCCCTGCCCCCGGCACCTGGGGCTCGGCCGCGGCGATCCCGCCCGCCTACCTCCTCCATGCCACGCTCGGCTTTCCGGGCTTCCTCCTCGCCACCCTTGCCGTCTTCCTGATCGGCTGGTGGGCCACCGCCGCCGCCACGCGCGGCAGGGCGGATCACGACCCTTCGGAAATCGTGATCGATGAAGTGGCCGGCCAGTGGGTGGCGCTCCTGCCGGTATCGGCCGGGCTCTGGCACGCAGGCGTCGATCCCTGGCTCTTCCCCTGGCCGGGCTGGGTCACGGCCTTTCTCATGTTCCGCCTGTTTGATATATGGAAGCCGGGGCCGGTCGGCCGGGCCGACCGTCTCCACACCCCGCTCGGGGTGATGCTTGACGATATCGTCGCCGGCGTGATGGCGGGCATCGTGGTGATGCTGGCCGCCGGTTTTGCGCATGGAGTGCTGGGGCTGTGATACGGGCCGACATACTGAGCGAAACGCTGCTGATGCGCGCCCGCGCCGCCGGGGTGCGGGTGGCCACGGCGGAAAGCTGCACCGGCGGCATGCTGGGCGAGATCATCACCCGCATCCCCGGCGCCTCCACCTGTTACGAAGGCGGCGTCGTCACCTATTCCAACGAGGCCAAGCGCGAGCTTCTGGGCGTGCGCCTCGCCACGCTTCGCGCCCATGGCGCGGTGTCGCGCGAGGTGGCCGGCGAAATGGCCGCCGGCGCGCTGCGCCGCCTCAACGCCGATCTCGCCGTCTCCATCACCGGCATCGCCGGCCCCGGCGGCAGCGGCGCCAAGCCCGAGGGCCGCGTATGCTTCGGCCTTGCGCTCAAGGGCGGCAGGGGCCTGATCGATCCCGAAACCCACCGCCCCCTGATGCAGGACATGCTCCACGCGGGGCAGATCGATTTCGGCCCCAAGGGGCGCGAAAAGGTGCGCGCCATGGCCTGCGATCACGCGCTCGATCTCCTGATCTCCGCCCTGCCCGCCCAATCGCGCTGAACGCCCGCACAAGCGCCCGCGCTCGGCCCAATCACCGGCCCGCCCCATCACTGGTCCGAAAATATCCCCGCCGGAGGCGGGAAACTCAGGCCGCGCCCGGCCCGTAGAGCGCCCGCGCCCGATCCTCGAACGCCCGCACCACCCGCTGCATCGCCTGATTGAAAACCACCCCGATCACCTTCTGGAGCACCGCGTTCCTGAATTCGAAATCCACGAAAAATTCCGCCTCGCATCCCCCTTCCGGCAGGTCGCGGAACTGCCACCAGGATTTCAGGTATCTGAAAGGGCCATCAAGATATTCGGTTTCGATCCGCATGTCATCGGGCTTCAGCACCACCCGGCTGCCGAAACGCTCGCGAAACAGCTTGAAGCTGATTACCAGATCCGCCTCCATCACCTCGTCGCGCGGCCCGCCCCCCGGCAGTGGCCTCCGCGAGCGGATCCGCGCCGCGGCCGTCCAGGGCAGGAATTCGGGGTATTTCGCCACATCGGCCACCAGATCATAGATCTGCCCGGCCGAATAGGGGAGGGTTCGCTTCTCGCGGTGTGTCGGCATGTCGCCCTTTCCTCGCGTGACAACTGGGCGATACTTCTTATGCTGGCGGGGGGAATTCAAGGGGGAAAACATGCCCACGCGGCCTTATGTCATCGATCGCATGATCTCCGCCAAGACGATCGCGGCGCGGGTCGAGGATCTGGCGCGCGAGATCCAGACGGCCTTTGCCGGCACCGAAAAGCTGATCGTCGTCGGCCTGCTGCGCGGCAGCTTCATCTTCATCGCCGATCTGGTGCGCGAACTCGATCTGCCGGTGGAGGTGGATTTCCTCGAAGCCTCTTCCTACGGCGACAGCACGGAATCGAGCCGCGAGGTGCGGATCCTGAAGGATCTGCGCGGCGAGATCGCCGGGCGCGATGTGCTGGTCGTGGAGGATATCGTCGATACCGGCTACACGCTCGATCACGTGGTCAGACTTCTGAAAACCCGCAACCCCCGGACCCTGAAGACAATCGCCCTCCTCGACAAGCCCTCGCGCCGGGAGATCGACATCCGGGCCGACTGGATCGGCTTCGAGATCCCGGATGAATTCGTGGTGGGCTACGGCATCGATTTCGCCCAGCGCAACCGCAACCTGCCCTATATCGGCAAGGTCCGCTTCACGGACTGAGCCCACCCCGGCGCGGGACTGTCCCTCCAAGGCAACAATCGGTGCCGGATTCTCCCTGCAGCTTGCCCGTCGTGTCAACAAGGCGTAGGGCTTATATACGCTCTACGCGTGGTCTATGTGGGTTATGAGGGCCGACTGTAATGTCATTCGCTGCTGCCACTCTTGCAAGGCAGGGAAGAAAGCCTTTCGCTCTTCTCGCTCTTGTTTTTGCAATGATCCTACCTGCTTCAACCGCCGCCGCGCAGGATGAGGGCTTTTTCCTCGCTGGCAGGCTCGATGGCGGATATGTCTTTGCGGAGGGTAATGATTCCGTCTATTTCACCGCCGTCACCGATTTCGGATACCGCCCACGGGGCGGCGAAGGCCTCGGGGCGGCTCTCGGCCTTGATGTCCGGCAGCTGGATGCGTCAGTCCTCGGCGAATATCAGTTGAATGGGTTCTACCCCGTTCTCACCTATGAGAACTACCTGGGCACGATCTCCGTCGGCAATCCGCGTTCCGTCACCGATCGCGGCTATGGCGCGGATTTCTCCTTCGCCCATTCCGCCTTCATGGATCAGAAGATCGCGCTTTCCTTCGGATCGCTCGTCCAGAAGGCCACGCTTGACGGCGATCAGAGCTACGGCATCCGCTATGATGGCGGCTTCGCAGATGCGCTCGTTGGCCTCTCCATCCACCGCGCCGACAGGGCCGGTTCGCCCGTCACCACCCAGGCGATCGCCTTCAGCCTCCCCGTTACCGGCGACAGCGTGGAAGAGGGCCTTTCCCTCTTCGGCGGTGCCGAGCGCTATAGCGGCAATGGCAAGGCGCGTATCGGCTACACGCTGGGCGCCATGCTGCGCAACACGAAGCTCAGCGGCGCACTGCGCTACCGCAAGACCCTGCTCGCCCCGGGCACCCATATCTACGAAGGGCGGATGGAATACCGGATTTCCGACCGGCTCATGCTTGGCCTGACCCTTGCGCACGAAAGCCGGCCCGGCGACAGCTCGGATCATTTCGGCATCGGCGCGCAATATACCATCATCGAAAACGGCTATCTGCGCGGCAGTCTGCTGAAAGAAGCCGATACGGACCGCCCGGCGCTCGATCTTTCGGTGGGATTCCGCTTCTGACGATCAACCCACGGGTACGGGCTGGCAGCGGTCGTCTGATCCGCGCTTCCATGCCCGGCCACAAGGGCATGGCACAGCGCCCCGGCTCACCCCCGGCGCGGCGCCGCTCAGGCGGGGATGAATTTCAGCGCCACGCCGTTCATGCAGTAGCGCAGGCCCGTGGGCGGCGGGCCATCCTTGAACACATGGCCAAGATGCCCCCCGCAGCGGCGGCAATGCACCTCGGTGCGTGTGGTGAACAGGCGGCGATCCTCTTTGGTGCCGATGGCCCCCGGCAGCGGCTTCCAGAAGCTCGGCCAGCCGGTGCCGCTGTCATATTTCGCATCCGAGGAATAGAGCGGCAGATCGCATCCCGCGCAGGCATAGATCCCCTTGCGCTTCTCGTGATTGAGCGGGCTCGAGAAGGGGCGCTCCGTCGCCTCGTGGCGCAGCACCCTGTAGGCCATGGGGGAGAGACGGCGCTTCCATTCGCTGTCGGGAAGGGTGAATTCGAAATCCCCGCTCCCCGCGCCTTTTGCGCTCCCCGCCAGCAGCCTTCCGCCGCCAAGCGCCGCAATGGCGCCCGCGGCGATGCCGGCCTTCATCATTGCCCGTCTGTTCATCGCCCGCTCCTTCGCTCTGCGGC
>WFVA01000147.1 GCA_015491895.1 Albidovulum sp. | reverse complement strand
GTAGAGGGCGGCGCATGATGAGGCTTTCGGACTTCGATTTCGCGCTCCCCGAGGAGCTGATCGCCACCAGCCCGGTGCGCCCCCGCCCGGCCGCGCGCCTGCTGGTGGCGGAAGGGAAGGGGCCGGGGGGCCTGCGCGATCTCCATGTGCGCGATCTCCCCGATCTGCTGCGCCCCGGCGATCGTCTCGTGCTCAATGATACGCGCGTGATCCCCGCGCGCCTCACCGGGCGGCGCTGGCGCGAGAGCGCCGAGGGGCGGGTGAGTGCCCGCATAGAGGTGACGCTTCTCGAGCCCGCGCCCGCGCCCGGCCGGTGGCGTGCGCTCCTGAAGCCCCTGCGCAAGCTGCGGGAGGGGGAGGAGATCGTGTTTGGCGACGATTTCCGCGCCCTGTTCGAGGAAAGGGGGGAGGACGGCACGGCGCTTCTTTCCTTCAATCTCGCGGGCGATGATTTCGATGCCGCGCTCCAGCGCGCCGGCCAGATGCCGCTGCCGCCCTATATCGCCGCGCGCCGCCCCGCCGATCAGCGCGACCGGGAGGATTACCAGAGCGTTTTCGCCCGCCGGAGCGGCGCCGTGGCCGCGCCCACCGCCTCGCTCCATTTCGACGAAGCCCTGCTGGCGCGGCTTGCGGAGAAGGGCGTGGAGATGAGCCACGTGACCCTCCATGTGGGCGCGGGCACCTTCCTGCCGGTGAAGGTCGAGGATATTTCCCGCCACAGGATGCATGCCGAATGGGGCGAGGTGAGCCCGCGCGCCGCCGAAGAGATCGCCGCCACGAAAGCCGCCGGCGGGCGGGTGATCCCCGTGGGCACCACCGCCCTGCGCCTCATAGAGACCGCCGCGCGCGAAAGCGGCGCCATTGCCCCCTGGCGGGGCGAAACCGATATCTTCATCCGCCCCGGCTTCGATTTTCGCGTGGCCGACGGGCTGATGACCAATTTCCACCTGCCGAAATCCACCCTGATGATGCTGGTTTCGGCGCTGATGGGGCTTGAGCGCATCCGCGAGATCTATGCCCATGCGATCCGCGAGCGCTACCGCTTCTTCTCCTACGGCGATGCCTCGCTCCTGCTGCCCGATGGCTGAAAGGCGACACCGCGAGGTCGCCCCCGTGTGATCCTTGCGGGCGATTCTGGCCCAAGCTGGCCTTCGTGCCTCCCTGCTGCGGATTCGCAAATGCTCCATGTGCTGAAAAATTCCTGGCCCCTGTTCCTGGGGATCCTGCTTCTGATGATGGGCAACGGCCTTCAGGGCTCGCTCCTTGGCGTGCGCGGGGGGATCGAGGGCTTTTCCACCGGCGAGATGTCGGTTGTGATGGCGGCCTATTTCCTCGGCTTCCTCGGCGGCTCGCGCATGGCGCCGGAGCTGATCCGCCGGGTGGGGCATGTGCGGGTGTTCGCCGCGCTGGGCTCGCTCATCTCCGCGGTGCTGATCCTCTATCCGGTGCTGAGCGATCCCGTTTCCTGGACGCTCGGGCGAATCGTGATCGGCTTCTGCTTTTCCGGCGTTTACGTGACGGCCGAAAGCTGGCTCAACAATTCCGCCACCAACGAAACCCGCGGCCAGGCGCTTTCGCTCTACATGATCGTGCAGATGGCGGGCGTGGTGGCGGGGCAGGGGCTCCTGGCGATGGGGGATCCGGCGGGCTATGTGCTGTTCATCATCCCCTCGGTGCTGGTTTCCGTCTCATTCGCGCCGATCCTGCTTTCCGTCAGCCCCACCCCGGCCTTCGATACCGCCAAGCCTCTTTCCCTGAAGGCGCTCTACGCCATCTCCCCGCTCGGGGTGGTGGGGATGCTGATCCTGGGCGGGCTGTTCGCGGCGCAGTTCGGCATGGCGGCCGTCTATGCCACGCAGGCGGGGATGAAGCTTGCGGAAATCTCGATGTTCGTGGCCAGCATGTCGATCGGGGCGCTGGTGCTGCAATTCCCGATCGGCTGGCTTTCCGACAGGATGGACAGGCGCAGGCTGATCCTCCTGATCGCCCTCTTCGGCGCCGTGGCCGCCCTCGCGGCTTTCGCGGCGCATGGCAATTTTGCCATGATCCTTGCCGCCGGCTTCCTGATCGGCGGCATGACAAGCCCGCTCTATGCGCTTCTCCTCGCCTATACCAATGATTTTCTGGAGGCGGACGACATGGCTGCCGCTTCGGGCGGCATGGTTTTCGTCAACGGTCTTGGCGCCATCGCCGGGCCGATCATTGTCGGCTGGCTGATGGCCGTCTTCGGGCCGCCGGGCTATTTCATCTTCATCACCGCGCTGATGCTCTCGCTCGCGGGCTATGCGCTGTGGCGGATGAGCCGCCGGCCGGCGCCAAGCGTGGAGGAAACCAGCCCCTACACGCCCGTGCTGCCCTCCGCATCTCCCATTGCCGTGGAGGTGGCGCAGGAGGTGGCACAGGAGATGGCCGGGGAGAGCGGGGATCCGGATGAGGCAGAAGGGGCGCCAGGCGAACAGGCGGAAAATTCCGAACGGGGCGGGTGAGTATTGCAGAATTGTATCATCCGCTGATCCCGGCAATGATTTCCATTGCCAATTCAGGGGAGTATTGTAACGATTCCTTCACGAGACTGCTGGAGGGCAAGGAGGGTGCCATGGTTACCCCGCAGGAAGTTAACGAGTTCTGGATCGAAGAGGTCGGTCCGAAGGGATGGTATCTGCAGGATGAGGCGCTTGATCGGCGCATCCGCGCGCGCTTCCTGCCCGCCTGGGAAGAGGCGGCGGCAGGGGGGCTGAAGGATTGGAAGCTCACGCCCGAGAGGCTTCTCGCCTATCTCATCCTTCTCGATCAGTTCCCGCGCAACATGTTTCGCGGTGATGACCCCCGCGCCTTTGCCACCGACAAACGTGCCCGCGCCTGTGCCAAGCAGGGTATCAAACGGGGGTGGGACATGCGCGTGCCCGAGCCCGAGCGGCAATTCTACTACCTGCCGCTGATGCACTCCGAATGCCTCACCGATCAGGATCGCTGCGTGCGGCTGATGCTCACCCATATGCCCGAAACCGGCGCCGACAATCTGCGCCATGCCAGGGCGCATCGCGAAGTGATCCGCCGTTTCGGCCGCTTTCCCCATCGCAATGCGGCACTCTCGCGCCGCAATACGGAAGCCGAGCAGGCCTTCATCGAGGATGGCGGCTATGCCTCCGTGATTCGCGCCATGCCGGCCTGAAGGCGGAAATCTCATATTTTTCAATATGCTGGAGATATTCCGCGGGAGGTGGAGATTGCCTTCTTGCGGCCCGTTACGAGATAGTTTAATATCAAACCAATTTTTCAGCCAAATATGCGCGAGGGGTATCCATGGCCAGCAATCATTATGACGTGATCGTTGTCGGTGCTGGCCCGGGGGGCTATGTGGCCGCGATCCGGGCTGCCCAGCTTGGCCTCTCGGTGGCCGTGGTCGAGCGCGAACACCTCGGCGGCATCTGCCTCAACTGGGGCTGCATCCCCACCAAGGCGCTCCTGCGCTCGGCGGAGATCTATCACCTGATGCAGAGAGCCGGCGAGTTCGGCCTTTCAGCCGGCAAGGCCGGTTTCGATCTCGCCGCCGTGGTGAAGCGCTCGCGCCAGGTGGCGGGGCAGCTTTCGGGCGGCGTCAGGCATCTCCTGAAGAAGAACAAGATCACCGTGGTGATGGGCGAAGCCACCCTTCCCGCGCCGGGGCGCGTGGCGGTGAAGGCCGAAAAGGGTAGCCAGGTGCTGACGGCGAAAGACATCATCCTCGCCACCGGCGCGCGCGCGCGCGATCTGCCGGGGCTCGAGGCCGATGGCAAGCGGGTGTGGAATTACCGCCACGCCCTTCAGCCCCCTTTCATGCCGAAGCGCCTGCTGGTGATCGGCTCAGGCGCGATCGGCATCGAATTCGCGAGCTTCTTCAATACGCTTGGCGCCGAGACGACTGTCGTCGAGGTGATGGAGCGCATCCTGCCGGTGGAGGATGAGGAAATCAGCGCGATGGCGAAGAAGGCCTTCCAGAAGCAGGGGATGGAGATCCTCGAGAAATCCACCGTGAAGAAGCTCGATCGCAGCGATGCCAAGATCACCGCCCATATCGAAACCGGCGGCAAGATCGCGGCGCGCGATTTCGATGCGGTGATCTCGGCGGTCGGGATCGTCGGCAATGTCGAGGGGCTGGGGCTCGAATCACTCGGCGTTAAGATCGACCGCACCCATGTGGTGGTGGATGAATATTGCCGCACGGGCGTTGCGGGCCTCTATGCCATCGGCGATATCGCCGGCCCGCCCTGGCTCGCGCACAAGGCCAGCCATGAAGGCGTGATGGTGGCCGAGATGATCGCCGGGCAGAAGCCCCACCCGGTGCGCCCCGAAAGCATCCCCGGCTGCACCTACTGCATGCCCCAGATCGCCAGTGTCGGCCTCACCGAGGCGGCGGCGCGGGCGAAGGGCCATGATGTGAAGGTCGGCCGCTTCCCCCTGATCGGCAACGGCAAGGCCATTGCCCTTGGCGAGCCCGAGGGGATGGTGAAAACGGTGTTCGATGTCGCCACGGGCGAGCTTCTGGGCGCCCACATGATCGGCCCCGAGGTGACCGAACTTATCCAGGGCTATGTGATCGGGCGCACGCTCGAGGCCACGGAAGAGGATTTCATCCACACCGTCTTCCCCCATCCCACACTTTCGGAATCCATGCACGAAAGCGTGCTCGCCGCCTTCGGCCGCGCGATCCACATCTGAAGGGCAGAGCGCCCGCCCCCATCACTGGTCCGGTAAATATCCCCGCCGGAGGCATACCGCGCACGCCACGGGCGCGAGGGCGGGCGAGCTTGGCCAAAGCCCGTCAGACAGGCTCGACAGCACCACCCGCATTGGCCCATTCGACAAGCCCGCCGAGGTTGTGCACCTCGCCATAGCCCATCTGCCGCAGCATCCCGGCCGCCATATGCGAGCGCGCCCCCGAAGCGCAATAAACGCCCACCGGCTTTTGGGGGTCGAGGGCGGGATCGCATTCCGGGCTGCACGGATCGGCTTTCGTCTGCAGCAGCATCAGCGGAATGTGCAGGGCGCCCTTCGCCTTGCCCGTCATCTTCACTTCGCTGATGTCGCGCACGTCGATCAGGGCCATCTCGCTCCGTTCCACCCGCGCGATTGCGTCCTTGAGGCTGATCGGTGCCGCCGCCGGCCGGCTCTGGAATAGGTTGAACATGTCCGCGTTTCCCTGGAGGTTGGTGTGCCGGGCCTATATATTCGAAAAACCGAATACGTCAAGCCCGCCACCGCCGTTTCCGGCAGGGCAGCGCCGCGAAAATGGCGGGCTACTCCACCTTCAGCGGGCGCTTTGCCAGCACCTTGCCAAGCGGCCCGTAGACATAGCGGATCTCGTAATCACCCTTTGCCGTCGGCGCATAGAGGCTCACTTCGCTTCCCTCGCCAACGCCGGCATAGGAGTCCACGCTGTCCGAGCCGGGCTTCGCGATCACGATCTCGTCGCGCCGGTGCCCCGGGCCTTCCCATGTCACCCTGATCCGGCTGCCCGGCGCGGCCCTGTCCGGGGCGGTGAGAGTTGCCGTCATGGGAATGACATCGAGCTTTTCAGCGGCGAGGATACTCTTCTTCTCCTTGCCGTTCTGCACATAGCGAAGCTCATAGGTGCCGGGGGCGGTGGGGATGTCGAGCGTGAGGGCATTGCCGTCGGAATAGAGCAGGAAGGCGAATGCCACCTTCTCGTTCGCCTTCGCGCCGGGCTTGGCGATGGCGATGAAGTCATCCTTGTCGCCGGGGCCTTCCCACTGCACTTCGAGCTTGCCGCCTGCCGGGGCGGGGTTCCTGAAATCGAGGCTTGCGCTCACGGGCTCCACCACAAGAGGTTCGGCGGCAAGGATCTTCTTTTCGTTGCCGTTCTGCACGTAGCGCAGCTCGTAAGTTCCCGGCGTCACGGGTGTCTTCAGCACCAGATCATTGCCGTCGGAATAGAGCAGGAAGGTAAAGGTAACCATCTCGTTCACCTTCGCGCCGGGCTTGGCGATGGCGATGATGTCCTTCTCGCTGCCCGGGCCTTCCCACCGCACCTCGAGCCCCGTCCCCGCCGGGGCGGGGCTTTCGAAATCGAGGCGCGCGCTCACCGGCTCCACCTCCAGCTTGCGGCTTGCCAGCACCCGGTGGCCATTGCGATCATAGGTGACATAGCGCAGCTCGTAGCTGCCCGGCGTTACCGGCGCTTTCACATCGAGGGCATCGCCCTGCATTGTGCTGTTATACACGTAGAGAACGGATTCCCCGGCCTTCGCGCCGGGCTTTGCGATGGCGATGCGGTCATCATCACCCATGACATACCCGCCACGGATCTGCCATCTGACAGGAAATACCTCGCCGGCGCCCACCTTGTCCGGCGCCTCGATGGTGATGTCCGGCGGGAGCGGGGGCAGTTCGAGAGTAACCTTCATCGCCTGATCCCCGACGGTGAATTCCGCCTGCGTCGCGGCCTCGTCGGCGGGGCGCATCACCTCGACACGGCCCTTCCCGGGCAGCAGATCGCGCGTGAAGCCGTTTTCCTGCGGTTCGGTATCGATCAGGGTGCTGCCCTCATGCTTGAGGGTCCAGATCAGTTGATCCTCGATGGGCCGGCCGGATCCCTTTTCGACAGCGGCAAATTCCACGCTCACGGGCTCCGGCTCGGCCACCACCTCGAGCGCGGCGGCAAGCTCCTCGGCGCTGGAGGCGGTGCGGAAGGTGCCGCCGGTGGCCTCGGCGAGGCACTGAAGCTCGGCGCGGTCCTGCGGCTTGGCCACGTCAAAGCCGATTACGTGGGCGGTGAAGCCGATGCCGGCCTCTTCAAGCTTTCGCCCCACTTCGCAGGGATCGAGCTCGCAGGTCTCGCGGCCGTCGGAAATCAGGATCACCGTGGCGGCTTCCTCGGTGTATTTCAGATCCTCCGCCGCCTTGATGACGGCCGCGGAAAGCGGGGTCTTGCCCTTCGGCCTGATTGTCTGCACGGCGGCAGCGATCCGGTCGCGGTTGCCGGCGGCGGGCGGGATCAGGGTTTCGATATCGGCGCAATCGCCCTTGCGCCGATGGCCATAGACGGTGAGCCCGATCTCCTGATCCTCGGGCAATCTCTGCAGGAGATCGCGGATCACCTCCTGGGCGATGGTGATCTTGGCCTTGCCGTCGATCTGCCCCCACATGGAGCCCGAGGCATCGAGCACGAGAATCGTCCGCGGGCTTTGCGCCTCCTGCGCCGGGGCGGCGAGGGGGAGCCCGGCCAGGAAAAGGGCTGCGAAGAATGCCTTGAAGAAGGTTTCAATCGGGCGTCGCATTATTGCCTCCGAAATCAAATGCATTATCTATCCGGGTGATTATAAGCAGATTTTTCCCGGTCCTGAAAAGTCAGGAATTCCAGCATAGGATGAGTTCATCGTTTGTTCCCATTTTCCGATTGGCCTTGGCGCCCGGATGGATTACCTATGAACGCAAGGTTAACAGGTGACTCATGGCAGAGCTGAAGAATATCGAGGTGCGCGGCGCGCGCGAGCACAATCTGAAGAACGTGGATGTGGACATCCCGCGCAATTCGCTCACCGTGATCACCGGGCTTTCGGGCTCTGGCAAATCCTCGCTCGCCTTCGACACCATCTACGCCGAGGGCCAGCGGCGCTATGTGGAAAGCCTCTCGGCCTATGCCCGCCAGTTCCTCGACATGATGCAGAAGCCCGATGTGGATCACATTTCGGGCCTTTCGCCGGCGATCTCCATCGAGCAGAAGACAACCTCGAAGAACCCGCGCTCCACCGTCGGCACCGTCACCGAAATCTATGATTACCTGCGCCTTCTCTTCGCCCGCGCCGGCACGCCCTGTTCTCCTGCCACCGGCAGGCCGATCCAGGCCCAGCAGGTGCAGGACATGGTGGATCGCATCATGGCGCTCCCGGAAGGCACGCGCGCCTATCTTCTGGCCCCCATCGTGCGCGATCGAAAGGGGGAATACCGCAAGGAAATCATGGAGCTGCGAAAGCGCGGCTTCCAGCGCCTGAAGATCGACGGGGAATTCTTCGAGATCGAGGAGGCCCCCGCGCTCGACAAAAAATTCCGCCATGACATCGATGTGGTGGTGGATCGCATCGTGGTGCGCGATGGGCTCGAAACCCGCCTCGCCGACAGCCTGCGCACCGCGCTCGATCTCGCCGATGGCATCGCCGTGCTCGAGACAGCCCCGCGTGAAGGGGAAGGGGAGCCCGAGCGCATCACCTTCAGCGAGAAATTCGCCTGCCCGGTTTCGGGCTTCACCATCCCCGAGATCGAACCGAGGCTTTTCTCCTTCAACGCCCCCTTCGGCGCCTGCCCCGAGTGTGACGGCCTCGGGGCAGAGCTTTTCTTCGATGAACGCCTCGTGGTGCCCGATCCCCAGCTGCGCCTCATGGATGGCGCGATCGCCCCCTGGCGCAAGGGAAAATCTCCCTATTTTCTCCAGACGATCGAAGCCATCGCCCGCCACTACGGCTTCGATCCGAAAACCCCCTGGAAGGATCTGCCCGAAGCCGTGCAGCGGGTTTTCCTCCATGGCTCGGGCGAGGAGGAGATCAAATTCCGCTATGATGACGGCGGGCGGATCTATGAGGTCTCGCGCCGTTTCGAGGGGGTGATCCCCAACATGGAACGGCGCTACCGCGAGACCGACAGCGCCTGGGTGCGCGAGGAATTCGAGCGCTACCAGAACAGCCGCCCCTGCGGCGCCTGCGCCGGCCACCGTCTGCGCCCCGAGGCGCTGGCGGTGAAGATCGGCGGGCTGCATATCAGCGAGGTCACGCAGATGTCGATCCGCGAGGCGCTTGCCTGGGTGGAGAGGGTGCCCGAGAGCCTTTCGAAGCAGAAGCAGGAGATCGCGCGGGCCATCCTGAAGGAGATCCGCGAGCGCCTCGGCTTTCTCAACAACGTCGGCCTCGAGTATCTTACCCTCAGCCGCGCCTCGGGCACGCTTTCGGGCGGCGAGAGCCAGCGCATCCGGCTTGCGAGCCAGATCGGATCGGGGCTGACGGGCGTGCTCTACGTGCTCGACGAGCCCTCGATCGGCCTCCATCAGCGCGATAACGGCCGGCTTCTCGAAACGCTTGCCAACCTGCGCGATCAGGGCAACACGGTGATCGTGGTGGAGCATGACGAGGAGGCGATCCGCACAGCCGATCACGTGCTCGATATCGGCCCCGGCGCCGGGGTGCACGGGGGCGAGGTGGTGGCCAGGGGCACGCCCGGCGAGGTGGCGGCCAACCCGGATTCGCTCACCGGGCAGTATCTGAGCGGCAAGCGCGCGATCCCGGTGCCGGGCGCGCGGCGCGCGGGCAACGAACGCAAGCTCACCGTGAAGGGCGCCAGCGGCAACAACCTCAGGAACATCACCGTCGATTTCCCGCTCGGCAAGTTCATCTGCGTGACAGGCGTTTCCGGCAGCGGCAAATCCACCCTCACCATCGAAACCCTGTTCAAGACGGCGAGCATGCGCCTCAACGGCGCCCGCCAGACGCCCGCGCCGAGCGAGGGCATCACCGGCCTCGAGCATCTCGACAAGGTGATCGACATCGATCAGCGCCCGATCGGCCGCACGCCCCGCTCCAACCCCGCCACCTACACCGGCGCCTTCACCCCGATCCGCGAGTGGTTCGCCGGGCTGCCCGAGGCCAAGGCGCGCGGCTACAGGCCCGGGCGCTTTTCCTTCAACGTCAAGGGCGGGCGCTGCGAGGCCTGCAAGGGCGATGGGGTGATCCGCATCGAGATGCATTTCCTGCCCGATGTCTATGTGGAATGCGAAACCTGCAAGGGCGCGCGCTACAATCGCGAGACGCTGGAAATCCTCTTCAAGGGCAAGAGCATAGCCGATGTGCTCGACATGACGGTCGAAGAGGCGCAGGAATTCTTCAAGGCGGTGCCGAGCGTGCGCGAGAAGATGGATGCGCTGATGCGCGTGGGGCTAGGCTATATCAAGGTCGGCCAGCAGGCGACGACCCTTTCAGGCGGCGAGGCGCAGCGGGTGAAGCTCTCCAGAGAGCTTTCGCGCCGCGCCACCGGGCGCACGCTCTACATCCTCGACGAGCCCACCACCGGGCTGCATTTCGAGGATGTGAAGAAGCTCCTCGAGGTGCTGCACGAGCTTGTGGATCAGGGCAATACGGTGGTGGTGATCGAGCACAATCTCGATGTGATAAAGACCGCCGATCACATCATCGACATCGGCCCCGAAGGCGGCGATGGCGGCGGGCGCGTGGTGGCCGAGGGCACGCCCGAGGAGGTGGCGGCGGTGGCGGAGAGCCACACCGGGCGCTATCTGAAGGATGTGCTGGCTCACGCCCGCGCAGCGGCGGAGTAGGAGGCATGGCCGGGCCTCTGATCGGACTTGCCTTGGGCAGCGGCGGTGCCCGCGGATGGTGCCATATCGGCGTGCTCCGGGGGCTCGAGGAGCTTGGCGTCAGGCCCGATGTGGTGTCCGGCTGCTCGATGGGTGCGGTGGTGGGCGCGGCCCATGCCAGCGGCAGGCTGGACGCGCTCGAGGAATGGGCGCTGGGGCTGACGCTCGGCAGGTTCCTCAAGTTGATCTCTGTCGATCTGGCGGGGGGTGGGCTGGTCGATGGGCAGGTGATCGAGGATGTGCTGGCCGAGATCGGAATTGCCGGAAACATCGAGGATCTGCCCCGGCCCTTCCGGGCTGTTGCGAGCGACATGCGCACCGGGCGCGAGGTCTGGCTCAGGGAGGGCCCCGTGGGCCGGCTGGTGCGCGCCTCGGCGGCCATTCCGGGGGTGTTCGCGCCGGTGCGCCATGATGGCCGCTGGCTCATGGATGGCGGTATGACCAATCCGGTGCCGGTTTCGCTGGCCCGCGCGATGGGAGCGGAGATCGTGATCGCCGTCAATCCCGATGCGCATCTTTCGGGCGCCGTCTGGCGCGGCCCGGGGGCGGGCGCCGCCGGTGGCGCCGGGGCTGGGCGCGATCCGGCCGGATCCGGCCGGATCGCGCCCAGCCCCGGCG
>WFVA01000146.1 GCA_015491895.1 Albidovulum sp. | reverse complement strand
GCCCGGGCCATCCCCCCGCCGCCACAGGCTGCAAGAGCGGGCCGAAAGGCGCACATGAAAAAAGAGACGGCCCGAAGGCCGCCTCCCGAATACCCGCATGAAAGCGAGGATCACTCCTCCTCGAGCTTCTCCAGCGCCTTCTCGAGCTCTTCCTTGCTCACTTCCTTGTCCGTCACATCGGCAAGTTCGGCGATGTAATCGATCACCTTGTTCTCGAAGATCGGCGCGCGCATCTGCTGCTGCACCTGCGGGTTCTGCTGCACGAATTCGAAGAACTGGCGCTCCTGCCCCGGGTAATGGCGGGCCTGGTTCATGATCGCCTGGGTCATCTCGCTGTCGCTCACCTCGATCTCGGCCTTGCGCCCGATCTCGGCCAGCAGCAGGCCGAGGCGCACCCGGCGATCGGCGAGCCTGCGGTGCTCGTCCGTCACCTCGATCTCGGGATGATCGTGGCCCTGCACATCCGGGTGCTCCTCATGCCAGAGCTGATGCGCGATCTCCTTGGCCTCGGCATCCACCAGCGAGGGCGGCAGATCGAATTTCACCATCTCGTCAAGCTGATCGAGCACCGCGCGCTTCATGACCGCGCGCGCCGCGCCCTTGTATTCCTCCTCGAGCCGCTCGGCAATCTGCGCCTTCAGCGCCTCGAGATCCTCGGCCCCGAACTGCCTGGCGAGATCATCGTTGATCTCCGCGGCCTTCGGCTCCTTCACGGCCTTCACGGTCACGTCGAACACCGCTTCCTTGCCCGCCAGATGCTCGGCCTGATATTCCTCGGGGAATTTCACCTTCACGGCCACCTCATCGCCCGCCTTGGCGCCGACGAGCTGCTCCTCGAAGCCGGGGATGAAGCTCCCCGAGCCCAGCACCAGCGGATAATCTTCGGCTGCACCGCCCTCGAAGGGCTCGCCATCCACCTTGCCGACGAAATCGATCACCACCTGATCGCCATCCTTGGCCTTGGCGCCCTTCTTGCGATCCTCGAAATTCTGCGCCGTTTCGGCGAGGTTCTTCAGCGCGTTTTCGATCTCTTCCTCGCCGGCCTTCACCACCAGGCGCTCGAGCTTCAGCTTCTTCAGATCGGGCTCCGGGATATCCGGCAGCGCCTCGTAGGACATCTCCACCTCGAGATCATCGCCTTCCTTCCAGTCCGCCTCGTTGACGATCTTGATCTCGGGCTGCTGGGCCGGGCGATCGCCGGTTTTCTCGAAATGCGCGCTCACGGTCTTGTCGATCGCCTCCTGCAGCGCCTCGCCGAGCATCCGCTGGCCGAACTGCTTCTTCAGCAGCGCCATCGGCACCTTGCCCTTGCGAAAGCCCTTCATCTCGATCTCGGGCTGGGCTTCCTTCAGCTTCTGCTCGACCTTCTCGTCCAGCTCCTTCGCCGTCACCTTGAAGGCATAGGCGCGCTTCAGGCCTTCGTTCAGGGTCTCTTTGACCGTCATCAGGTTTCCTCACAGGTAATGGCCGCGCAAGGCGCGCGGCGGGCATGAATTCAAGCGCCGTTCTAGTGTCGCCCCCCCGCGGGTGCAAGGGAAAACGGCGCCCTGACGGCGCAAGCCGCCCGCCATTCCTCAGGCATGGCCGCCTTCGGCGCGCGATCGTGAGGGAACGGCTGGTGCGGGTGGAGGGACTTGAACCCCCACGCCTTGCGGCGCTTGGACCTAAACCAAGTGCGTCTGCCAATTCCGCCACACCCGCATGTCCGCTGCTTCAATAGCAAGGCCGGGCATGGGTTTCCAGTCATTTCGCGGCGCCGCCGAAGGGCACCCCGCAGGGGAAATGCCCCGAAAAATGACGCCCCGCGCCCATATCCGGCCCCATTCACCGAATATTCATGACTCATTGCAAACATGGCAAAAACGAACGCGGGAAAAAGGCAATGATCGTTTCGGGAGCAGATACAAAGGCGAAGGCGGAGATAGGCGGCATCGCTCCCGGCACGATCGTGCTCACGCTCGATGGTGCGCTCCCGGTCGAGCATCTCATGCCCGGCGATCGCATCATCACCCGCAACAGCGGCAGCGCCTCCCTGAGCGCGCTCCGCCGCCACAGCGCCCCCCGCCCCGCCTGCCTGATCCGCCCCAATGTGCTCGGGTTCGGCCGCCCGGAAGGGGCCGTCATCACCAGCGCCGATCAGAAGATCCTGCTGCGCGATTGGCGCGCCCGCGCGCTCTGGGGCGCCGATCAGGTGCTTGTGCCGGTTTCGAAGCTGGTGGACGGCGAATTCATCACCGATGCGGGCCTGTCCGAAACACCCCTCTTCGAGCTTATCTTCGAAAACCCCCAGGTGATCTACGCCGGCGGGCTCGAGCTGGGCGCCGGGATCGCCGCGGATGCGGTTCAGCCCGCCTGAGGGCCGCCCCCGGGCCTCCCGCCCTGCTCCTGCCGGCGCTGCAGCGCCCTGAACACCCGGGGCAGTTCCTCCGGGATATCCTCCGCGATCAGCCCTGGCCCGAAGGCGCGCGCGCATTCCACATGCAGCCAGGCGCCGGCCTCGGCCGCCTGCATGGGCGAAAACGGAAATCCCCGTGCGAGAAGCCCGGTGATGAATCCGGCCAGCACATCCCCCGCCCCGGCGGTGGCAAGCCAGGGTGCTTCGCGCTCATAGGCGGCTGAATTCACCGCGCATTCCCCGCCCGGCGCGGCGATCACCGTATCCGGCCCCTTCAGCAGCACCACCGCGCCCGCGCGCGCCGCGGCCGCGCGCGCCGCATCCACCCGCGAGAATGCCGGCCCCTTCACCGCCGGCGCCGCGAGCTTCCCGGCGATATCGGGGAAGAGGCGGGCGAATTCGCCGCCATGGGGGGTCATCACCACCCGGCCATTGGCGCGAACGAGCGCGAACAGCTCCGCGGGATCCTCGGCAAAGGCCGTCAGCGCATCGGCATCGAGCACCACCGGCCGGGCGGAGGCGAGCGCCGCGCGCACCAATGCCCGCGCCTCATCCCCGCCCCCGAGCCCGGGGCCGAGGCAGAGCGCATTGAAGCGGGGATCCTTCAGCACCTCGCCCAGCGCCACCGCATCGCCGATCCGGCGAACCATGATTGCCGTCAGCTGAGCGGCGTTCTCCAGATGCGCCTCCGGCGGGCAGCCGAGCGTGACAAGCCCCGCGCCGATCCTGAGCGCGCCCCGCGCCGCCAGCCGCGCCGCGCCGCCGTGGCCGGGCCCGCCGGCGAGGATCAGGGCGTGGCCGTGGCCGTATTTATGCGCATCCGGCCGCTTTTCGAACGCGCCCGTGAAATCGCGCGCCTCGATCAGGCGCACGCGCCCACCCTCCCCCGCATCCGCGAATGCACCGATCCCGATATCCGCCAGCGCAAGGCGCCCGCAATGGGCCGGCCCCTCGGCCAGGTAATGGCCGAGCTTGGGGGCATGGAAGCTGACCGTCAGCATCACGCGCGGCGCGCGCCGCCCATGTTCGGGAACACCGCCCAGCACCCGCCCGCTGTCGGCGCAAAGCCCGGAGGGGATGTCCACCGCCACGGTTTTCGCGGGCGCATCGAACGAAGCGGCATCGATCGCATCATCGATGAGCCACAGCCATTCCCACAGCGCGGGATCGTCCACGGGGCGCGCAAGCCCGGTGCCGAAAAGCGCGTCCACCATCAGATCGGCAGGCATGGCGGGCTGTTCGCGCACATCCCGCACCTGCCCGCCCATCTCGCGCCAGCGCCGGAAATTGGTGCGCGCATCCGGCGGCAGGCGATCGGGATCGCCGTAGAGGAAGGCTTCCACCTCCCAGCCCCATTGCCGCAAAAGCCGCGCCACAACGAAGCCATCGCCGCCATTGTTGCCCGGCCCGCAGAGCACCACGGCGCGGTGATCGCTCCTGGCCAGTTCGGGCCATTGGGCGAAAACCGCCTCCACCACCCCCCGCCCGGCGCGTTCCATCAGCTCAAGGCCCGTCACCTGCCCGCTTTCGATCGCGGCGTGCTCTATCGAGCGCATCCGGGCGGCTGTCAGCAGGTCCGTCATCGGAGCCCCTCCCCTGGCGATTCACTTTTGCCCAGATTTTAGGCAGACTGGTAATATTTCAGGCATTCATGCGGCAAATCACCGCCGCCGGCCCATCTTGTGCAGGATAGCCAATTGCAGGGGCGGAAGGAAAGTGATCTGTCGGGATCGATACGCGCGCAAGGCAAGGGGAGTCGCTGCCATGAAGAAGGTCGAAGCCATCATCAAGCCCTTCAAGCTCGACGAGGTGAAGGAAGCCCTTCAGGACGTGGGCGTGCAGGGGCTTTCGGTGATCGAGGTCAAGGGTTTCGGGCGCCAGAAGGGCCATACCGAGCTTTACCGCGGCGCCGAATATGTGGTGGATTTCCTGCCCAAGGTGAAGGTCGAGGTGGTGATGGACGACGACATGGTCGAGCCGGCCATCGAGGCCATCATCGCGGCCGCCCGCACCGACAAGATCGGCGACGGCAAGATCTTCGTTTCGCCGGTCGAGCAGGCGGTGCGCATCCGCACCGGCGAAACCGGCCCCGAGGCGCTCTGAGCGCCGCGCTGCCATCCCGGGGCCGCCGGGCGCCGGACGATTTCCAATTTCCAATCCCAATCAGAAAGAGGGTCAAATGAGCAAGGCTGACGTTCTCAAGACAATCAAGGATGAAGACGTGCAATACGTCGATATCCGCTTCACCGATCCGCGCGGCAAGCTGCAGCACGTGACGGTTCTGGCCGATCAGGTGGACGAGGATTTCCTCGATGACGGCTTCATGTTTGACGGCTCCTCCATCGCCGGCTGGAAATCGATCGATGAATCCGACATGAAGCTGGTGCCCGATACCGACAGCGCCTATCTCGATCCCTTCTACGCGGAAAAGACGCTGTGCCTGCACTGCTCGGTGCTCGAGCCCGATACCGGCGAACCCTATGCGCGCGATCCCCGCTCCACCGCCGAGAAGGCGGAAGCCTATCTGAAGGCCTCCGGCATCGGCGATACCGCCTATTTCGGGCCGGAAGCTGAGTTCTTCCTGTTTGACGACGTGCGCTTTGCCGTCGAGATGAACAAGGTGAGCTTCCAGGTGGATGCGATCGACGCCGCCTGGAACACCGACACCGAATACGAGATGGGCAACATGGGCCACCGCCCCGGCATCAAGGGCGGCTATTTCCCGGTCAATCCCGTGGATCACGGCCAGGACATCCGCTCCGAGATGCTCTCCACCATGAAGCGCATGGGCATGAAGGTGGACAAGCACCACCACGAGGTCGCCTCCTGCCAGCACGAGCTGGGCCTGATCTTCAACAGCCTGGTGAAACAGGCCGACGAGCTTCAGAAATACAAATACGTGATCCACAACGTGGCCGATGCCTACGGCAAGACGGCAACCTTCATGCCCAAGCCCATCGCCGGCGACAACGGCACGGGCATGCATGTGAACATGTCGATCTGGAAGGGCGGCAAGCCCCTGTTTGCGGGCGACAAATACGCCGATCTTTCGCAAGAAGCGCTGTGGTTCATCGGCGGCATCCTGAAGCACGCGAAAACGCTCAATGCCTTCACCAACCCCTCCACCAACAGCTACAAGCGCCTGATCCCCGGCTTCGAGGCGCCGGTGCTGCGGGCCTATTCGGCGCGCAACCGTTCGGGCTGCGTGCGCATTCCCTGGGCCGAAAGCCCCAAGGCCAAGCGCGTGGAGGCCCGCTTCCCCGATCCGGCCGCCAACCCCTACCTCGCCTTCTCGGCGCTCCTGATGGCCGGGCTTGACGGCATCAAGAACAAGATCGATCCGGGCGAGCCGTCCGACAAGGATCTCTACGATCTGCCCCCCGAGGAGCTCGCCGGCATCCCGACCGTCTGCGCCTCCTTGCGCGAGGCGCTCGAAAGCCTCGAGGCCGATCACGATTTCCTTCTGGAAGGCAACGTGTTCACCAAGGATCAGCTCGATGGCTATCTGGAGCTGAAGTGGGAGGAGGTCCATGCCTTCGAACACACCCCCCATCCGGTGGAATACAAGATGTATTACAGCTGCTGAGGCGGCAGGATACACGGAAAGGGGCGCCCGTTGCGGCGCCCTTTTTCATGCGTTTCAGGCCGGGCTTGCGTGAAAGCCGACAGCCGATCCCGGCGCGCTGGCCACCTCAAGGAGCTTCTGCGCATACTCGGCGACCGAGCGAAACACCATCACGCTGAATTCCGCCTCGCCCGATTGCCAGATCGCCGCCGGCACCTGGGAAAGCCGCGTGCGGCGCATCTCGCCGGGGCGAAGCGCGCTCATGTCAGCAGGCGTGAGCTTGGCCAGCGCGTCGCGCGCATCGGGGCCCGATACCGTGAACAGCGCCCGCGCGTCCGATACATCAGCCGCAAGGCCATGCCCGGGGCCAAGGCCCTTCCGAGCCGCCGCAAGCGCCGCCGCCACTTCCCCGCGCGGCACGAAGAGCATCAGCTCGTCGGGCGCCATCCAGGCCACCGCCCGCTCCCCCTTGCGCTCGATCGCGCGCAGATCCGGCACGCCGAGCCCCGCCGCCCCCTTCACCGCGCGCTTCATGGCCGCACCCGAAAGATCCCCCTTGAGGGTGATCATGCCGGGGGGCGGAGCCGGGGCGACAATCGCGATCGGTTCAGACATCCTGCCGCTCTCCCTTCGGATCATAAAACACCGGCTCCGTGATCCGCGCCTTCACCGGCTCGCCGGCGCGATTGGAAAAGGCGAGCACCTCGCCCATGCGCTCGGGGCCCCGCGCAATGAGGCCAAGGGCGATGCCGCGCCCGAGGGTTGGCGAGAAATAGGTGGAGGTCACGCGCCCCTGCGTGCGCCGCTGGCCATATTCGTTCAGCCCCTCGGAGAGCGCATAAGCGCCATCGGGCAGCACCGCGCCATCGAGCGTTTCAAGCCCCACCAGCCGCCAGCGCTCGGGATCGTGGAAAAGCGGGCGGGCGAGCCCCCGCTTGCCGATGAAATCCGCCTTCTTCTTCGATACCGCCCAGGAAAGGCCGAGATCGAGCGGCGTCACCGTACCGTCGGTCTCGTCGCCGATCATGATGAAGCCCTTCTCTGCGCGCATCACATGGAGCGCCTCGGTGCCGTAGGGCGTGGCGCCGAATTCCGCCCCCGCTTCCATGAGCGCCTGCCAGAGCGCCAGCCCCTGGGAGGCGGGCACCGCGATCTCGAAGGAAAGCTCGCCCGAAAAGCTGATGCGGAAGATGCGGGCATCAAAGCCGCCGAGCGGCCCTTGCGCAAGGTGCATGAAGGGAAGGGCTTCGCGGCTTACATCCACGCCGCCGAGCTTCTCCAGCAGCTTGCGCGCCTTCGGACCGACCACGGCGATCTGCGCGAACTGCTCGGTGAGGTTGAGCGTGTGCACGTCAAGATCCCACCATTCGCACTGAAGCCAGTCCTCCATATGGGCATGGACATGATCGGCCCCGCCGGTGGTGGTGTGGCAGAGAAAGGTATTTTCATCGAGCCGCGCCACCACGCCATCATCCATGAGAAAGCCGTTTTCGTTGCACATCAGCCCATAGCGGCAGCGGCCCGGGGGAAGGGTGCTCATCATGTTGGTATAGACGAGATCGAGGAACTTCCCCGCATCCGGCCCGCTGACGAGGATCTTGCCAAGGGTCGAGGCATCGAGAAGGCCGAGGCCGCCGCGCGTGGCCTGCACCTCGCGCTTCACCGCGTCTTCGCGGGATTCGCCCGCCCGGCGGTAGCAATAGGGGCGGCGCCATAGGCCGACGGGCTCGAAATCGGCGCCGTTCTGCTCGTGCCAGCCCTGGATCGGGGTGCGGCGCAGGGGCTGGAAGAGATCGCCGCGCGCCTCGCCGGTGATGGCGCCGAAGGAAAGCGGCGTGTAGGGCGGGCGGAAGGTGGTGGTGCCGGTCTGCGGGATCGGGCGGCCGAGCGCATCGGAAAGAACGGCTATGCCGTTGATATTGCTGAGCTTGCCCTGATCGTTGGCCATGCCGAGCGTGGTGTAGCGCTTGGTGTGCTCGACGCTCTCATAGCCTTCGCGCGCCGCCTGGCGTATGTCGGACACCTTCACATCGTTCTGGAAATCGAGCCACATCTTCATGCGCATCTTCGCCCCCGCCCGCGCCGGCATCTGCCACACCGGCAGGAGGGGGGCTTCTTCGAGCGCCTGCGCTTTCGGCGCGCGTTTGCGCCCGGGGCGGAAGCCCGCTTCCTTCGCCGCCCGCTTGCCGGCCCTGTCGGCATCTTCCATGGCCCGCGCGGCATCCATCTCGCCATTCGCCGCCCCCGCGGCGATCACGAAGCCTTCGCCATCGGCGCCAAGGGGCGAGCGGGCGGGATCGGGGCGGAAGAAGGCGCCCGTTTCGTCCCACATCAGCTTGCCTGCGCAATGGGACCACAGATGCACCACGGGCGACCACCCGCCCGACATCGCCAGGCAATCGCAGGCGATTTCCTCCACCGCGCCGCCCTGCCCCTCCATCAGACCGATCTTCACCGCACGAAGCCGCTTCCTGCCCATCGTGCCGGCGATGGCGCGCCCCTCGAGCACCGCGATTCCCGCCTCGCGCGCGGCCTGCGCCAGGGCGCCTGTGGCGGCGGGGCGGGCATCGACAACGGCCGCCACCTCGCCCCCCGCCTCGCGGACGGCAAGCGCGGTGCGGTAGGCGTCATCGTTGTTGGTGACGATCACCACGCGATCGCCCGCCAGAACGCCCCAGTTTTCGAGATAGTCGCGCACAGCGCTCGCCAACATCACCCCGGGGCGATCATTGCCGGGGAAGGCGAGCGGGCGCTCGATGGCGCCGGTGGCGGTGACGATGCGCCGCGCGCGGATCTGCCACAGGCGATGGCGCGGCCCATCAGTGCCGGGCCGGTGATCGGTGAGCCGCTCGAAGCCGAGCGCATAGCCGTGATCATAGACGCCGCTGCCAACCGTGCGGCTGCGCAGGCTGACGTTTTCCATGCCCTCAAGCTCGGCTAGGGCGTTTAGCACCCATTCCCCGGCGCTCATGCCCTCGATGCTGACGCCGTCCACCGGCGCGCGCCCGCCCCAATGGGGCGTCTGCTCGAGCAGCAGCACCCGCGCGCCCGCGCGCCCCGCCGCAAGCGCCGCCTGCAGCCCCGCGATGCCGCCCCCCACGACCAGCACATCCACATGGGCGCGGAAATGTTCGTAATGATCGGGATCGCGGGCATCAGGCGCAGGTGCGCGGCCGAGGCCGGCGGAGCGGCGGATCAGGGGCTCGAAGAGGCGCTTCCAGGCGAAGGCGGGGAACATGAAGGTCTTGTAGTAGAAACCTGCCGAGAGGAAGCGGGCGAAGAGATCGTTCACCGCGCCAATGTCATGCGCGAGGCCCGGCCAGTGATTCTGGCTGCGGGCGGTGAGCCCTTCGTGAAGCTCGGTGGTGGTGGCGCGGCGGTCGGGCTCGAAGCGCGCGCCCGCGCCCAGCTCCATCAGGGCGTTGGGCTCTTCGGCGCCCGCGCCCACCAGCCCGCGCGGGCGGTGATACTTGAAGCTGCGCCCGAGCAGGATGCGATCATTGGCAAGAAGGGCGGAGGCGAGCGTATCGCCCTCGTAGCCGCCGAGGCTGTGGCCATTGAAGCGGAAGGTAACGGGGCGGGCGCGGTTGAGGAAGCGGCCCCTGCCCTCGATGCGCCGGCTCATTTCCAGCCCTCCCAATCGGGGCGGCGGGCCCTGATCGCGCGGATCACATCGGCCGGGGGCGCGGTGCATTGCGCCTTGTAGGTGGCAAAGACCTCGAGCGTATCGGTGGCGCGCGCGGCGATGAACCACTTGCCGCAGCCCGCCGCGTGGCGCCAGCGTTCGAAATGGACCCCGTATGGATTGCGGCGCTCGAACATATAGGCTTCGAATTCAGCATCCGAGGCATCCGGGCCGGCGCGCTTCAGATGCGCTTCGCCGCCCGGGGCGAGCTCGGTTTCATCGGCCTGAATGCCGCAATACGGGCAGGTCAGGATCAGCATGGGGGCGGGCTCCCTGTGGCGGCTGCGGGCGCGGGGGCTGCCGGTTTTCCTTCCGCCCCGCCCCGCGCCCCCGGGGATAATCGCCGACCAGTGATGAAAATGAGCCTTCGCATCAGTGGGCCACTCCTGCGGCCACGCTTTCATCGATGAAGCGGCCTTCGCGGAAACGGCTGAGGCTGAAGGGCGCTGCGAGGGGCCCGGGGGCATCATTGGCGACGAGTTCGGCCATCGCCCAGCCCGAGCCGGGGATGGCCTTGAAGCCGCCGGTGCCCCAGCCGCAATTGACGTAGCAGCCCGGGAGCGGGGTTTTGGAGAGGATCGGGGAGCGATCGCCCGTCATGTCCACGATGCCGCCCCATTGGCGCATCATGCGCAGGCGCCCGATCGCCGGGAAGGTTTCGCACAGGGCGCGCACGGTTTCCTCGATATGGTGGAAGGAGCCGCGCTGGGTGTAGTTGTTGTAGCCGTCGGCACCGCCGCCGATCACCAGTTCGCCCTTGTCCGATTGCGAGATGTAGCCGTGCACGGTGTTGGCCATCACCACCACATCGAGCATGGGCTTTATGGGCTCGCTCACCATCGCCTGCAAGGCCACGCTCTCGATCGGCAGGCGGAAGCCGGCCATTTCGGCGAGGCGCCCCGAGTGGCCGGCCACGATCAGCGCAAGCTTCCCGCAGCCGATGCGCCCGCGGGTGGTATTGACGGCGCTGACCCGCCCGCCGCGGTGCTCGATCCCGATGACCTCGCATTGCTGGATGATGTGCATGCCCATATCCGAGCAGGCGCGGGCATAGCCCCAGGCCACCGCATCGTGGCGCGCGGTGCCGCCGCGGGCCTGCCAGAGCGCGCCGAGCACGGGGTAGCGGGGGCCTTCGATGTTTATCATCGGCACCAGCTCCTTGACGCGCGCCGGGCTGATGAATTCGGTTTCCACCCCCTGAAGCGCATTGGCCTCGGCGGTGCGCAGATAGCCGCGCTTTTCGTGCTCCGTCTGGGCCAGCATCATCACGCCGCGGGGCGAGAACATGACGTTCAGGTTGAGATCCCGGCTCATGGTTTCATAGAGCGCGCGGGCCTTCTCGTAGATCGCGGCGGAAGGATCCTGGAGGTAGTTCGAGCGGATGATGGTGGTGTTGCGCCCGGTGTTGCCGCCCCCCAGCCAGCCCTTTTCCAGCACCGCCACATTGGTGATGCCGTGGTTGCGGCCGAGATAATAGGCGGTGGCGAGCCCATGGCCGCCCGCGCCCACGATCACCACATCATATTCACTCTTCGGCTCAGGGCTTGCCCAGGCACGCGGCCAGCCCCGGTGAAGGCGCAGGCCCTCGCGCAAGATTGCCAAGGCGTTGTAGCGTTTCATCCCGGCTCTCCCTGCCCCTTTCTCGCGCCATTGATACATCCCCGCGCCTCTCTGCCAAGGTATCAAGCGGCGGAATCGGGATAAAAACGACACAAGGCGTCCGGCACGCCTGCCCGCATCTGACATATCCGTGATGGGCTGCGGCACCATCCCCCCTTTCCCTCGCGCCCCACAGCCATTAGATGGCTTCAGGAATACGGGAGAACACCATGGAATTCTGGCCCCTTGCCATTGCCCTTGCCGCGCTTGTCGCGCTGCTGATCCTGCTGGCGCTTCTGCGCCGGCGGCGCGATCATGCCGGCGACGAGGCGGAAAGCGATATCGCGATCTACCGCCAGCAGCTCGCGGCCGTAGAGCAGGATGTGGAGCGCGGCACGATCAGCGAAGAGGAGGCCGAGCGGCTGCGGGTCGAGATTTCCCGCCGTCTCCTTGCCGCCGACAGGGCCCTCGCCGCAGCAAGCCGGGGCGGCATGGCCCCGAGAGGGGCGAGCC
>WFVA01000145.1 GCA_015491895.1 Albidovulum sp. | reverse complement strand
TCCCTCCCCGCCCCCAACGGCGAAGGCGCGCGCCAGAAGCTGCGCCGCCACCCGCGCCGCCTCCACGGGGCCGCCCTCGATCTCGGCGCTCACGAGATCCTTCGCCGTGCCCCGCCAGCCGCCACCGCGCAGGCCCGCCACGATCAGCGCCAGCACGTCGCGGGTGGTGAAGCGCCCCGCCTCGAAGCGCTCCACCAGATCGATGAGCGAGCCGCTCTCCAGCGCTGCCTCCATCTCCGCCAGCGCCCCGAGGGTGAGCTTGCAGGCATGGGGCTCGCCATCGAGCACGAGGCGCACCTCGCCGGCCCAGGGGTTGGCCATCCCGCCCCCCATCAGGGCGCCGGGGTGAAGGTGAGCGCGCCGGCCGAGGCGAGGCTCAATTCATAGGTCGCCTCGCCGTCGTGATTGCCGGCATATTCGATCGCGGTGATCTGGAAGGGGCCTTCCACCACCCCGAAATCGGGAATGATGACCTGAAAGGCCGGGGTTTCGCCGTCAAAGAAGATCTGGCGGGCGCGTTCGTCCGTTGCGTCGTCGCGGAACACCCCGCTGCCCGAGAGCGTCGCCGATTTCACCCCCGCGCCGCCGAGAAGCTCGCGCCAGCCGCCCTGGCTTTCGAGGCTGGTCACATCCACGCTTTCCGCATTGAAGCTGATGCGCGTCGCGCGCAGCCCCGCGATGGTGGTGAAGCTGCCCGATCCGGTGATGTCGAGCTTGATGAGAAGGTCTTTGCCGTTCTGAGCCGCCATGGCTGTTCTCCAATCTGCAAATTGTCATTTCCCCCTAAGGGCCGTCCGCTGCCGCCTCCCGCCCGGGTGCCGGCGCAAACGCGCCCCTGCGCGTCAGCCGTCATCCACGCGGGCGCGGAAGCGAAGGTCGATGCGCCGCCTGTCAGAGGTGCCCGCGCGCCGTGCCCGGGCGCGCTCGAAAGCGAGATAGACAAGCACCCCCCGCGCGAGGCTGAGGGCCGCGCCCGAGAGCGCATCGCTCACCGCCGCCGCCACCGTTTTCGCCACCTGGAAACCGGCCGCGTCGGAAACCACGCTCACCGTCAGGATATGGAGCGCTCCGCGCCCCGTCTTGTCGGAGCGGTCGCGCACATCCTCGATGCCGAGGCTCACATAGGTGCCCGGGAGCGGCCCGGGGGGCACGTCATCGTAGATATTGGCGCCGATCAGCCCCTGCAGGGTGCTGTCGGCGGCGAGATGCTGATAGATGGCGGCCTGAAGCGCCGCCGCTGCGCCGTAGCTCATGTCACCACCTCCTCGCGCACATGGCAGGCGATGTAGCGCCCCGCCGGATCGTGATCGCTGACGGCCAGGATGCGGAAGATCCGGCTGCCGGCGCGAAAGCGCTGCTCGGGGCGCGGGCGCGAGGGGGCGCCGTAGGGCGCCGCGCGCAGGATGAAGCGGTAGCCCGCGCCGGAAATGACGCTCAGATCATCGCCCTTCTCGCGCCCGCTCAGCGCCTGCATCTCGGCCCAGTGGGTGCCGATCGCGCTCCATGTCTCGCTCCAGCCCCCGGCGCCATCGGGGGTGCGGCTCGCCTCCTCCAGCACCAGCTTTCGATTGAGATTGGGGTGTCTCATCCGCGCCGCCCCCCAAGGATGCGCACCGTGCGGTAACGCTCGATCAGGGCGGAAACGCCGAAGGGCATCTCCCCTTCCGCCGGCGCCTGCCCCGCATGACGGTGCTCGTAATGATGCGCCGCGAGCAGCATCACAGCCTGGCCGAGATCGGCCGGCAGCCCGCCCCAGTCGGGCGCGTAGCCGGCGGTGAACTCGATCTCCCCGTGCCCGCCTTCGGGGATCGAGGGCAGACAGGCCCCCGTGGCCTCGATGCGCGGGCGGTGCTCGTCGGGCACGAAGCGGTAGCGCGCGGGATCGATCAGCGTGCCGGTGCCCGCCGCGTCATGGATCCTGAGCGCCGTGACCGCGCCCACCGGCGCCACCGGCAGCGCCTCGTCCCCGAGCCCCCGCCAGGCCTCGATCCGCCACAGGAAGGCGCGCTCGATCAGTATCTTGCCGGTGCGCCCCTCGATGGCGGCGATGGCGGCACGCAGGCTGGCCTCGAGCACGCCATCCTGCACCCCGTCATCGGCAAATCCCGTGCCCAGCCGCAGGTGATCCCTGAACCCGGCGATCGGCAGCGCCGCAAGCGGCACTGTCGTCTGCTCGATCAACATCATGTCTTTTCTCCGAAAATTCTGCCGCCCCTGATGGAACGGGCGCGCGCCTTGCCGCATTGCTCGGACGGAGGGAGCAGCTGGACAACCCGGCAATCCCCGGCGCGCGCCCGCGGGGCCCCGGCCCGCACGGGGCCGGAGCCTTTCCTTTCCGGCCCGCTTAGCTGACCGAGAATTTCAGGAGCTTGATCGCCGCGAAATCGCTCACGTCACCGCCCACCCGCTTGGTGGCATAGAAGAGCACATGCGGCTTGGCGGAGAAGGGATCGCGCAGGATGCGCAGATCCGGGCGCTCGGCAATCGTGTAGCCGGCCGAGAAATCGCCGAACGCGATCGCGGTCGCGCCCGGGCCGATATCGGGCATGTCCTCGGCCACCAGCACCGGATAGCCCATGAGGCGCGCCGGCTCCCCGGCCGCAAGCCCGTCGGACCACAGGAAGCGGCCGTCCGCATCCTTCATCTTGCGCACCGCGCCGGCGGTTTTCGAATTCATGATGAAGGTCGCGTTGGCGCGGTATTCGGCCCCCAGCGCATAGACGAGATCCACGATCGCGTCCGAAGGCTTGGTGCTGTCGAAATCGCCGTCCACCCCGGTGGCGATATAGCCGATGTTGGTCCAGGACCAGCTCGCATCGGCCACCGCCGGGTGATTGAGGAAGCCGCGCGGCTTGTCGGCGCCGTCGCCATTGATGAAGGCCGCCGCCTCGGCGCGGGCGAACTTGTCGGCGATGCGCTTCGCAAGCCAGCCCTCGATATCGAAGGCGCTGTCGTCCAGCAGCCGCTGGCTGGCCTTCGGCAGCGCCGAAAGCTCGTGCAGCGGGATCGTGATGCGGTCGATCTGGGGGGTGGCGGTTTCGGTCACGGCCGCGGTTTCGCTGGCCCATCCGGCGCCCACATCCGTGTGATCGATCAGCACGTCATAGGAAGTGGCCTCCACATTCACCACATTGGCGACCGCCCGCAGGCTGGCGGTGGCGGAAAGCACCGACTGGATGGTCGCCGCGGTTTCGGGATCCACCAGATAGCCGCCATCGGCCGCCACCGCGGTGGAAAGCGCCTTGCCCTCCAGTTCGAGCCCGCGCAGGCCCTCGTCGTCACCACTGCGCAGATAGGCGCGGAAGGCCTTCTTGTGGGGCACCTCGGCCTCGGCCGCAGCGGCCAGAGCGGGGCGTTTCGGGGTCATCTGTTTGCGGTCCAGCATGGTCATACGTTCTTCCTGTTTCTGGAGTCTGGATTTGATGTCGTCCTGAAAGCTCTTGAATTCGTTCAGGAAACCGGCCATCGCGGTTTTCACCTCTGCGGCCGGAGACAGGCCGTCAGGCATGGCGCCCCCGGCCCGAGCCTTCTTCTCGGTTTTGCTCATGGATCATCCTGTTTGCATGAGGTTCAGATCACTGGCTCAATCGCGGGCCAGCATGCGGCGCGCGGTTTCGAAAACCCCGGCCAGTTCGCGCCAGGCTTCGGCCTCCGGGGTCTCCCCCTTGGCGCCCACCCGCGCTTCCGGAAGCATCGGGAAAGTGACAAGCGACACCTCCCAAAGCTCCAGTTCCGCCAAGAGCCGCCGGCCCTTGCCATCCTTGGTTGCCTTCTTCGTGCGATAGCCGATCGAAAGCCCGTCGATCGCGCCCGCCCCGATCAGCGCCGCCGCCTCGCGCCCGCGCGCCACATCGGTGAGGATACGCCCCTTCACGTAAAGCCCCCGCGCCGTCTCGCGCACCTCGTCCCAGATGCCGATCGGCTGGGCCGGGTCGTGCTGCCACAGCATCTTCACCCGCCGCCCGCTCTCACGGAGCCGCTTCAGCGAAGCCTTGTAGGCACCGGGCTCCACGATATCGCCCCCCTGGTCGGGGATCCCGAACAGCGAGGCATAGCCCTCGATCCGCGTGCCGTCGGTTACCGTCACGTTCTCGCTCAGCCGGCAGAACTTGTGTTCGAGCCCGCCGGCGATCTCTTGCGTCATCATCATGTCCGTTTCCTCATTCCGGGATTTTCGGGCAGCTCATTGCGGCAGCCGCTTCATTTCGCAGCCGCATCAATCAGCCCCGCCACGCCCTGGGCCAGGATCACCCCGACCACGCCGTAAACCGCGAGCCAGAGCCTGCGCTCCAGCCGCTCGATCATCGCCTCGATGCGCTTCAGCCGGTCGTCAAGCTGATCGAACTGAAGCTGCGCCAGCCGCTCGTTGGCCTCGATGCGCGCGGTGGCGGCATCGAAACTGTCGTAAAGAAAGCGCGAGCCCGTGGCCTGCGGGCGCTCCTGCCCGCTCATTCCTCCTCCGCGATCTTCGGCAGGCCCAGAAGCGCCCGCTTCTCGGCATCGGTGAGGAAGCTCGCCTCGCTCACCCGCCGCCACTGCTGATCGCGCTCGCCCGCCAGCGCCGGCACCTGATCGAGATCGGGGCGCAGCTCCACCGCCTCGCCGCTGAAGCGCGCCAGCCAGTCCGAAAGCGCGGCGCTTACCCGATGCGCGAGCGGCAGAACGGTGAGGCGATAGAAGGCGCGGTTGGCCTCCTGGTAATTGGCGTAAGTCGCATCGCCCGGGATCCCCAGGAGCATCGGCGGCACCCCGAAGGCCACCGCGATCTCGCGCGCCGCCGCCTCCTTGGTCTTCTGAAATTCCATGTCGGAGGGCGAGAATCCCATCGGCTTCCAGTCAAGCCCGCCCTCGAGCAGCATCGGACGCCCCGCATTCGCCGCCCCCTGATGCTGGCTCGCCATCTCGTCAAGCAGGCGGTCATACTGTTCCTGCGTGAGCGTCGCATTGCCGTCCGATCCGCGATAGACGATCGCCCCCGAGGGCCGCGCGGCATTATCGAGAAGCGCCTTGCTCCAGCGGCTCGCCGCATTGTGCACATCCACCGCGCTCGCCGCCGCGCGCATCGGCGTGAAGCCGTAATGATCATCCTGCGGATGGAAGCTACGGATGTGGCAGATCGGCGGGATCTCCCCCGTCATGTCGAAGCGATGCTTGCGCCCGCCCACCGCATATTCATAAGCCACCGGCCAGCCGTCCGCGCCGGGCACCACGCTCATGCGGTCGCTGCGCAGCACGTAAAGCTCCACCGGCAGCGCCGCCTCCTCGCCGGCCACCGCCTCCACGTAAGCATTGCCCGTCAGCAGCAGATGGCCATAAAGCGCCTCCAGAAGCTCCGCCCGCCCCTGCGCCGGATTGGGCCGGCGCATGAGATCGATCAGCGGATGCGCCTCGTAGCGCCGCTCGCGATCCTGCAGCAACAGCGGCAGCGCGGCCGCCGCCTCGGCGATCAGCTTCACCGCGCGAAACCCGATCGGATTTCCCAGAAAGCCGTTCTTCGTCAGCGAAACCACGTC
>WFVA01000144.1 GCA_015491895.1 Albidovulum sp. | reverse complement strand
GGGCGGTCGGGCGCTGCCCGGCGGTGCCGCCGGGCGGGTTGGGTGGCATGTGTGCTTGCGCTGATGGCCAGCCCGGCCCTCGCCGCCCCCGATGCGCCCGTGCTTTACCGGAAGCACTGCGCTGCCTGCCACGGTGCGGACCGCCTCGGCGGCTCCGGCCCCGCCCTGATCCCGCAGACGCTGGGGCGGATGCGCGGGCCGAAGGTGGAGGCGGTGATCCGCGATGGCCGCCCGGCCACGCAGATGCCCGCCTATCACGGCAGGCTCCCGGATGCGGAAATCGCCGCGCTGGCGGCATATGTGAAAACGCCGCTCAAGGAGATCCCCGAATGGGGCGCGGCCGAGATCATGGCCACCCGCAGCCTGCGGCCCGATTACCGGCCCGCCGAAAAGCCCGTCTTCAAGGGCGATCCGATGAACATCACCCTCGTGGTGGAAACCGGCGATCACCATGTGAGCGTGCTCGATGGCGACAGCTTCGAGGTGCTCGATCGCTTCCCAACCCCCTTCGCCGTGCATGGCGGCCCGAAATTCACGCCTGACGGGCGCTACGTGTTCATCATGTCGCGCGATGGCTGGGTGCAGAAATACGATATCTGGAGCCTTCAGGAGGTGGGCCGCATCCGCGCCGGGCTCAATAGCCGCAACATCGCCATCAGCCATGACGGCCGGCATCTGGCGGTGGCCAATTACCTGCCGATGACGCTCACCATCCTTTCCACCGATGATCTTTCCGTTGAGCGTGTGATGCCGGTGGTGGCGCGCGATGGCACTGCGAGCCGGGTTTCGGCCGTCTATCAGGCGCCGGGCCGCAGGAGCTTCATCCTCGCGCTGAAGGACGCCCCGGAGATCTGGGAGGTTTCCACCGATCCGGACGCGCCGCCGGTTTACGAAGGTTTCGTGCACAGTCATGAAAAGGGGATGATGGAGGCGCTGCCTTCCTCGCGGGGGCTTTTCGCCCGCCGCCGCATCCTGATCGACGGCCCGCTCGATGATTTCTTCTTCACCCCCGATTACCGCTTCCTGATCGGCGCCGCGCGCCAGAGCGAGGAGGGGGTGGTGATCAATCTCAATGTGGGGCGCGAGGTGGCGCGCCTCCTTCTCGGCGGCATGCCGCATCTGGGCTCGGGCATATCCTGGATGCGCAACGGCCGGCGCGTGATGGCCACGCCGCATCTGAAGGAGGGCCGGATCTCGGTGATCGATACCGAAAGCTGGAAGGTGACCGACACCATCAAGACGGACGGCCCCGGCTTCTTCCTGCGCAGCCATGAAAACAGCCCCTGGTTCTGGGCCGATGTGTTCTTCGGGCCGCATCGCGACGAGATCCATGTGATCGACAAGCAGACGCTCGGGATCGTGCGCACCCTGCGCCCGGTGCCCGGCGCCACCTTCGCGCATGTGGAATTCACCCGCGATGGGCGCTATGCTCTGACATCCGTCTGGGAGGATGACGGCGCGGTGATCATCTATGATGCGAAAACGCTCAAGGAGGTGAAGCGCCTGCCCATGAGCAAGCCCTCGGGGAAATACAATGTCTGGAACAAGATCACCTTCTCGGAAGGCACCAGCCACTGAAACGGCGCCTGAAACGGCCCCGCGCGCGGCGATCATCGTGGCCCATGGCCAGCCCTCCGATCCCGGGCCGGCGGAGGCGGCGCTTGGCGCGCTGGCCGATAGGGTGGCGGCGCGGGCAGGAGAGGGCTGGCGGGTGGCCTCGGCCACGCTGGCCGCGCCCGGCGCGCTCGAGCGGGCGCTCGATGGGGTGCCGGACGCGCTGATCTATCCGCTCTTCATGGCGGATGGGTGGTTCACGCAGGTCAATCTTCCCGAGCGCATGGAGAAGGCGGGGATCCATGCCACAAGCGCGCGCATCCTTGCGCCTTTCGGCTGCGATCCGGCGCTGTGGGATCTCGCCCTGCGGGCTGCGAAGGAGGGGGCGCAGGCGCGGGGGCTGGCAGCATCTGCCTGCGATCTCGTGCTTGCGGCGCACGGGGCGAAGAACAACGCCGACGTGGCGCGCGCGGCGCGCCGGATCGCCGATCATGTGGCCGCGGGGGGGGCGTTTCGCGCCGTGCATCTGGGGTTTGTCGAGGAGGCGCCCTTCCTGCCCGAGGCGGCCCGGGCGGCTCAAGCGCCCGCCCTTTGCCTGCCGCTGTTTGCCGCCGGGGGAGAGCATGTGCGCGAGGACGTGCCGGTGCTGTTGCGCGAGGGTGGGTTCGAAGGGGCGATCCTGCCCGCGATCGGGCTGCACCCGGAAGTGCCGGGGCTGATCGCGGCGGCTCTGGCGCACAGCGCCGTGGCGGAGGGCGTGGCATGAAGCGGCGCGAGGAGGCAGTCCGGGATGGCGGCAGGGGCCGCCCCTGGCCGGTGTGGAAGCTCGCGCTCCTGCTTTACCCCTTCGCCGCCGGGGCGGTGGCGATCAACCTCTTCCTGATCGGGCTGATGACCCAGGCCATCGGGCTCAGGGCGCTCTCGCCGCTCGAAAGCACCATCGGGGGGATCGTGCTCGGCATCCCGGCAACATGGCTGGCCGGGCGCTGGGTGCGCGGGCTGATCGACGAGGCCGAAGGGCGGGGGTGAAGGGAAGCCTTGATGTGGAGGGCCGGATGCGGGGGCTGCCCGATTTCCTCCCGGCCCCCGCCCGCGCCCCGGGGATATTTATGGACCAGTGATGGGGAGAAAGCGCCCGGG
>WFVA01000143.1 GCA_015491895.1 Albidovulum sp. | reverse complement strand
GGTCTGGACATATTTGCCAAACAGCAATTCAACCGATTGTTCCGAGGTATCGACCCGGTAGAAGCTGGCAAACAGCCACAGGCCGACCGCCGCCAGCAGCACCAGCACGATCGTGCCCTTGCCAAAGGCCGGGCCGGCGCCGCCGCCGGTGCCATTGGTGCGGCCACCGCCGCCACGCCCGCCCATCAGCACGCGCAGCTGCTCCTGGCCCTTCTTCACCAGCTGTTCGATCTCGGGGATCTGCTGCCCCTCCTGCCCCGGCGGCCTGCCGCCGCCACGGCGATCATCGCCACCGCCCCGGCCGCCGCCGCCCCACGGGCCTCCTGTATTGCCAGCCATTTGGTATCCTTCTTGTATTGCCGTTTCTTTCATCTGTGCCCCTGATAGCCCAATTTCAAGCTGTGCGCACGGGTGTTTTCATCGTGACAAGCTCTTCGGCCATCGTGGGGTGCACCGCCATGGTGCGATCGAAATCTTCCTTCGTGGCGCCCATCTTCAGAGCCACCGCCGCAAGCTGGATCATCTCGCCCGCCTGATCGCACACGATATGGCAGCCGAGCACCCGCCGGCTCTCGGCGCAGACGATGAGCTTCATCAGCGCCCGCTCCTCGCGCCCGGCGAATCCCGTATGCATGGCGCGGAAGGAATTGGAATAGACCTCGATCGCCCCCCGCTCGCGCGCCTCCTCCTCGCCCATCCCCACCGTGCCGAGCTCGGGCTGGGTGAACACGGCGCTCGCCACCATCTCGTGATCCGCCTTGGTGGGCCGGCCGTGGAAAACCGTTTCCACGAAGGCCGCCGCCTCGCGGATCGCCACCGGGGTGAGATTGATGCGGTCCGTCACATCGCCCACGGCGAAGATCGATGGCACCGCCGTCTGGCCGTATTCATCCACCGGGATCTCGCCCCTGCGCCCGGTTTCGATGCCCACGTTCTCGAGCCCCAGATCATCGCTGTTGGGCAGACGTCCGGTGGCAAACAGCACCTGATCGTATTCGCCGCTGCCCGCTCCGGTGGTCTTCACGCGGAAATTGCCGCCGTTTTCGTGAATTTCGAGAATATCCGTGCCCACATGCAGATCCACGCCGCGGGTGCGGATCAGCTCGGCCACATGGCCGCGCGCCTCGCCATCGAAGCCGCGCAGGATCTGCGCGCCGCGGTAGATCTGGGTGACCTTCACGCCGAGCCCGTTCATGATGCAGGCGAATTCGCAGGCGATATAGCCCCCGCCCACGATCAGCATGGTTTCGGGCAGGCGTTCGAGATGAAATACATCATTGGAGGTGAGCGCGTGCTCGGCGCCGGGCATGGCGGGCTTGAAGGGGCGCCCGCCGGTGGCGATCAGGATGTGGCGCGCGGTGAAGCGGCGGCCGTCGGCCAGTTCCACCGTATGGGGATCGGCAAGGCGCGCGCGCTGATCGAATACCGTCACCCCGGCCTTCTTCAGCGTCTGGCGATAAAGCCCCTCGAGGCGATCGAGCTCGGCCACCAGCCTTTCATGGAAATGATCCCAGTCGAAGCGCCCGGCGCGCGCCTGACGCCAGCCGAAGGCGCGCGCATCCTCGATCTGGCCCGGATAGCCGGAGGCAAACACCATCAGCTTCTTGGGCACGCAGCCGCGGATCACGCAGGTGCCGCCCATGCGGTCTTCCTCCGCGAGCGCCACCTTCGCCCCCGCCTCGCCGCTCGCCAGACGCGCCGCGCGCACGCCCCCCGAGCCGCCGCCGATCACGAAGAGATCGAAATCGAAATTCATGCCTTGCCCTCTCATAAGCCCGGCTTGCGGGCCGGTCCGGTTACGCTTTGCCTTCGCAGATGGATCGCCCGCATCTCGGGCTTTTCATTCGGCGCAACTCATTCGGCGATGTCGGAGAAGAGATTGTCGCCATCGCCGATCTCGATCCGCCCCTCCTCGATCTCGCCAGAAGAGGCATCGCGCACCTCCACCCGGCCATCGCCATGGCCGATCACCACCGCATCGCAGATGTCGATGAAGAGGCCGTTTTCCACCACGCCGGGGATCTGGTTGATCACCAACGAGAAGCGGCGCGGATTGGCGATGCGCTTGAGATGAAGATCGATGATGAAATTGCCCTCGTCGGTGCGGAAGGGCGCGCCGTGAGCGCCGCGCAGCACGCATTCGCGCCCCAGCACATCGAGGCTCTCGAGGGTTTCCTCGATCAAGGCCTTCGTCGTCTGCCAGCCGAAGGGAATCACCTCCACCGGCAGCGGAAAGGCTCCGAGCACCTCCACCTGCTTGGAGACATCGGCGATCACCACCATGCGATCGCTCGCCGTGGCCACGATCTTTTCCCAAAGATGCGCGCCGCCCCCGCCCTTGATCAGATTCAGTTCGGGATCGAATTCATCGGTGCCGTCGATGGTGAGATCGAGCCATTTCGCCTCATCAAGCGAGATCACCTCGATTCCCACCTCGCGCGCGAGATCGGCCGTGCGCGAGGAGGTGGGCACGCCCTTGATGCGCAGGCCCTCGCGGTGCACCCGCTCGCCGAGGCAGCGCACCATCCAGGCGGCGGTGGAGCCGGTGCCGAGCCCGACCTTCATCCCGCTTTCGACAAATTCCACCGCCCGTTTAGAGGCCACGAGCTTTGCCTTCTCGATCGGTGAAAGATCCTGCGTCATCACGATGCCGACTCCCTGTTGCCTGTTGGCGCTTGCCTGTTCGGGCTTATACGCAATCAGGCGCGCCGCCGCGAGGGGCAAATGTGCCGCTCCCGGAGATTTGCGCTTCCGACAGGAGCAGCCAGCAGCGATGGGCGCAAGACAGCCCCGCGCCTTAATGCACCACGCGTTCGATCGCCCGCATCATGCCGAGCGATCTGTCATAGACTAGGGTAAGGATGCGCCGCCCGCCGCCACTCGTGGCAGCGCGGGTTGCGATGGCGGGCAGGCCGCGCGCGGCAACGCTGGCCGTGGCGGCGGAAGCGGCGGCGAGAAAGCCGCGCCTTGTGAGGGGCTCTTTCATGCAGGGCTCCTTTTGTTGCGAACAGCTCTCAACTATGCCGGCAGGGGCGGCATTCAAGGGGGAAAACGCGGGGGAAAACAGCCGCCGGCGCACTGCGGCCTTGTCAGGCGGCGAGGTTTCGGCTTTCAAGTGCGCATGGAAACCCTCAAGACACCCGCCCTCACGCCCCTTGCCGCCAGCCTGCCGGCTTCCGTCCCCTTCATCGGGCCGGAGGCGCTCGAGCGGCGCATGGGGCGCCCCTTCGCCGCGCGTATCGGCGCCAATGAAAACGGCTTCGGCCCCTCCCCCGCCGCGATCGAGGCGATGCGGGCGGCGGCGGCGGAAGCCTGGATGTATGGCGATCCCGAGAACCACGATCTGCGCCGGGCGCTGGCCCGCCATCACGGGGTGAACCCGGCCAATATCATGATCGGCGAGGGGATCGACGGCCTTCTGGGCTATCTCGTGCGCCTCTTCGTGGCGCCGGGCGAGAAGGTGGTGACATCAGCCGGCGCCTATCCGACCTTCAATTACCATGTCACCGGCTACGGGGGAGAGCTTGTTCGGGTGCCCTACCGCGATGACCGCGAGGATCCGCAGGCGCTTGTGGCCGCGGCGCGGGAAACGGGCGCGAAGATGATCTATCTCGCCAATCCCGACAACCCGATGGGCACCTGGCACGGGACGGAAGCGATCAGCCGCATGATCGAGGCGCTCCCCGCGGGCTGCCTGCTGGTGCTCGACGAGGCCTATGTGGAATTCGCCCCCGAGGGCACAGCGCCGCCCCTTGATCCCGAAAACCCGGCGGTGATCCGCATGCGCACCTTTTCCAAGGCCTATGGCATGGCCGGGGCGCGGGTGGGCTATGCGATCGGCGCCGAGGCGGTGATCGCGGCCTTTGATCGGGTGCGCAATCATTTCGGGATGAGCCGCATCTCCCAGGCCGGCGCGCTGGCGGCGCTTGGCGATCAGGAGTGGCTTGCGCGGGTGCTTGGCGAGGTGGCCGGCGCGCGCGCCCGGATCGCGGAGATCGGGCGGGCAAACGGCCTCACCCCCCTGCCCTCGGCGACCAATTTCGTGGCGCTCGATTGCGGGGCGGACGGAGCTTTCGCCCGCGCAGTGGTGGAAGAACTGGGCGCGCACGGGGTGTTCGTGCGGATGCCCTTCGAAGCACCGCAGGATCGCTGCATCAGGGTGAGCTGCGGGCCGGAAGAGGCGATGGCGGCATTTGCCGCGGCTTTGCCGGATGCGCTGGCGGCGGCGAAGGCGCGCATGGTGTGAAAACGGTGCAGGGGCGCCGCCCCTCTTGCCCGTGCCGGGCAATTCACCCCGGAGTATTTCGGCCAAGATGAAGGGAGCGGGATCAGGCCCGGGCGATTTCACAGGCCGCGGCTTCGAGCGCGCCGGGTCCGTGGGGAATGGAGAGCGCCTTCAGCCCGGCATCGATGGTGCCGAGCACGCCCATCACCATATGCGCGTTCACATGGCCCATGTGGCCGATGCGGAAGAAGCCGTGCCATGCGGGATCGCCGGGGGGCGCCATGCCAAGGCCGATGCCGAGCGTCACCCCGGCGCGCTCGGTCAGCCAATCGCGCAGCGCGGTGCCGTCGGGCGCGGTGAGACGCAGGGTGGTGACGGCATGGCTGCGGTGGGCGGGATCGGGGATGTTGATCTCGAGCGGGCCGCCCGCGCCCCAGGCCTCGCAGGCCGCCCAGATGGCGCGGGCGAGCTTCTCATGGCGCGCCCAGGCGTTTTCCAGCCCCTCTTCATGGAGAAGCATGGTCAGCGCCTCGCGCAGGGCGTAGAGATGATGGGTGGGGGCGGTGCCGGCGAAATGCTGGTAGAAATCCTGCGGGGCGCTGCGCGGCGTCCAATCCCAGTAGGCGCTCGGATCTCCCCGCGCCTCGCGCGCCCCGGCGGCTTTTTCATTGAAGAACACGAAGCCAAGGCCCGGCGGGCACATCATCCCCTTCTGGCTCGCCGCCACCATCACATCGACGCCCCACCGATCCATCTCGAAGCGCTCGCAGCCGAGCGAGGCGATGCAATCGACCATGAGAAGTGCCGGATGGCCGGCCTCGTCGAGCACCCGGCGCAGGGCGGGGATATCGTTGCGCACCCCGGTGGCGGTATCCACATGCACCGCCAGCACGGCTCGGATCTCATGGGCCTTGTCATCCTCGAGAGCGGCCGCGAGGCGGGCGGGATCGATCGGCGCGCGCTTGCCGGAATCGATCACCTCCACCGCGAGCCCGAGCCTGCGGCCGATCTCCGCCCAGCCGTGTCCGAAAAGCCCGGACGCCAGCACCAGCACCCGATCGCCGCGCGCCAGCGGATTGGCAAGCGCCGCCTCCCAGGCGCCGTGGCCGTTGGCGATGTAGATCGCCGCGTTGTGGCTGGTGCGGGCAAGGGCGCGCAGATCACCGATCAGGCTCGCCACGATCTCCACGATCTCGCCGGTATAGATATTGGGCGCCGGCCGGTGCATGGCGGCAAGCACGCGATCCGGGATCACCGAAGGGCCGGGAATGGCGAGGTAATGGCGTCCGTGGGCAAGACTCATGGGAGGCCTCTTTTCTCTGGCGGTCCCTGCCGGCTTAGGGCGCTTGTGGCGTGGCGTCAATCGCGCAGCGCTGCCCCGCCCCGGCTTGCGCCCCCCCTCTCCAGAGGATAGACCGCATACCAGCGAAACCGGGCAGCCCCCGGGCAAGAGGAGCCAGGCCGAGGTGAACGGGAAACCCAGCCCCAACCGATACCGCTCGGATCGCCTGATGGGGCGTCTGTGGCGCGATTACCTGCGCCGCCATACCGGCTGGATGCTGATCGCGCTGGTGCTGATGGTGATCGAGGGGGGCTCGCTCGGGGTGCTGAGCTACCTGCTGAAGCCGATGTTCGATCAGGTCTTCGTGGGCCGTGACGAAGCCGCGCTCTGGTGGGTGGGCGGCGCGATCTTCGGCCTCTTCCTGCTGCGTGCCGTCACCTCCGTGGCCCAGCGCCTGATCATGACCCGCGTCGCCGTCACCACCTCCACGGACATGCAGGAGGGAATCCTTGCCCATCTCCTCACGCTCGACAGCGCCTTCTTCCAGAAGAACCCGCCCGGCGCCCTGATCGAGCGCATCCAGGGCGATACGAAGGCCGTGCAGGGGGTGTGGCAGGTGTTCATCACCGGGGTCGGGCGCGATATCGTGGCGCTGATCTCGCTGTTTGCCGTTGCCGTTTCGATTGACTGGAAATGGACGCTCTTCGCCCTCGTCGGCGCGCCGCTCCTGATCCTGCCCACCCTGCTGATCCAGCGCTACATCCGCCGCAAGACCCGCCACCTGCGCCAGCAGGCGGCGCTGCTTTCCACCAGGCTCGACGAAATCTTCCACGGCATCAATCCGATCAAGCTCAACCGCCTCGAGGATTACCAGCAGGCCCGCTTCGGAGGCACGATCGACCGCATCGTGAAGGCGCAGGTGAAGATGGCGGGCAGCCAGGCGCTGATGCCGGCGATGATCGATATCGTCACCGGGCTCGGCTTCTTCGGCGTGCTGGTGCTCGGCGGGCAGGATATCCTCTCGGGCGAAAAGACGGTGGGCGATTTCATGAGCTTCTTCACCGCCATGACGCTCGCCTTCCAGCCCCTGCGCCGCCTCGGCGCGGTGGCCGGCATCTGGCAGACGGCCGCCGCCTCGCTCGAGCGTCTCTATCAGCTGATGGATGAAGAACCCACGATCCTTTCCCCGGCGCGCCCGGGCCCGCAGCCCGAGCGCCACGATCTCGAATTCGACGATGTGCATTTCGCCTATGAGGATCTGCCGGTGCTGCGCGGGCTCAGCCTCAGGGCGGAAGATGGCCGCACCACCGCCCTCGTGGGCGCCTCGGGGGCGGGGAAGAGCACCGTCTTTCATGTGCTGACAAGGCTTGTCGAGCCACAGAAGGGCGAGGTCAGGATCGGCGGCGCACCCATCCGCGACATGGATCTCGCAACCCTGCGGGGGATGTTTTCCGTCGTCACCCAGGATGCGGCGCTGTTTGACGAAACCATCCGCGAAAACATCCTGCTGGGGCGCAGGGACATCCCCGAGGAGCGGCTTCGCGAAGTGCTCGATGCCGCCCATGTGAGCGATTTCCTCGATCAGCTTCCGGGCGGGCTCGATGCGCCGGCGGGGCCGCGGGGCTCCAGCCTATCGGGCGGCCAGCGCCAGCGGGTGGCGATCGCGCGCGCGCTTCTCCATGATGCGCCGATCCTGCTGCTTGACGAGGCCACCTCCGCGCTGGACGCGCAATCCGAGGCCCTCGTGCAGAAGGCGCTCGATCGCCTGAGCGAGGGGCGCACGACGCTGGTGATCGCACATCGCCTCTCCACCATTCAGAGCGCCGACCGCATCATCGTGATGGACAAGGGCCGGGTGGTGGACGAAGGCACCCATGAGGAGCTTCTGGCGCGCGGCGGGCTCTATGCGCAGCTCCATGCGCTCCAGTTCAGAAGCGAGGGCCCTTCGGCCGATAGGATCGCTGCAGAGAAGATGGGTCGGCGCCGCAGAAATGGCGCAGCAGCAGCCAGTGATTCCGCGCGCCGCGGGCCAGCCAGCCTTCTTGGCGATATCTTCGGGCGCTGGTTTCGCAGATAGCCCCGAGCGGGCGGAGGCGGCGGAGGCGCGAGAGCGCGCGCGCCATTTCCACATCCTCCATCAGCGGAATGTCACGGTAGCCGCCCACTTCCTCGTAAAGCGCGCGCGGGATCAGGAGCCCCTGATCGCCCCAGGGCAGGCCGAAAATCCGGGCGCGCAGATTGGCCCAGCCGGCCACGAAACGGGGCATGAACCCGTGCGTATCGAAGCGCAGCGCGAACCAGCCGGCGCTTTCGGAATGGTTTTCCATATGCGCCTGCACCGCCCGGCACCATCCCGGTCGAAGGCGCGAATCGGCATGGAGGAACAGCAGCCATTCGCCCCCCGCCGCCGCCGCGCCGCGCCGCAGCTGCC
>WFVA01000142.1 GCA_015491895.1 Albidovulum sp. | reverse complement strand
TTGCGGTCATCATCGGGGGGGGCGTGTTCCTCTACATGCGGATAGGCGCTCCGGGATACCCGGATCTGCCGATCTCCAAGCGCATCGAAATGGCGACGGAATTCAAGGAAAGCCGCCCCGGACAGGCCGCGGTGGAAGCGGAGATCGGCGCGGACGGCCCCTTCACGCCGCCGCCGGGGGCCGATCCGAAATATCTCGAACTGATGGAAAAGCTGCGCGAAACGGTGAAATCCCGCCCCGGCGAGCTGCGCGGGCAGCAGCTTCTGGCGCGCAACGAAGCCGCGCTCGGCAATTTCCCCGCCGCCTGGAGGGCCCAGCAGAAGGTGATCGCGCTCAAGGGTGCCGAGGCCGGCGCGGATGATTACGCCGAGCTGGCCGAGCTGATGATCCTTGCCACCCGCGGCTATGTCTCGCCCGAAGCGGAAGCGGCCCTCATGCAGGCGCTGCAGCGCAACCCCGAACACGGCCTGGCGCTTTACTATACCGGCCTCATGTTTGCCCAGAACCGGCGCGAGGATCTCGCCTTTCGCATCTGGAGCCGCCTCCTCGAAAACAGCCCGCCCGATGCGCGCTGGATCCCCGAATTGCGCGCCAGCCTGCCCGAGGTGGCGCGCATTGCGGGCGTGAAATACGAACTGCCCCCCGAACCGGGCCGGGACGCCGCCCCGGGGCCGAGCCGCGAGGATATCGCCAATGCCGCCGAGATGAGCGAGGAGGAACGTCAGGAGATGATCCGCTCCATGGTCGAGCGCCTCGATGAAGAGCTTGCCAGCGAGGGCGGCCCGCCGGAGAAATGGGCCCGCCTCATCACCGCCTATGGGGTGCTCGGCGAAAAGGAGCGGGCCCGCGAGATCCGGGACGAGGCCCGCAAGGCCTTCGCCGGCCAGGAGGCAGGGCTGGCCAAGATCAATGCCGCCGCCGCGCGCGCAGGATTGACGGATTGAGAAAGGGCGCTGGCGGATGATCCATGAGGAAATCACCGATTTCGCCGCCTCCATCGCCCCCATGCGCCCGCTCCTCGGCCTCGATCTCGGGGAAAAGACGATCGGTGTCGCCGCATCCGACAGCCTGCGCGCCACCGCGACCCCGCTCGAAACCGTCCGGCGGCGGAAATTCACCACCGACGCCACCCGCCTCCTCGAAATTGCAAACGAGCGCGATGCGGGCGGCATCGTCCTCGGCCTGCCGCGCAACATGGACGGCTCCGAAGGCCCGCGCTGCCAGTCCACCCGCGCTTTTGCACGCAATCTCTCCCGCCTCACCGATCTGCCGATCACCTTCTGGGACGAGCGCCTCTCCACCGTCGCCGCCGAGCGCGCGCTCCTCGAGGCCGATACCTCGCGCCGCCGCCGGGCCGAGGTAATCGATCACGTGGCAGCCGCCTACATTCTCCAGGGCGCGCTCGATCGCCTGCGCAATCTCGAGGCCGGTGCATGAGCGAAGAGATCTGGAAGCGCGAAGAGCCCGACAGCCCCTGCATCCGCGTGTGCCTGCTGCACCCGGAGGAAAAAATCTGCATCGGCTGCCTGCGCACGGGCGCGGAAATCGCCGCCTGGAGCGAACTCTCGCGCGAAGAACGCAGGGCGCTTCTCGAAGCCCTCCCCGAGCGCGCCTCCCGCCTCAGGCGCCGGCGCGGCGGCCGCCGGAAAAGCGCGCAGCGCTTATGATACGGGTGCGCGGGGCAGGCAGCCCCCGCATGGGCACGTTCCGGGCGGCTTCACAACCCCAGCGATTTGCGCAGCATGTTGCCGGCCACCAGGATGAGAAACACCGCAAACACCCGTTTCAGGGGCTTGGGATCGAGCCTGTGGGCGAGCTTCACCCCGAGGGGAGCGGTAAACAGCGTCATCGTCACCACGATCGCGAAGGCGGCGAGGTTGACGGCCCCGATGGTGAAGGGTGGGCGCGCCTCGAGCGGGATCTCCACAAACAGGAAGCCGATCACCGAAGGCAGGGCGATGAGCCCGCCGAATCCGGCCGCCGTGGCCACCGCCTTGTGAATGGGCTTGCCGTGCAGCACCATCAGCGGCACCCCGAAGGAGCCTCCGCCGATCCCCATCAACACGCTGAGAAACCCCACGATCAGCGAAAGCACGAGCCGCAGGGGCCCCTTCGGCATTTCGTCGGCGATCCTGCGGTCGATGCGCCCGAATCCCATCCAGAGCCCGATCAGCATGCCGAGCACGCCGAAGATCGCCTGCAGGGCCGGCGTGCGCAGCGCCGCCACGGCCAGCACCCCGAAAATCGCCCCGAGCGCGATCCCGGGCGCCCATGTGCGCAGCACCTCCCAATCCACCGCCCCCTTGCGCCCATGCCCCAGCACCGAGCGCGCGGAAGTGACGATGATCGTGGCCAGCGACGTGGCGAGGCAGATCTGCATCAGCCAGGGGCTGTCGTAGCCGAGCGCGGAAAAGACGTAATAGAAGGCCGGCACCAACACGATCCCGCCGCCCACGCCAAGAAGCCCCGCCAGCACGCCGGCGAAGCCGCCGATCACCGCCAGTATGGCCACCAGCGGCAGCAATTCGGTCATCTCAGCGCTCATTCCGCTCCTCCTGCTCCATGCCTTCAGCCGCTCCCACCGGCTCCGGCACCTTCGCGAGCGCCGCATCAAGCACCTCGAGCCCGGCCCCGGGCCGCGTCGCCTCCTCGCTCAGCACCCGCCGCCAGCCGCGCGCGCCGGGGCGCCCGGCAAAGAGGCCGAGCATGTGGCGCGTCACCTCATGGAGCCGCCCGCCGGCGGCGAGATGGGCGGCGATATAGGGACGCATCTCCTCGGCCACCTGCCAGGGGCTCTTGCGCCCCGGGCGGGCGAAAATTTCCTCATCGGCGCCGAGAAGAATATCGGCGGGCCGCTCATAGGCCGCGCGCCCGATCATCACGCCATCGAGCCCGCGGGCAAGCAGGCCGCATGCCTCTGCGAGCGAGGCGATACCGCCGTTGACGGTGATGTGAAGATCGGGGAAAGCCTCTTTCATCTCCGCCACCAGATCATGATCGAGCGGCGGTATGGTGCGGTTTTCCTTCGGCGAAAGCCCCTGCAGCCAGGCCTTGCGCGCATGGATCTGCACGCGCCTCACCCCGGCCGCGCGGATGGTTTCGAGGAAGGCGGGCAGCACCTCGCGCGGCGCCTGCTCATCCACCCCGATGCGGCACTTGAGCGTGACGGGCACGCCCCCCGCCGCCCCGATCATCGCCGAGACGCATTCCGCCACCAGCCCCGGATCCTTCATCAGAACCGCGCCGAAGGCGCCCGATTGCACGCGGTCCGAAGGGCAGCCCACGTTGAGATTGATTTCATCATATCCGGCCTGCACGGAAAGCTTCGTGGCCGCCGCCAGTTCGCCCGGATCCGAGCCCCCGAGCTGCACCGCCACCGGATGCTCCTCATCGCCATGCTCGAGAAGGTGCAGCGCCCCCCCGCGCACCAGCGCCGGCGCCGTGACCATCTCGGTATAGAGCAGCGCATGGCGGCTCATCAGGCGGTGGAAATACCGGCAGTGGCGGTCCGTCCAGTCCATCATCGGAGCCACGGAAAGCCGCGCGGCGCGGCGCACTGCGCGCTCGCCCGAATTTTCCGCCTCTTTCCGTGCCGTCATCGCCGCGCCTTCCCGGTCCGGGGATCCTTCCCGGCAGCCATCTAGCACCGAAAGGCGGGGCTGTTCCAGCCCCCGGGGCGGGCCTTACCGGTGGTCATCTCCCGCCGCTTGCGCCAGCAGCGCCGCATTGCCGCCCGAGGCGGTGGTATCGACGCAGACATGGCGCTCGATCAGCACATCGGGGCGGGTTATGGCGCCGGTCACGAGCGGCAGGATCGGCCCTTCGCGCGCCGCGAGGGCTCGGGCGATGGCGCGGGCCCCAGCCTTGCCCCCCCAATAAGCCACCGCGCCGAAGCCTTCGAGCGTGGCGAGCGTTTCGGGGGCAAGCCCCGGGGCCTCCACCGCGAGCCCGCCGAGCGCGCGCGCGGCCTTGGCCTGGGCCCTGGCCGCTTCCGCGCCGGGGCCGAGGCAGAGAAGGGGCGCGCGCTGGTAGTGGCAGAGGCGGTTTGATTCGCCGGTGGGGCCGGGCATTGCCTCTTCGCTCACGGGGCGCGGCGAAGGGGCAAGCGCCGCGAGCGCGGCCTGCACCTGCGCCGGATCGGCGGCATCGGGCGTGGCCGCACGCTCGCCGCCGGGCGCCTCACGGGCGACAAAGCGCAAGAGGTAATCAGGCCCCCCCGCCTTGGGCCCGGTGCCCGAAAGCCCCTCGCCGCCGAAGGGCTGACTGCCCACCACCGCGCCGATCTGGTTGCGGTTGATGTAGATATTGCCGGCGTGCACCGCCTCGCTCACCTGCTGCACGCGATCATCTATGCGGCTGTGAAAGCCGAAGGTGAGGCCGTAGCCCGTGGCATTGATATCACCGATCACGCGGGAAAGATCGCGCGCGGCGAAAGGAGCGATATGGAGAACGGGGCCGAAGATCTCGCGCCCGAGATCGGCGATGCCGCCCACCCGGATCAGCACGGGGGCGAAGAAATGCCCCTTGCCCGGGGCTTCTAGCTGCTTCACGAGCCGCCCCTCGACGCGCGCCCTTTCCACATGGGCAGTGAAATCGCGCTTCGCGGCCTCTGAGATCAGCGGGCCGATATCGCTTGTAAGATGCCAGGGATCGCCAAGGGAAAGCTCCTCCATCGCCCCCACCAGCATGGCGGTGAATTCATCGAAGATATCCTCCTGCACATAGAGGCAGCGCAAGGCCGAACAGCGCTGCCCGGCGGACTGGAAGGCGCTTGCGATCACGTCGCGCACCGCCTGTTCGGGCAGGGCGGTGCTGTCAACGATCATGGCGTTGATGCCGCCGGTTTCGGCGATCAGCACGGCGCCGGGATCGCCATGCGCGGCCATGCTCGCACGGATGCGGCGCGCGGTTTCGGTGGAGCCGGTGAAGGCCACGCCGGAGATGCCGGGGCTTGCGGTAAGTGCCGCGCCCACGGTTTCGCCCGCGCCCGGCAGAAGCTGGAGCACTTCGCGCGGCACGCCGGCCTCGTGCAGAAGCGCCACCGCGCGCGCGGCAATGAGGGGCGTTTCCTCGGCAGGTTTGGCGAGCACCGCGTTGCCCGTGGCGAGCGCCGCGGCGATCTGGCCGGTGAATATGGCGAGCGGAAAGTTCCAGGGCGAGATACAGGCGAAGGTGCCGCGCGGGGGGGCTTCGTGCTTCCTGGCTTCGGCGGCGTAATAGCGCAGGAAATCGGCGGCCTCGCGCAGCTCGCTCACCGCATCGGGGAGCGTCTTGCCCGCCTCGCGCGCCAGAAGCGCATGGATGGCGCCGAAATCGGCCTCATAGAGATCGGCGGCGTGCTCAAGCACCGCGGCGCGCTCTTCCACCGGCGCCTGCCAGGGGCGCGCGGCGCTGATCGCCGCCTGCACCTGATCGGGTGTCGCCGGGTGCACCGCGCCCACCTGATCGCCCGGATCCGCCGGGTTCGTTACCGGCTCGGGCGCGCCATCGGGCAGATCGGCGGCCAGTGCGGGGCGCGCGGTGAAGGCGCTTTCGCGAAAGGGCGCGCGGGCCTTTTCGATCTCGTCAAGCGCCAGCGGATCGGCAAGATCCCATCCGCGCGAATTCTTCCGCTGCGGCTGGAAGAGATCGGCCGGCAGGCGGATCGCGGCGGGGCGCGCGGACGCGGCCTCGAGTGCTGCAAAGGGATCGGCGGCGACCGCCTCGGGCGGCACGTCTTCATTGACGATCTGATTGACGAAGGAGCTGTTGGCGCCGTTTTCCAGGAGCCGGCGCACCAGATAGGCCAGAAGATCGCGATGCTCGCCCACCGGCGCATAGATGCGGCAGCGCGTGCCCTCGCGCGCCATGACGATATCATGCAGCCGCTCGCCCATGCCGTGCAGGCGCTGGAATTCGTAATCCCCGCGCCCAAGCCCCGCTTCGCGCGCCATATGGAGGATCGCCTCCACCGTATGGGCGTTATGGGTGGCGAACTGGGGATAGATGCGATCCGCCATCCCCAGAAGCCTGCGCGCATTGGCGATATAGGAAACATCCGTGGCCGCCTTGCGGGTAAACACCGGAAGGCCCGGCGCGCCGATCACCTGGGCGCGCTTGATCTCGCTGTCCCAGTAGGCGCCCTTCACGAGCCGCACCATGATGCGCCGCTCAAGCCTTTCGGCGAGCGCATGGAGCCATTCGATCACCGCGCCCGCGCGCTGGCCATAGGCCTGCACCACCACGCCGAAGCCATCCCAGCCCGCAAGCGCGGGATCGGCGAGCACCGCCTCGATCACATCGAGCGAAAGATCGAGGCGGTCGGCCTCCTCGGCATCGATGTTGAAGCCCATGCCGGCCGCGCGCGCAAGCGTGGCGAGTGAAAGCACGCGCGGCACAAGCTCGGCCATCACGCGCGCACGCTTGGCTTCCTCGTAGCGCGGATGCAGCGCCGAGAGCTTCACCGAAATGCCGGGATCGAGGCGGATGTCGCCCCGCGTGCAGGCAGCCGAGATCGCGGTGATCGCACGCCCGTAGGCGAGGTGATAGGCATCCGCATCCTTCATGGTGCGCGCCGCCTCGCCGAGCATGTCATAGGAATAGCTGTAGCCCCTTTCCTCCATCGCGCGTGCGCGCTTCATCGCCGCGCCGATGCTCTCGCCGAGCACGAACTGGCGCCCCATCTCCTTCATCGCGCGGGCCACCGCGGCGCGGATCACCGGCTCGCCAAGCCGCTTCAGGGCGCCCTTCAGATGCGCTGCAATGCCGGGCTCGTGGGGCTCCTCCAGCACCCGGCCCGTCAGCATCAGCGCCCAGGTGGAGGCATTGACGAGCGGCGAGGCGGAATGGCCGAGATGGCGCGACCAGTCCGAAGGGGCGATCTTGTCCTCGATCAGGGCATCGACGGTTTCGCTGTCGGGCACGCGCAGGAGCGCTTCGGCAAGGCACATCAGCGCGATGCCCTCCTCGGTGGAAAGGCCGTATTCGGAGAGGAACACCTCCATCAGCCCCGGACGCGCGGAGGCGCGGATCTCGCGCACCAGATCGGCCGCCCTGGCGCTGATGGCGGCGCGGGCATCGGGCGAGAGCGCGGCCGCGTGCTCAAGATCGGCGAGCACGGCCTTTTCATCTGCATATTGAAGCGCGCGGATACGGAGGCGCGATTCCTCGGGCGAGCATTTCTCCACCATTGTTTCCCCCTCCTTGCAACAGGGGAAGAATATCACTGTAAATATGGGGATTTTTCCCGTATTTTCCAGATCAGCAGCCATTTTGCCTTTTTTGGAGATGAATTGCAGTGATTGAGAGCACAGCGGATCTCGATGATTTCGATCGCGCCATCCTTGAAACCCTCGCCGCCGAGGGCCGCATCAGCGTGACCGATCTCGCCCGCCGGATCGGCCTTTCAAAAACGCCGACGCAAGCGCGCATGCGCCGGCTCGAGGCGGCTGGTTTCATCAAGGGCTACCGCGCCATTCTAGATCCGCTCCGCCTCGGGCTCGATCACGTGGCCTTCGTGGAGGTGCGCCTTGACGATACCCGCGAAAGCGCGCTCGAAGCCTTCAACGCGGCGGTTGCCACGATCCCGGAGATCGAACAGTGCCACATGATGGCGGCGAGCTTCGATTACCTTCTGAAGGTGCGGGTGCGGGACATGAACGCCTATCGCACCGTGCTGGCCGAGAAGATCTCTCGCCTGCCCCATGTGGCCTCCACCTCCACATTCGTCGCCATGCAGGCGGTGAAGGAGGGTATGTTGTGAATGCCGGGATTTTTCATTGTTGCGCATCGGGCCAGGCGCTAGAAGTTGGCGCACCCCCGCGGGCGTGGTGGAACGGTAGACACAGGAGACTTAAAATCTCCAGGGCGAAAGCCCGTGCGGGTTCAAATCCCGCCGCCCGCACCAATTGACCTTCCGGTCATGCCGAGCGTGGCCATTCTGTCTTCCGGCCATATCGGGTGTTGGCGCTGGCCCGCGGCAAGAAGGCGGGAATCAATCCTCGCAGGTTTCACGGCCCGTATCGATGAACCAGCCGCCCGGACCGGCAATTTCATCGGGCAACACCATGATCATGGCTTCACGGATGGCGAAAAGGGTGAGGAAGCTCATCGCAACCTGAAAAAACGTGATATCGAAAAACCAGTACATCCGATACATCCTTCTTTAGCCCCTCGTTCTTCTTTTCGCGGGAGAAAACGGCCAAAAAATGACGAAAGACCGGCAATTTGGATCTTCGTTAACACACCCCGCCAATTCGTTAACACCCGGCCGGTCCGGCTGCCGACGCCCATCGGAAATCCAGTGAAAGCCGGGAAACGGCCTCTCCGCCGGCACGGCAGAGCGGAAGCTCGCTATTGATCGGCACGATCAGCCCGCCGGGGGAGCTCCCCTTGCCGATCTGCCTCTGCGCTTCCCGCAGCGCCATTCCGGGGCTGCGGTTGCGGGATGAAGATCGTATGGCAGGCCCGCCCCTTGTGCTTGGAAGCGTAGAGCGCGCTATCGGCATCCTGCATCATCCGATCGATTTCCGGGATCTCGTAATAATCCGAGATCGTGGTGCCGATACTGCCGGAAATGCGGCAGATCACATCGCCGTATGGGATGGGCTGCTCGAGGCCGGCAATGATCCTGCGGGCGATCCCGTCCAGCCTTTCGTGATCGGTGATCCTGCTGATGAGAAGGATGAATTCATCTCCCCCCACCCGGGCAACGAGATCCTCTTCCCGGGTTTCCTCCTTGAGGATCCGGGCAACTTGCTGGAGCACATGATCGCCGGCCGCGTGGCCATGGGTATCGTTCACCGCCTTGAAGAAATCCAGATCGAGATGCATCAGGCTGAATTTCTCGCCGCTCTCGACAAGACGCGAAAGCATCCGGTCCGCCGCGCGGCGGTTGCAAAGCCCGGTCAGGGTATCCGTGTAGGCTTGTTCTTCCGCCGCCATACGGGCTTTCTGGAGCTTTTCGTTGAGCTCTCTGGAAGCCGCCATCGCCGCCGATTTCGCCTCGACGAGGAAAAGCATTTCCACCGCCAGATCGGTTGGCGCGAAATCGGATGCGTTCAGATCCAGCCGGGCCACGGCATCCACGATGGCGATCCCGAAGGAAAGGCTGAGAAGGCAGCCCTGCCCCGGCAGGGGAACGGCTATGCCCTTCAGCGGGATGTCATGGCCATCCCGTGCGCGCAGATGGAGCTTCTGGCCCTGTGCATGCAGGAGATCGGCAATCGTGCGGATCCCGCAGGGGCGCCTGAAATCGATCACGGAGAACAGATTTTCGCCGATGATCTCGCGCCCCGGACACAGCTTGCGCGCCGTCGGCCCGCAGGCGGTGATCACGCCGTGCCTGTCGGCGACGACATGCATCGGAAGAAGGAGTGCGAGCCCCTCCTGCTCCAGGGTGATGGTGCCGTTTATCAGCCCGCCATCCATCATCGTGCGATCTCCATCCGCGCCGGGCCGGTGCTCCTGCCCTGCTGAAGGCCCTGGGAGAGGCTGAAATGGCGGCCCTCGGAAAAGGCGGCTTCAAGCAGCCTGATGGATATTCTTTCGCAGCAGCCCTCCGTCCCCATGTGTTCGAGAAAGACCAGCGCGCCGTAATCATCCGCCATGGCCCGCAGGATGCCGATCATGACATGCCCGAATCCGGGATTGCGCCAGCGGCAATAGAGCGAGAAATCCCCCGTTTCCCGGTAGCCGAGAAGCTCAAGGCGGGGCAATTCCAGCTCCGGCACCGCGAGGCGGGCGCGATCATGCAGATCATCGAGCGAATGCAGGAACTCCATGAAGGTAAGCCCGCAGAAGCGCAGGAGGCGGCGGGGCGCCTGCTGGCGCGGGTTCGTCACGAGGAATGTGCCGAGATCTTCCATGAGCATTTCGCGCGGGCGCGAAAGCCGCTCGGCCGCGGCATCGAGCACGGCATATGTGAGCGCATCATCATATTCGAGCATCGCTTCGAACTGGTCGAAATCGAGATCGGCCGCACGCACGATATCCGCCCATGCATCCGCGCCGTGAGTATCGCGGATGAAGCACTGGATCGACCTGTTGATGAGCCCGTGCATGGGATCCTTCCTTGACTTTCGCCAAGACTATCCTGCCCCGGTTAACAGAATCCGAACGGCTCAGGGATTGATGATTAAAATGCGCCCCTTCACATCGAGAGCGCGGATCTCCGGCGGTGTGATGGCGAAATCGCCTTCATGGATGCTGTCGATGAAGGCTTCGATCTCCCCTTTGCCGAGCAGCAGGCCATTGCCCAGAATCAGGATTTTCGCTTGCTCGTAATGCTCTCCCGCCTTCCTGAAACCGGCTTCGAGGAAGGTCAGCCCGAACGCGATCACAATCGCCTCTTCGCCCGGAGAGGCGGGCAGGAAATCGCCGTGCACGAGCACACAGGCCGGATTGCCGCGGGGCGTTTGCGCCGCACAGGCCGCATCCAGCAGGCGGAGCCTGTTTTCCTCCATCGCCTCGAGAACGGGGAAGGGATCGAAATCCGGGTCCGGGCGCACGGGCATCCGGCCGGCGATTCTTTCCAGCGTCCTGCGGCCCTCATAGGGCGGCAGGGTCTTGCGGAAGGGATCGAAAGGCCGTTGCCAGCCCATTTCCTCAAATTCGCCGATCCGGGCCACAAGGCGCGCATGCGCCGGGTGATCGCGCATCGCCTTCAGCCGTTCGATGCCGGAGGCGCCTGCGCGGCCCCAATCATTGTGCATCGTCAGGAGATCGAGCGTATCCGCATCCGCGCGCCCGCTTTCGAACCGCGCGATCTGGCTTTCCGTGGATATGCGCTGGGGATCGAGCGCCGGGGTCAGCCACAGGGCGGCGATGGCCAGCGTCAGGAGCGCGAGAGCAATGTTGATCAGCCGGATGCGGGCCATCCAGCCCCGCCCGCGCAGCACGGAGAGCGCGTATGAAAGCGCATAGAGCAGCACGATGGCCGCCATGGTTGCCGCGGCGAGGCGATCCGGGGTCCAGCCATACTGGCGCACCCGCTGGGCCATGGCCAGAATGGCAAGCACGGCCAGCACGGGCAGGAGCAGCGCAAGCCCCCGCGCCATCAGCCGCATGGAGCCCGATCGCACAGCCTCACCGTCATCTCGATCCGCGGCGATGGTGACGAGAGTGATCGCCGTCAGCGCCATCGCCAGAAGCGTGGCGGCAACGGAAACCCCGCCGAAAATACCATCAAGCCCCTTCAGCGGCAGGGCGATGACGAACACCGCCATCACGATCAGCACAACCGGCAGGAAAAGGCGCAGGAGTCGCAGGACGAGATGGGGAGAAACATAGGTGGAATATTCGCCTACCACCGCCAGCACCAGGCCGAGCATGGTGCCTGTCAGCACAAAGGGAACGGGCTTGATATCGAGGATTTCCTCGATCAGATCGAGGCCGATCAGCTGGAAGAGCGCATTGGCAAGCATGATCACCCCCCAGAAGAGCCCGACAAACAGAAGCGCCGCCGCAAAGCGCACGACGACGTTCCAGGCATGGAGAAAAAGCGCGGGATAACAGCGCCAGCCCTCATCGGGGCGTGCTGCCGCGATCAGGAATGGAAGCGGCACGAAGATCAGGATCGCAAAGGCAAGAATCGGATGCCCGGTGCCCATGAATTGCGAGATGCCGTCAAAGCGCAGGCTCGCCCATGTGAGCAGGGCAGCCGCGGGCAGGGCCAGGAGCGCGGCGCGGACGAGAGCGCGCGCGGGGCCGATCATGGGGGCCAGCGCCAGGAGCGCCGCGAAAAGCCCGGCAGAAAAGGAAAACAGGAAGAGATAGAGGCGCGGGCTGGTTATCAGATCATCCAGCTTTTCCACGAAAAGCCAGAGCGAGAACCCCGCCAGCGCGCCGATCAGCGCCATGACAAGGCGCATTTCCACATCCCCGGAGCCATCCTCCCGCGCCGGCGCCGCGGCCTCGTCCGCTTCTCGAGCGGTATCGTTTTCACTCATGACACACCCTTTCACGCTTCATGCTTCATTTCGCCTCTTCCGGGATTTCCCGGCGGGAGGGGCCGCGCTTCCTCCGTTGCCCGCATCGAGCCAGGCGGGCAGATGGCCGATATCGGGCAGCACGGCATCGGCGAAGGGCTCGAGTTCCTCGCGCGGGGAAGGGCCCGTCAGCACGGCAACGGTGCCCATGCCCGCAGCCCGCCCCGCCACCAGATCATGGCGGCTGTCGCCCACCATGAGGCAGTTTTCGGGCGCGATGTCCATTGCCCCGGCGAACGCCAGCAGCATCCCCGGCGCCGGCTTGCCGCCGTGGCCGCTGTCGTAACCGGCGATGAAATCGAACAGATCGGAAAGCCCCGCCGCCTCGAGATGCGCGCGGGCGGGGGCTTCGTTGTCATTCGTGGCAAGGCCGAGGCTGAGGCCGCGCGCGCGCAATCCGCTCAGGAGCGGCCGCAACGCCACCGCCTCGACCATCGGCACGCTCAGGGCGGCCTCGGCCAATTGCCCGATCAGCCGCTCCGCATCCGCCCGCCCAAGCTCCCGGGCAAGCAGATCGGCGATGTCGGCGTTCGTTCCCGCCACGACGACCGAACCCGGCGCGAAACGACCACTATCGAAATCATATCCGATCACCTCGCCAAGCCCGCGCGCCCGTGCCTCATCCCCTTCGCTCACCTCCAGCAGGAAGCCGCGGGTCCAGCCGCCCCAGCTGGCGTGGAAATCGAAAAGGGTTCCGTCCTTGTCAAACAGGATCGCTTCAAAGGGCACGCGGGGCCTCCGTCGATGGCTCCGGCCAATCTGTGGCGCATCGCCCGCCCCTTGGCAATCCCGAAGCTTCGATTGACAGCCGCGCCCGGATGATTGACAATGTCAATCATGAAACCTCAACCGTCATACCGCCTGCATCATTCCCTCGGCTACCAGCTTTCGCTCACCGCCCGGATCATGGAGCGCGGCTTCGAGGAATCCTTGCGGGAAATCGGGCTCAGCCGGATTTCCTGGTGCGTGCTGCTGGCCGTGGGGGTGGAGGGGCTTTCGAAACCCTCGGAGATCGCCGATTTCATCGGCATCGACCGCACCGCCACATCGCGCGCCCTGCGCAGCATGGAGGCCGAGGGGCTGATCGCGCGCTGCTGCGGTAGTGGCGACAGGCGCACCAAAAGGGTCTCGCTCACCGTGCGCGGGCGCGAACTGCTCGAAACGGCCGAGCCGATGGCGCGCAGGAATGCGGCGCGCTTTGCGCAGAAGCTCACCCCCGAGGAGCGCAGACTTCTGACCGGCCTTCTCAAGCGCCTGCGCGAAGGGGAAGATGCGCCCCTCCCCGGCCTTTGAGGCTCATGCCTGAGGCCCGATGAACAAGCTCTTCTCATACCGCAGCCGCCCCTTTCACCTCGGCTCCTTCCCCTTGGAAAAGCTGCGCCGGATCGAGGCGCCGGTAGAGCTCGATGCCCTCGCCCCGATGCGAGGCACTTCCTTCCGCCGCCCCGATGATCCGGCCAGCATCGTCAATGCCATGCAGAGCTATCAGGCGATGCTTGATGCCACCCGCGAAGGGCTGGTGAAGCGCAAACGCGCGATCATCCCCGATGATCCGCTCGAGCGCGCGCGGCATCTGAAATCCTTCGCCTACTATTGCGACGCGGCGATGGTCGCCACCTGCCGGATCGGCGCGGGCGACTGGCTCGAAACCCCGCTTGCAAACCCGGATGTCGCCCGCCTTGCCCGGCGTATCGAAACCATGCAGCCCAGGACGCTCGCGGCCGGGGTGGATCTAATCATGGCGGGGCTGAAGGAGGCCCTGCGCGCCCCGCCCGCCGATTGCCGCCACCACACCCACGCGCTGGTGTTTCTCTACGATCACCCCCGCGCGCCGGCAGCGGGCGAAGAGGGATGCGAATGGATCCTTGACGCGCAGGCGCAGCGCGCCTGCCTGCGCGCTTCCGAAACCGCCGTGACGCTCGCCCATTACATCCGCCTTCTCGGCCATGAGGCCCGCGCCCACACGATGGCCGCCAGCGATGCGCATCTGGCGCGCCTCGCGGTGCGCGCGGGGCTCGCGGCGGTGGAGGATGGCCGGCCCGTCAATCCCTTCGTCGGCGCGGGATTCGGGCTCGCGGCCGTCACCACCACGCTTGAAATCACGCCCGACAGCCCCCTCGCGCCCGGCCAGCGCCCGCCCCTCTCCTACCGCCTCGGCACCGGGCGCCATGCCGCCAGCGCCGGGCGGCGCGATCCTTTCGCAAAGCGCCCCTATCGCGATGGCCCCCACCCTTTCGAGCGGCTGAAACGGGTGGAAAGCCCCACCACCTACATTGACGAGCCCAATGTCGCGCGCGTGCCCAAACGCGCCAACATGTTTGCCCGCGCGCTTTTCGGCGATCTCGGCCCCGCCACGCAGGACGCCAGCCGCAACGGCAATTACGTGCGCAAATCCGCCGCGGCCTTCGCCTTCCGCCCCACGCTCGGCGCCTTCATCCTGCTGCAGGACGGCGCGCCCGCCCCCGCCCGCGCGCCGGGCACCGACGATCCGGCCCGCAACGCCGCCAACGTCAAGGCGGCGCTCTACTGGCTCGGCGCCGATGCGGTGGGCCTCTCGCGCTGCCCCGACTGGGCCTATTACAGCCACGATGCCGCCGGCAATCCGATCACCCCCTACCACGATCAGGCGATCTCGATCATCATCGATCAGGGCCACGAAACCATGGAAGGCGCCAGCGGGGATGACTGGATCGGCTGCGCGCAGAGCATGCGCGCTTACTTGCGCTTTTCGCTGATCGGAGGCGTGCTGGCCGATCACCTGCGCAATCTGGGCTTCGGCGCGCGGGTGCATTCGGTGATGGACGACGAAGTGCTCCAGCCGCCCCTCCTGCTGCTTTCGGGCCTTGGCGAGGTGAGCCGGATCGGCGAGGTGATTCTCAATCCCTTCCTCGGGCCGCGGCTCAAATCCGGCGTCGTCACCACCGACATGCCGCTCGCCCATGACAGGCCCATCGATTTCGGCCTGCAGCGGTTCTGCGCGGCCTGCAGCAAATGCGCCCGCGAATGCCCCTCGGGCGCGATCACGGCGGGGCCGAAGCGCATGTTCAACGGCTACGAGATCTGGAAGAGCGACAGCCAGAAATGCACCACCTACCGGGTGGGCCAGAAGGGCGGCGCCATGTGCGGGCGCTGCATGAAGACATGCCCCTGGAATCTCGAGGGGCTGTTTGCCGAGGCCCCCTTCCGCTGGCTCGCCATGAAGGCCCCGGCGCTGGCCCGCCCGCTGGCGAAGCTCGATGATCTGCTCGGCAACGGGCGCATCAACCCGGTAAAGAAATGGTGGTGGGATCTGGAGATGGTGGATGAAGGCCCCTACGGCCCGCCGCGCGAAGCGCCCAACCGGCGCGACATAAACCCCGGCCTGAAGCTTCGCCACGAGGATCAGACGCTTGCCGTCTATCCCGCGCCGCTTGCGCCCCCGCCCTGGCCCTGGCCGTTTCCGATGGATCGCGAGGCCGGCATCCGCGCCTATCGGGAGTTGATCGGCGCGAAGGAGCACAGGCGCCGGCGCGCGGCGGGGATGCTCCCTGAGCATGTCTATACCGCCGACAGGGGCGAAAACCCGGTGCTTCAGGTGATGATCAGCCGCGCCGAAGCCCTGAGCGGGCGGGTCAGGCTCTACGAATTCGCCCGCCCCGACGGCGCGCCGCTGCCGCCTTTCGAGGCCGGCGCGCATATCGATGTGGTGGTGGCGCCCGAGTTCTTCCGCCAGTATTCGCTCTGCGGAGATCCGGCCGATCCGTCGAAATACCTGATCGCCGTATTGCGCGAGGATGCGGGGCGGGGCGGCTCGGCCTTGATGCACCGGATCTTCGAGAAGGGCCGGCGGGTGTTCGTCTCGCGCCCGATCAACCATTTTCCGCTCGATGAGGGCGCCTCCTTCACCTGGCTGATGGGCGGTGGCATCGGCATAACCCCGATGATCGCCATGGCGCACCGGCTGCATGCGCTGGGGCGTGATTTTGCGCTCCACTACAGCGCCCCGAACCGCGCCGAAGCTGCCTTCATGGAAATGCTCTCCTCCGCCCCCTGGGCCGAGCGCGTGCATTACCACATCTCCGCCGAGGGCAGCCGCGCCGATTTCCCGGCGATCCTGCGCCACCGCCCAAGCGCGCATCTCTACACCTGCGGGCCGGATGCCTACATGGAGGCGGTGCTTGCGGCGGCCCGTGAGGCCGGCTTTCCCGAAGAGGCCCTGCACCGCGAATATTTCACGCCGCCCGAAACGCCGGAATACGAAAACCACCCCTTCACCCTGCGCCTCCTGCGATCGGGGCGCGAGATCGCGGTGGCGGCCGATCAGAGCGCAACGGACGCCCTCAGCGAAGCCGGCGTGCATGTGGATGTGAAATGTGCCGACGGGCTGTGTGGCGTGTGCCAGTGCAGGCTGGTTTCGGGCGAGGCGGAGCACCGCGATTTCGTGCTCTCCAATGCCGAGCGGGAAGAGAAGATCATCCTGTGCCAATCGCGCGCGGCAAAGCCCGGGGGCGTGCTGGAAATCGACCTCTGAGCAATCGATCCGCGGTCAGGTCCAGTTCACCGCGTCACCACCGGGAAGATACATGCGCGCGCGCATGAGCGATTCGGGGGGCTCGGCGATGGTGGAGGTGCATTCGAGCACCCATTGATCGTCCATCAGCAGGAAATCGAGCACCGAGGCCAGAAATTCCGCATCTCCCGCCCGCGCGCGCAGATCGGCGCCGTCCGCTCCCGTAGCCCCAAGAAATACAGGCAGCAATTCCTCATTCCCCGCCAGCCAGCCCAGCGCCTGCAATGCGATGATTTCCGCCTGTTCGCCCTGCATCACACCCCCGTGAAGGAAACCGAAAGGATTTCTTAACCAATCTCACCAAAGAATGAGGAAGAACAGCGCAAATTGAATCAATTCGAAGAGGTCCCATGGCCGGGCGCATCCTGATAGCCGATGATGTCACCACCAACCGCATCGCCCTCAACGTGAAGCTTTCGGCGGCCTTTTACGAGGTCCTGCAGGCGGGCAGCGGGGCGGAGGCCATTGCCATGGCCGGGCACGAGCGGCCCGATCTCATCCTGCTCGCTCTCGATCTGCCGGACATGAACGCCATCGAAACCTGCCGCAGGCTGAGGCAGAACCCGAAAACCGCCGATATTCCGGTGCTCATCATCAGCGCGCGCAGCGCGCGTGAAGCCCGGATCGAGGCGCTGCGCGCCGGGGCGGAGGATTTCCTGCACAAGCCCGTCAACGAAGCGCTGCTTCTGGCGCGGGTGCGCAATATCCTGCGCACCAGGGATTCGGATGAGGAACTGCGCATGCATGATGGCATGAACCGCGAAATCACCGGACGGGAGCTTGGCTTCGCCGAGCCCGCTCACAGCTTCTCCCCGCCCTGTGACGTGGTGCTCATCGCGCGAAAGCGCGAAACCACGCGCGCCTGGCTCGATGCGCTCGGAGCCTACGAAAAGGAGGGGATCGGGGGGCAGATCAAGGCGCTGGGGCGCAGCGAGGCGCTGACGGTGGCCGAAAGCGATCCCGCGCCGGGGATCTTCGTGCTCGAAGGCGGCACCGGCTCTTCGGATGACGGGCTCTACCTGATCAGCGAGCTCAGGAGCCGCGCCCGCACCCGCCATGCCGGCATCATCGTGATCCTGCCCGAAGAAGAGCCGGGGCGGGAACCGGCCGCCGCCTGGGGCGCCAAGGCGCTCGATCTCGGCGCCAACGAGATCCTCTTCGCCGGGTTTGACGGCGAAGAGCTCGCCTTGCGCCTCAGCCGCCAGATCGCCCGCAAGCAGCAGGCCGACAGGCTGCGCGAAACCCTGCGCAACGGCCTTCGCCTCGCCGTCACGGATCCCCTGACCGGGCTGCACAACCGCCGCTTTGCCATGGCGAGCCTGCGCCGGATCGCCAGCCAGGCCCGGGCCTCGGGGCGCCCCTTTGCCCTCATGCTGCTCGATCTCGACCGTTTCAAGCAGGTCAACGATCGCCACGGCCACGGCGGGGGCGATATCGTGCTGCGGGAGGTGGCCGCGCGGCTGCGCTCGGAAATCCGCGGCGCGGATCTGCTGGCACGCATCGGGGGGGAGGAATTCCTGATCGTCATGCCGGACACGAATATCAACCAGGCGAGAAGGGCGGCGGAAAGGATCCGCCGGCGCATCATTGAAAATCCGATCCGCCTGCCCAGGAGCGATTCCCCCCTCTTCGTGAGCCTCAGCATCGGCGTCGCGCTTGGCGGGGGGAGCGAGGCGGCCCCCGGCGTGGAAGAGCTGATCGAACAGGCCGATCGCGCGCTCTACGCGGCCAAATCCCACGGCCGCAATCAGGTGAACATCAGCCGTTCGGCAGCCTGAGGGGAACCGGACGCGGGAATTCCCCGAAAGCACCGCGTAACGACGGGGGCGCACATCCGCCCCCGCGGCCACACCCGCCGCTTCCCCGGCTGCGGCCATCTATCCTCACGACAGGCCCGGAAAATCCTGCTACCCGTTATTCACCCGCGAGACAGGAGAAGATCACATGAGCGAAATGATCCACCCCCCGACACCCCTCGAGGATCGCCCCCTGAAGCCTGCGGTGCTGCGGGGCCTGCGCCGCAGGTGCCCCTCCTGCGGGGCGGGATCGCTGTTTCGCGGCTATCTCAAGGTGCGGGAAAGCTGCCCCGTCTGCGATGAGGATCTGAGCCATCAGCGCGCCGATGACGGCCCGGCCTATATGACGATCCTGATCGTCGGCCATATCATGGCCCCCGCGCTGCTGATCGTCTTCATGGAATACAGGCCCGAGCCGCTCGTGCTGATGACGATCTTCGGCCTCGGCGTGATCGCGCTTTCGCTCTTCCTTCTTCCGCGCCTCAAGGGCATGTTTGTGGCCATACAATGGGCCAAGCGCATGCATGGCTTCGGCGGCGAACGCTGAGTCGGCTGCGCGCAGGCCCCTCACCGGGCCGGAGGGCGGGAATGAACGAAGTGGCGATACGCGATGCGGCAACCCTCATCCTGCTGCGCGATGATGGCGCGGGAGCGCCGAAGGTGCTGATGGGCCAGCGCGGCGCGCGCGCGGCCTTCATGCCGGAAAAATTCGTCTTTCCCGGCGGCGCCATAGATGCGGCGGATCGTGCCGCCTCCCTGGCCGCGCCCCTGCCCGAGCCCTGCCGCACGCGCCTTGCCCGGGAAACAGCGCCCGATCTCCCCGATGCTCTGGTGGCCGGGGCCATCCGCGAACTCTGGGAGGAGACCGGCCTGCTGCTGGGCGCGCCCGGCGCCTGGCCCGCCCCGCCGCCCGAGGGCTGGGAAAGCTACGCCGCCACCGGATACCGGCCGAGCGGCGCGCCGCTTCGATTCATCTTCCGCGCCATCACCCCGCCGGGCCGTCCGCGCCGTTTCGACGCCCGCTTCTTCCTCGCCGATGCCGCTTCCCTTGCCAGCGACCCGGATGATTTCTCCCGCGCCTGCGACGAGCTTTCCCACCTCCAGTGGATCCCGCTCGACGAGGTGCGCCGCTTCAACCTCCCCTTCATCACCGAAGTGGTGCTGGCCGAGGTGGCGGCGATGCTGTGCGCAGGCAGGCGCGTGCCCGAGAGCGTGCCCTTCTTTCGCAACCGGGATGAGGAAAGCCTCTTCCTGCGCCTCGGCGGCGAAAGCCCGCTCGCCGCCGCTCCCCTTGGCGAAAACCGCCCCGCAGGCAAACTCAGTGGAGAAGGATGAGCAGCAGGATCGAGGCCACGATCAGCCCCATGGCCAGAAGCTCGCGCCGGCTGTGCCTTTCGCGAAACCAGAAGGCCCCGGCGATGAAGCTGAACAGGAGCTCGATCTGCCCGAGCGCCTTCACATAGGCGGCCGTCTGCAGGGAAAAGGCAGCAAACCAGGCGATGGTGCCGAGCACGCTCGTCAGCCCCACGAGCGACGTGATCCGCCAGTGGCGGAACACCCGGCCGATCTCGCCCGCCTCGCGCAGCCCGAGCCAGAGCCCGAGGATTAGGCTCTGCAGGGCCGTCACGCAGAAGACGGCCAGCACCACCCGAATGATGAGCAGGCTGCCATCGAGCGAAATCAATGCGCCGCGAAAGCTCACCGCCGAGATGGCGAAGAGAAGCCCCGCCGAGAGGCCGAGGAAGCTCGCGCGGTTCCTGATCGATGAGAGGCGGGCGAGGGCTTCGCCCGGCGGCGCGGAGAGGAGCACCAGCCCCGCGAAGCCGATCAGGATCGCCACCCAGCCCGATTGCGCAATGGCCTCGCCGAGGATCACCCAGCCGGCGAGCCCCGCAAGCAGCACTTCCGTCTTCTTGAAGGTGATGCCGGTGGCGAAGTTGCGCTCGGCGAAAAGCGCCACCATGGCAACCGTGGCCAGAAGCTGCGCCACCGCGCCGAGGGCGGCGAAGCCGGCAAAGCGCAGATCGGGGCGGGGCAGCCCCTGCCCGGTGGCGAGAAGCAGGGCGGCGAGCAGCACAAGCGCCATGGGCGCGGCGAACACGGAGCGCGCGAAGGTGGCCCCGGCCGAGGAAAGCCGGGTTGCCTTCAGGTGCTTTTGCAGCATGAAGCGCAGGTTCTGCACGAAGGCCGCGAAGATGGTTATCGGGATCCAGAGCCCCATGGCGGCGCTTATCGCAACGGGGGGCGGGATTGTCGAGCCGTCAGGCCGTCAGGTTGTCAGGCCTTCTGCCCCACGGCCCGGCCCGCGCCCTCAGGCAGCGGCAGCGAAGCATGGGCGGCGGCGATCCCTTCGAGGCGGGCAAGCACCTCGGGCGCCGGATCGCAGGCGCGCCGGCTCTCGAGGCTCACATGGATCAGCATGTGCTCTCCGGTGGCGATCAGATCTTCGCCGCGCCAGAGGAAATGGAAAAGGTGCATCTTCTTTCCCGCCGCCCCGAGGCACTGGGTAAGCACCCGGATTTCATCACCCGCGCGCGCCTCGCCGAGGTGGCGCAGGTGGCTTTCGACGGTGAAGTAGCTCCGCCCGCGCGCGATGTAATCGGGGCCAGCACCGATCATCGCCATGAAGCTGTCGGAGGCATCGCTGAAGGCCTGAAGGTAACGCGCTTCGTTCATGTGGCCGTTGTAATCGAGCCACTCATCGGGCACGCGGCGGCGATGGGTTTCGATGGGGCGGGTGATGCCTTCTGGCAGCTTGCTCATACGCCACCCCTCAGAACGGCATGGGATGCGCCTTGTGGGCGGCGGAAATCTCCGCCAGCACCTCGGGACCAAGCGCGAGGGCCGTGCTTTCCACAGCCGTTTTCACATGCTCGGGCCGGGTGGCGCCGAAGATCGCGGAAGTGGCGAAGGGGCGGGTGCGCAGCCAGGCCAAGGCCATCTGCGGCAGGGAGAGGCCATGGCGCTCGGCGATGGCCCCGTAGGCATCGATCGCCGGCCAGACGCGGGGCGTGATCCGCCCGCCGAGTTCGGGATTGAGGCTGCGGCGCGATCCCGGAGGGGTCACGTCCGGGGCGTATTTGCCGCTCAGAAGCCCGGCGGCGAGGGGGGAATAGGCGAGAAGCGTCACATCCTCGTTCACGCCGAGTTCCGCCAGATCGGTATCGAACAGCCGGCAGAGGAGCGAATATTCGTTCTGGATCGAGACCATGCGCGGCGCGCCCATCTCCTCGGCCAGCCGAAGCCACATCGCCGTGCCCCAGGCGCTTTCGTTGCTGAGCCCCACATGGCGGATCCTGCCGGCCGCCACCTGGCGCTGCAATTCGCCCAGCACATCGCGCATGTGATCGAGCGTTTGCTCGCGGTTCTGACCGGAAGGGTCGAAATCCCAGTTCTGACGGAAGTGGTAGGAGCCGCGGTTGGGCCAGTGAAGCTGGTAGAGATCGATGTAATCGGTCTGAAGGCGCCTGAGCGATCCTTCCACCGCCTCGCGGATCGCGGCCGAAGAAATCCCCGCACCGGCGCGCACGAAGCCGCCGTTGGCGCCGGTGATCTTGGTGGCAAGGATCACATCGCCCCGCCGCCCGGTGCGGGCGAACCACTCGCCGATGATGCTTTCCGTCCTGCCCACGTTTTCGGCCGAAACCGGATTGACGGGATACATCTCCGCCGTATCGATGAAATCCACCCCGTGATCGAGCGCCATGTCGATCTGTTCATGGGCCTCTTCAAGGGTGTTCTGTGTGCCCCATGTCATGGTGCCGAGGCAAAGTTCAGGCACTTCAAGGCCGGAGCGGCCGAGGGGAATCCTGCGCATGATCGTCTCCGCTGTGGAAGGGGGCATCCCCTGGGGATACCCCGCCTGCGATTTCTCTTTCCCACCTCTCGGGGATGCGTTTCGAGGGCAGCCTGATGGCCCCGCTCAGGGGCGAATATAGGCGTAGCCCTCTTCCTGAAGCTCCACAAGCCGCACCACGCCCGATGGCACCACGCCGGCCTCTTCCATGATCGGCACCTCGTGGCCCAGTTTCGCGCTCATCTTGCGCCTCGTGTTGCCGCAGGCCGAAAAGGAGAGGTTGTCCAGTTCGAGGGCGAGGGTCTTGATGCGATCCTCCACCGGGCTCTTGCCGGGGATGAACATGACAAGCCCCGGCCCGTAGGCCACGACCTCGATCACCACCTCGTCACCCACGGAGTCGTAGTATTTCCTGATGTTCTGCACGTTGTTGAGCGCCATGTTGATCACCTTGGGATCGTTCTGATCCACATGGATCGCGATGTGATGCGTCCTGCCTTCCGCCGCGGCCGGCAGCGATGGCGCCAGCACTCCGGCGATTGCAAGCGCCAGCGCGGCGAAGGCATTCATGATCGGTTTCATTCCGGTATCTCCCTGCTTTGTCCTGTCAGCCGGCCCAGCATACACGAACGCAACAGGCTGCAAACACCATTCTTCCGCCTATCTGCAACCCGGGCGGAGGCCGCCCGCGCACAGGGGGCGGCTCCCGGGAAAGACTCACGGGGAAATGAACGGCAATGGGCCGGATCGGTGATAATCTGCCCCTGCGAACAAGGGAAGACATGAGGACATGATGCGCATGCTGCTGGCGGCCCTGCTTTTGAGCATCGGCGCCCTTTCCGCCCCATCGGGCAACGCGGCGCCTCAAGCCTATGCGCTCGAGGCGGAGAAATCCCGTGTCGGCTTTGCCTACCGGCTGAATGGCGAACCGATGAAGGGGCACATGCCGGTGAAACAGGCCGATATCCGAATCGATTTCGCCGATTTCTCGAAATCGACCATCGATGTAGTGCTCGATGTGAAACGCGCCCGTGGCGGCGTGTTCTACGCCACCGAAGCCCTGCGTTCGCCCTCCGTGCTCCATGTGGCAAGATACCCCGAAATCAGGTTTCGCACCACGTGGATCACCCGGCGGGGCAATGGCGCGATCGTCGAAGGGCTCGTCACCATCCGCGGCATTACCCGCCCGCTGGCGCTCGAGGCGCAGCTTTTTCGCCAGAAGGGCCGGCCCAAGGGCGATCTCTCGCAGCTGACGGTTCTGCTCACGGGCGCGCTGAACCGGCATGATTTCGCCGCCTCGGGCTATCGCGACATCGTGGGGCCGAAGATCGATCTGCGCATCATCGCCCGCATCCGCCGAATCGGGCGCCAGCCGTAAGGCCGCGCGCCCGTTTTCCCCTCTGGAATGCCCCCGCCCCATGCTGTAAAGCCTGCCCGAGCACATCGGGGAACACATATGGCACGCATTCTGATCACATCCGCCCTGCCCTACATCAACGGGATCAAGCATCTCGGCAACCTGGTGGGCAGCCAGCTTCCGGCCGATCTCCACGCCCGCTACATGCGCGCGCGCGGCCATGACGTGATGTTCGTCTGCGCCACCGACGAACACGGCACGCCGGCCGAGTTGGCCGCCGCCAAGGCGGGCAAGCCGGTGGCCGAATACTGCGATGAGATGCACGAAGTGCAGGCCGGGCTTGCGAGCGGTTTCCGCCTCTCCTTCGATCATTACGGCCGCTCCTCGAGCCGGCAGAACCGTGAACTCACCCAGCATTTCGCGAAGAAACTGTGGGAAAACGGCCTGATGGAGATCCGCACCGAGCGGCAGATGTATTCGAAGGCCGATGGCCGCTTCCTGCCCGATCGCTACGTGGAAGGCATCTGCCCCGAATGCGGCTACGAGCGCGCGCGCGGCGATCAGTGCGAGAACTGCACCAGGCAGCTCGAACCCACCGAGCTGATCGAGCCCCGCTCGGCGATCTCGGGCTCCACCGATCTGGAGCTGCGCGAAACCAGGCACCTCTACCTGCTGCAATCGAAGCTGCGCGACCGCCTGCGCGATTGGATCGACAGCAAGCAGGACTGGCCCGTTCTCACCACCTCGATCGCGAAGAAATGGCTTGATGACGGCGAGGGCCTCCAGGATCGCGGCATCACCCGCGATCTCACCTGGGGCGTGCCGGCGCAGTTTCCGGGCGCGCCCTGGGAGGGCATGGAAGGCAAGGTGTTCTACGTGTGGTTCGACGCCCCGATCGAATATATCGGCGCCACCGCCGAATGGGCCGAAGCGCAGGGCCTCGACGATGCCGCCTGGCGGCGCTGGTGGCGCGAGGATGAGGGCGCGGGAGACGTGCGCTACATCCAGTTCATGGGCAAGGACAACGTGCCCTTCCACACGCTTTCCTTCCCCGCCACGCTCATGGGCTCGGGCGAGCCGTGGAAGCTTGTCGATTACATCAAGAGCTTCAACTACCTCAATTACGATGGCGGCCAGTTCTCCACCAGCCAGGGGCGCGGCGTGTTCATGGATCAGGCGCTCTCGATCCTGCCCGCCGATTACTGGCGCTGGTGGCTTCTGAGCCACGTGCCCGAAAGCTCCGACAGCGAATTCACCTGGGAGAACTTCCAGGCCAGCGTCAACAAGGATCTGGCTGACGTGCTGGGCAATTTCGTCTCCCGCGTCACCAAGTTCTGCCGCGCGCGCTTTGGCGAAACGGTGCCCGAGGGCGGCGAATGGGGCGAAGCGGAAGAAGCGCTGATCGAGGAGCTTTCGCGCCGCCTCAAGGCTTACGAGGCGCATATGGACGCCATGGAAATCCGCAAGGCGGCCTCGGCGCTGCGCGCCATCTGGGCGGCGGGCAACGAATATCTGCAATCCGCCGCCCCCTGGGCCGCCTTCAAGGAGGATCCCGCCCGCGCCGCCGCGATCATCCGCCTCGCGCTCAATCTGATCCCCTTCTACGCGGTGCTTTCGGCGCCCTTCATCCCCGATGCCGCCCAAGCGATGCTTGCGGCGGTGAAGGCCGAAGGCACGCCCTGGCCCGGCGATGTGAAAGAGGCGCTCGCCGCACTGCCGCCCGGACACGCCTTCACTGTGCCCGCTGTGCTCTTCGCCAAGATCAGCGATGAGCAGCGCGCCGAATGGCAGGAGCGCTTCGCCGGCAAGCGGGAATGAAGGCCGCAGCGCGTATCCTGATCCTGCTCATCGCCTCGGCGATGCCGGCCGCCCTTCAGGCCAAGGCCATGCCCCACGAAACGGCTCTGCGCGCCGTGAAGCCCGAGGGCGGCAGGCTCCTCTTTGGCGCCTACCCCGGCGGGCGCACGGGCGAGGAGGATGACATCGCCCCCGCCGATGTCACCGCCTTCGAGCGCGCCGCCGGCCGGCGGGTGGACTGGGTCATGTTCTCGCACAACTGGTATCGCACGCGCGCCTTCCCCGCCGCCACCGTCCGCTGGATCCGCAAGCGCGGTGCCATTCCATATATACGCCTCATGCTGCGCTCCGATCCCGAGACCGATCACCGCGAGCCCCGCTTCACCCTCAGCCGCATCGCGCGGGGGGATTTCGATGCCGATCTCAGCCGCTGGATGCGCGCCGCCGCCCGCTTCGGAACCCCGATCATCGCCGAATACGGCACCGAGATGAACGGCGCCTGGTTCCCCTGGAACGGCCGCTGGAATGGCCGGCAGAAAGGCCCCGCGCGCTTCGTCGCCGCCTACCGCCACATCATCGACCTGGCCCGCGCCAACGGCGCCAGCAACGTGATCTGGGTGTTTCACGTCAATTGGTCCGACGATCCGCAAAAGCGCTGGAACCGCTTCGAAAACTACTACCCCGGCGATCAATACATCGATTGGCTGGGCGTTTCGCTCTACTCCATGCAGGGGCCGGAGGAAACCGATCCAACACCCTTTTCCGCCATCGAAGGCACCATGAAACGCCTGCACGCAATGGCGCCGGCAAAGCCCGTCATCATCGCCGAATTCGGCACCGATGTGCACAACCCGCATGAGCCGGCCGCCGCCTGGGCCGAAAAGGCGCTGCGGCTCATCCACAGCGGCCGCTGGCCCGCCCTCATCGGCTATTCCTGGTGGAACGAAACCTGGCAGAACGACGATACCCCCGCGCATGACACCGACATGCGCCTCACCTCCGATCCCGCCCTCGCCCGCACCTTCCGCCGCTGGGCCGCCCGCTGAGGCGATCTTCTCCCATCATTGGTCCATAAATATCCCCGCCGGAGGCATCCCGCCTTCACCGCCGGCCCATCGGCCGGGCTTATCGCCCTAGATCGACGGCATGATCCAGTCGGGCCGGATCCCGGAGGCTTCGATAAAGGGGCGTACGTCAAGCCCCGCAAACAGCCCGTGTTCCGTGACCAGCCCCGCCTGCCAGCCCTGCGCCTGGGCGCCGAGAATATCGGTATGAAGCGTATCGCCCAGCATCATGATGCGCTCGCGCGGCTGATCTGCGGGGAGCGCGCGCATCACCATTCCGTAAACGG
>WFVA01000141.1 GCA_015491895.1 Albidovulum sp. | reverse complement strand
GCGGGCCGGTGCTCTCGATCGATGACATCATGGCCGATCCCCGGCACCTCGATCTCGATGAGCGTGCCGCGGGCGCGGTAATGGGGATCGGCCATGATGTCATCGATCGAGAGCACCGGCCCGCAGGGCACATCCCCCGCCGCGCAGATCTCCACGATCTCGTCGCGGGGGCGGGAGGCGCACCATGCGGCCACGATCCCGTTCACCTCGTCCGTTGCCGCAAGCCGGGCCTGCAGCGGGCCGAAGCGATCGGCGGCGGCAAGCTCTGGGCGCCCCATCACTTCGGCCAGGCGCGCAAACATGCGATCACTGGTGCAGGCGATGGCGAGCCACTTGCCATCGGCCGCCTCGAAGTGGCCGTGCGGGCAGGCGTTCACCGTGCCCACGCCCTGCCGCCCCCGCACCTTGCCGGCAAGCGCGAAGGCCGGCGCGATCTCGTCAAGCGCGCGGAAAACCGATTCATAAAGCGCCACGTCGATCACCTGCCCCTCACCCGTGGCATCGCGGTGGCGCAGTGCCAAGAGCACCCCGATCACCCCGTAAAGCCCCGACATGTAATCGGCAAGCGAGGTGGACCCGGGCGTGAGCGGCGGCCCGCCTTCCTCGCCGGTCAGATGGGCAAGCCCGCCCACCGCATGGGCGATGCGCGCAAATCCGGGGCGCGCTGCATATGGCCCCTCCTGGCCGAAGCCCGAGATCCTGAGCAGGATCAGCCCCGGATTTCGCGCCTGCAGCACATCGGGCCCGATCCCCCAGCGCTCGAGCGTGCCGGGGCGGAAATTTTCGCACAGCACATCCGCCCTTTCCGCAAGCCGCTGAAAAAGCGCCGCCCCCTCGGGATGCTTCAGATCAAGCGTGACGGAGCGCTTGTTGCGCCCCTCGTTGAGCCACAGGAGCGAATCCCCCGTCTCACCGGCCGGCGTGCCGAGCCGGCGCAGCGGATCGCCGCCCGCGGGGTGCTCCACCTTGATCACATCGGCGCCGAACTCCGCAAGAAGCGCCGCACAGCTCGGCCCGGCGATGAAGCTCGCCGCATCCAGAACCCGGATCCCCGAAAGCACCGCACCGTCAGTTTCGCCCATGTTCCCTCATCATTGGTCCGCAAATATCCCCGGGCGCGCGGGGCGGGGGCCGGTAGGAAGTCAGGCAGCCCCCGCATGGAGCGTTGTCCAAGGCTCTACCTCAGCCGCCGAAAAGCGCCGCAAACCACTCCTGCCACAGCCCCGCGGCATAGAACATCAGCGCCAGCACCAGCATGATCAGCCCGAGGCCGCGCTTGTCGCTCAGGGCAAACACGATCGGATCGTAATCCTGCCGGCCGAGATAGCCAAGCCGCACCATGCGGATGAGCCACCAGGCGATCGGAACGAGCGCCACCCACAGGAGCCAGCGCGTGGGGTAGAGCGTGCGCGCCTGATCGGTGAAGCTGTAGAGAAAGAAGATCACCAGCGCGGCGGCGATGCCGATCCCGGCCATGTTCAGCAGATCATCGCGATCCGCCCGCCCGTAGCCCCGCCCCGGCAGGCGCGCGTCATCCTTCGCAAGCGCCAGTTCCGTCATCCGCTTCACCGCGCCAAGGGTGAAGAACACCGGGAAGATGAAGATCAGCATGAAGACGGAAGCATCCACCCGGCTCGCCGCCGCGCCGGCCACCACGCGCAGGGTGTAAAGGGTGGCCAGAACGGCAATATCCACCCAGCGCATGCGCTTCAGTTTCAGCGAATAGGCGAGCGAGAGCAGCATGTAGGCGATCAGCGTCAGCAGGAAGGCCCCGCCGAGCCACGCCCCGATGCCAAGCGCGAAGGCCACGAGAAAAACGAAGGCCGCCATGCCCGCCCGGATCGGCACCGCGCCGCTGGCGAAGGGGCGGTGCCTTTTCTTCACGTGCAGGCGGTCGGCCTCGAGATCGAGGAGATCGTTGACGATATAGATCGCCGAGGCCGCGGCCGAGAAGGAAACGATCCCGAGCAGCACCAGAAGGAAGGTGTGCAGGGAAAAATCATGCGCCGCCAGCATGGGCAGGAAGAGAAGCACGTTCTTCACCCATTGATGGGGCCTGAGCGCCCGCAGGAGATCGCGCCAGCGCCAGCCCCCCGGATATTTCGCCACCTCCCTGCCCGCCGCCAGCAGCGATTGCTCGATGCGGGGCAGGTCGCCCACCATGATCACCCCGTCGGCATGATCCCAGATCGCCTTGTCGCTGCGATCATTGCCGGCGTAATGGAACCCCTCCTCGCCATAGGCCTCCACCAGCGCCCCGGCCTTGGCCGCGCCCTTGAGGTTGATTTCGCCATCGGAAGCGAAGACGCGCTCGCTCAGCCCGTGATCGGCGGCGATGCGGGAGACGATGCGCGCGTCGGAAGCCGAGGCCAGCACCACCTCGCGCCCCTCCGCCGCCATCTGGCGGGCAAGATCGCCGATCTCCGGGTGCACGGGCAGGAGATCGGTGCGCAGATCGGTGATTTCGCACAGCGCGCGCTTGAGGCGGGCGGGATGGCGCAGATGGGCGAGGCTCGCCTTCATCGTGGCGATCGGGTCCTGCCCGAGTCCGGCCCAGAAACATTCGTAAAGGATGTCCGTTTTCAGGAACGTGCCGTCCACATCCAGCACGAGGGGCTTTTCGTCAGCCATCGGGAGCCCCCCCCATCACGGTGAAGACGCAGCCGTCCGAAACAAGCTCGGGCGGGGTGCGGCACAGCTGGCGTGCCACCTTCCAGGCGGCGAGCACCTTGGGCACATAGGCGCGGGTTTCGGCAAAGGGCGGCACGCCGCCGCTCTTGCGCACGGCATTTTCGCCCGCGTTGTAGGCTGCCAGCACCATCACCGGATCGCCGCCGAATTCGCCCATCAGCCAATCGAGATAGGCCACGCCGCCCTTGATGTTCTGGGCGGCATCGGTTGCATCGCTTACGCCGAAGCGCGCGGCGGTATCGGGGATGAGCTGCATCAGCCCCTCCGCGCCAGCGCTCGAGAGCGCCTCGCTGCGCCCGGCGGATTCGACAGCGATCACCGCCAGCACCAGCGCCGGGGATACCCTCTTCCCAGCCGTGGTTTTCAGGATCTCGGCACCGTGGTTCATGGCGATTTCCTTGAGCACGCCAAGGCGCGGGCTCGGCACGGCCTTGCCCGGCGGGGCCTTGGCAAGCTGTTCGAGCGCGCGCTGGAAGCGCGCCGGGCCTGTATCGGCAAGCGCGGGCGAAACGGCCTGCCAGAACCAGTCCATCCTGTCCGGCGCGGTGGCGGGAAGTGCGGCGGGCTGCGGGTTCTCACCCGCCTCTCTCTTTTCGCGCGCACTTGCGCCCGGCCTGGGAAGCGCGGCCATGCGCCGGCGCTGGGCCTCCGGGTCCACCTGGACAAGCGGCGGCGGCGGCGCGCCTCTGGCCGGTGGTTTCATGAATTTCGGGGCGAAATCCGGGTAACGCCCCGCCCCCTCGGCCAGGGCCGGCGCGGCACAGCACATGATTGCCGCCGTGAGTCCTGATACGAAGCGCCGCTTCATGCGGTTCCTGCTCTGCCCCGATGATTTCATTGTTGCCCATCTTGCAAATTCATGCCGATTTTGCCAGTGATTATGCCGGATATGGGGAAAAACGCACCCCCAGCGGGGCGTATCTGATGCGTGAAATCCGGCAGTGTGTGTTTTTTGCAAATAATATTTCTTTCAAGATCAGGATGTTACGCTGATTTGCCGAAAAAATTAAGAATTGCTCAATTTTGTACGCGCGATGCCTAACTCTTGCCCCAATCCGACGGCTATATATCCGCATACCGAAGCGGCAGAGTGTATTTCCATATGGTCTGTGTCGTTAGGTGAGAATGGCCCGGCAGTTGGCTGGCCGATGAATGCAAGTGTATCGAAGGGAAAACATCATGCTGAACCTCATCAAGAATTTCGCCCGTGACGAATCCGGCGCCGTGACCGTTGACTGGGTGGTTCTGACCGCCGCGATCGTGGGCCTGGGCATTGCCGTCGTGGCGAGCGTGCGCAGCTCCACCGACGCGCTCGGCACCAAGATCTCGCAGGCCGTGGGCAGCGTTTCGGTGAACTGATCCGCGCCGCAAGCCGAAAAGACAGGGGCCGCACCCGCAGGGGCGCGGCCCTTTTTCTGCGCCCTTTCCGGCGCCCCGTTCCGGCCCGCATCTCCCGCAGCCTTAATATTGTATTAACATTTTCCAGAAATCGTTCTGCGCCTGCCCAATTCACGCCCGAATCCGGTGGCCTTATAGGCTCATACCAAGGCGGCAGGGATCGCCTGGTGAGAGATGAATGCAAGCGAATGCAAGACCACTGAAAGGAAAGACAATGCTGAACCTCATCAAGAATTTCGCCCGTGACGAATCCGGCGCCGTGACCGTTGACTGGGTGGTTCTGACCGCCGC
>WFVA01000140.1 GCA_015491895.1 Albidovulum sp. | reverse complement strand
GCGCACAACCGTGGCCGGCGTGCCGGCACGGGTGGTGGGCGAGGCCGGCTGCAGCCAGCCCTCGGTGAACATGGATCAGCTGCTGGCGGACGAGTGAGGCGGCGGGAGGCCGCCGCAGAGGGAGAAGGGGGGAGAAGGGCGGGGGCGCTGCCCCCGCGCCCTCGGGATATTTGCCGACCAGTGATGTGAGGGGAGCGGCCCGCTCAGGCCAGCATGGCGAGCGGGTTCTCGAGATTGTTGACGATGGCGGCGAGGAGGCGCGCGCCGAGCGCGCCGTCGATCACCCGGTGATCCACCGAAAGCGTGACCGACATCACGGTGGCGGGTTCGATCGTGCCGTCATCGGCGACGATCGGGCGTTTTTTGCCCGCGCCGACGGCCAGGATGGCGCCGTGGGGCGGGTTGATCACGGCGTCGAAATTGTCGATCCCGAACATGCCGAGATTGGAGATGGCGAAGCTGCCGCCCTGGTATTCCTCGGGGGCGAGGCGGCGGTTGCGGGCGCGTTCGGCGAGATCCTTCATCTCGGCTGAAAGCGCTGATAGGGGCTTCTTCTCGGCATCCTTGATGACCGGGGTGAAGAGCCCGCCCTCGACGGCCACCGCCACAGCCACATCGGAAGGCTTCAGCTGCAGGATGCGATCGCCGGCCCAGACGGCATTGGCCTCGGGCACCTGCTGAAGCGCGAGCGCGGAGGCCTTGATGATGAAATCATTGACCGAGAGCCTGATTTCGCGCCCCGCGAGGGCTTCGTTCATCTGCTTGCGCAGCGCGAGCAGGGCATCGATGCGGATATCGCGGCGCAGGTAGAAATGCGGGATCGTCTGCTTGGCCTCGGTGAGGCGCTCGGCGATGATGCGGCGCATGCCGTCGAGCGGGATCTCCTCGTATTCGCGGCCCTGATAGAGGGCGGCGATCTGATCCGGGCTGGGGCCCTGGGCAGCGGCGGGCGCCGGGGTTGCGGCAGGCGCCGGGGTGGCGGCGGGGGCTTTCGCAGCCGCGGTGGCGGCCTCCACATCGGCCCTGACGATGCGCCCGCGCGGGCCCGAGCCCTTGAGGGTGGCGAGATCGATGCCCTTTTCGGCCGCCAGCCGGCGCGCCAGCGGCGAGGCGAAGATGCGCCTGCCCTCGGGCGCGGGGGCGGCGGGCGCGGCAGGTGCCTTGGCGGCGTCGGGCTGGCTGGCCGGGGCCGATGGGGCAGCGGCTGGCGCGGGTTCGGCGGGTTTGTCCGTCGCGATGTCGGCGGCGCTTTCGCCCTCTTCGAGCAGGATGGCGATGGGGGTGTTCACCTTCACCCCCGCCGTGCCCTCGGGCACCAGGATCTTTCCGATCACCCCTTCATCCACGGCCTCGAACTCCATCGTCGCCTTGTCGGTCTCGATCTCGGCGATCGCATCGCCCGATTCCACCTTGTCGCCCTCGCTGACGTGCCATTTGGCAAGCGTGCCCTCCTCCATCGTGGGGCTGAGCGCGGGCATGAGAATTTCGATCGGCATGGCTGTTTTCCTCAGCGATAGGTGACCTGGCGCGCCGCTTCCACCACCTCGTCGGTGGTGACAAGCGCGAGGCGCTCGAGATTGGCGGCATAGGGCATGGGCACATCCTTGCCGGCGAGGGTGATTACCGGCGCATCGAGATAGTCGAAGGCTTCCTGCATCAGCACCGAGGAAATCTGGCTGCCGATCGAGCACACCGGCCAGCCCTCTTCCACGGTGATGCAGCGGTTGGTTTTCATCACGCTTCTGACCACCGTATCCGTATCCATCGGGCGCAGGGTGCGCAGATCGATCACCTCGGCGCTGATCCCCTCCTCGGCCAGCCGCTCGGCGGCTTCGGTGGCGTATTTCATGCCGATGCCGAAGCTCACGATGGTGAGATCGCTGCCCTCGCGCCAGATCTTCGCGCGGCCGAAGGGCACGGTGTGATCCTCGATATCGGGCACCTCGAAGCTCTGGCCGTAGAGGATCTCGTTTTCGAGGAAGATCACCGGGTTGGGATCGCGGATCGCGGTTTTCAGCAGCCCCTTGGCATCCGCGGCCGACCATGGCATCGCCACCTTGAGGCCGGGGATATGGGCATACCAGGCGGCGTAATCCTGGCTGTGCTGGGCCGCCACGCGCGCCGCCGCGCCATTGGGGCCGCGAAACACGATCGGCACGTTCATCTGCCCGCCCGACATGTAGAGCGTTTTCGCGGCCGAATTGATGATCTGGTCGATCGCCTGCATGGCGAAGTTGAAGGTCATGAATTCGACGATGGGCCTCAGCCCCGTGAAGGCCGCGCCGATGCCGACGCCGGCAAAGCCCTGTTCGGTGATCGGGGTGTCGATCACCCGGCGCTCGCCGAATTCGTCAAGCAGGCCCTGGCTCACCTTGTAGGCGCCCTGATACTGGCCCACTTCCTCGCCCATCAGGAAAACGCTCTCGTCGCGGCGCATCTCCTCGGCCATGGCATCGCGCAGCGCTTCGCGCACGGTCTGGGTCTTCATCGGGGTGCCAGCGGGGATTTCCGGCTCGGGCGGGGGGGCGGATG